>UQPI01000011.1 GCA_900542945.1 uncultured Collinsella sp.
TTTGATTGATTGTCTTATCTTACGGGTTTTCCTGGAATGGGACTGAATTAGCTATTTTTGGCGGGTAAGAAAATAACTTGTTGGGTTTATTAGTTTTCTGGTTGAAGAATGTCTCCTACCATTTTGTTGAGTCAATGGTTGGATTTAAAGCGGAGCAACTCATTGCAGTTGTAGAATCTCTGGTTGAAATCGTCTTTGCCTGGGAGGACCGACCATGGCCGAGAAGTTCGCGTTCGACTACGTGAACGAGATTTTGGGTATCGTCAACTACGTGCGCGAAGTGCTACGCCCCGCCTACACTACTGGGACTGCTGAGCCGCATCTCGATCGCAACATCGCGAGCAGCAGCCTAACGATTGACCCACGCATCGACGTCCCGGGACAGCTCTTCGTGACCGAGCGCGACCGCGACGACGAGATGGTGGATGAGTTCATCGAACCGAGGACAGGTCCGAGAATCGACACAGAAACGGGCGAGGTGTTATGAGCATGACAGCAATTGCCGATTGGGAGCCCATGCCCTCTACGTGTTTAAAATGCAGCGACAACGAATACGGGTTCCCCGCCGTCGTCTGCCGTACGCCCAGCAGGCTTGTGGAAGAGTGCGAAAACGCCTTCGACGCAGGGCTGCTGCTCGCCGCTTTGACTCTCGTAGTGACCATCCCAGACGTATGCGCAAACATCGACGGGACGGATTACCGGAAATGGTGCGAGGAGTACCTGGGGCTCCCGAACGATGGGAGAAAAATGACCAATGCGCGCAAGGGCGAGAAGCGCCCAGATGAGATAAAAGAGGAGTTTGAGACGATAGAGAAGCGAGGCATCTTTACGGCATCGGATCTCTATCAGCTTCGCTGCGCGGTGATCCATGCGGGGTCGTCGGTCATCGAGGGAAGGGGCGAAGACTATAGCCCCTACAAAGCCATCGGGGTTTGCGTACAGGGCGATGCGCGCGGGATAATCGCGAGTTATGGGCATAAAGGAATCGGACATGGAAGCCAACAGGACTGCGAGTTCGATTGCGTCATCAAGCTTGAAGGGCTCATCTCTCTCATAGCAAAGGGTGTGTGCAAATTCGTCGAGGAAGACCCCGAGCGCGATCGAGAATACTCGACGGGGCAAGGACTTTCCCGCCAAGGCGTGGTGGACTTCAGGCCTTTAATCAAAAAGTAAAGTTGTTAAGCACGTGGTTGGATTTGCATATGAGCGGGTTGTTAGATAAGTGGTTGGATTAAACAGAATCCCGTTTACGGAAACCAACCGATCGTTTAACAACTTCCAACCACTGATTGTATATACCCTTTTTGGCTTTGCCAAAATTATCCAATTCAGCCCCGTCCCGATAAAACCCTCACGCCAGCAAATAACCGATCGCAACACCTTGGTGGACTTGGATCTTGGCCGTACCCCTGACGACGTTGCTGATGCCCGTGTCGGTTAGTAGACCTAACGAAGCGTGATCTAGCTCCCACTCTAGGCCGCGTTCGCTTACCACCGTCCCAGGGGCTATAGCAATGATAGAGAACGTCTTGTCCACGACGCCCTCGATGGTCCACGATTCGCCTTCATGCAGAATGCGGGCCGTGATCTCGTCCTCGGCAATCCAGACGGGGGCGTCTTTGTAGTTGGCTAGTAAGCCTAGGACGCTTAGGGCCATATCAGGGCGGCCGCCCGTGGCGCAGGTCGCAACCACTTCGGCACCTGGCCAGCGGCGTCGGACGGAATCGAGCGCCAGCGCCAGGTCGGTATAGTCTTTGTAGGGGTCGTGACGCTCAACTTCAAAGTCGGTGGCGGCATCGACCAACGCACGACCCGCGTCACTTACCGTGTCGGCATCCCCCACATACACGTCGCAGCTTAGTCCCGCACCCAGAAGGGCATCCAGGCCGCGGTCCACGGCAACAACGTAATCGCACTCCCCTGCTAGCCTACGCAACAGATCCGCGCTCGCCACCACGGGCGAGCCGCAGACCACTAATACCTTGCAAGCCACAGCCCTCGCCTAGCCCTCAAACGAAAGCACGCGGGCCAAGTCCAGGTCCTCGTAGCTGTCGATAAAGATATCGCAGTTGGCGCGCACATCGTCGCGCTTCATGCGGCCGTGCGGGTCATAGATGCCAACGCGCTTAAAGCCTGCGACCCCAGAGCTCTTTAGGCCAAAGACGGCGTCCTCAAACACCCACGCGCGCTCAAACTTGTGCCCGTGGCGCTCCTCTAGGCGGCGCAGCGCCAGCTCGTACACATCGGGGAACTGTTTGGAGCGTCCCGCCTCGCCCGTGGTGGTCACAAACTCCATGTAGGCATCGAGCCCGGCGCCCGCAAGCGCAGACTTAACCAACTCGGCCGGCGTGGACGTGGCAACGCACATGACAATGCCCGCCGCCTTCGCCTGCTCCAAAAATGCCAAGAGCCCCTCGCGCGGTGGCACCTTGGAGTAGCCATCGATCAGGATGTCGCTCAGCTCGCGATACAGCTCCTCGCCGTTCGCTCCAATGCCCCATGTGTCGTGGTAGGCCTGGCACTCGTCCTCAAGCGACAAATGCTCAAACTGGGCAAAATCGTCGACCGTGACGTCAACACCGTGGCGGTGCAATAACTCGGGCTGGGCATGGGCCCAAACGGGGGTGCTATTTACCAGCGTGCCGTCGCAATCGAAAATAAAAGCGACATTGTGGGCGGCGGTCTGGGACATAAACATACCTTTCGATGTCAAATGGTAAACAACCTGCTAAAAACGTTTTACCAAACGTCAAACTAACAATCTTGAAACCCTAATTGGTAAAACTGTCAAGAGTTTTACCATCGCAATTCTGCCAGTGGTCTAAACATGGCGCTCGCCGATTAAACACCGCCGCAAATCCACTTTTCTCCATAAAAGTAACGAACAGGTGTTATCGTATTTCGTGCCGAAAGTTCCACCGAGCACGCGAGGTGGAACGAATCATAGAACTATCGCCGTCCCCTCGATTCGTGCAGCCTTGGACCTTTCGCATCTAGTCACCAAGGCAACACGCTGCCGCGTCATGATGGGATCAAACGTGAGCGATACAAAGCTAAAGCCAGCAACCAAAAAGCCTGCTACCCGTAAAGCCGCCCCGCACGCACCGGAGCTCTCTAAGGATGATGTCTACCTGTTTGGCATTGGCATGTGGGAGCGCAGCTGGGAAAAGATGGGCGCGCACCCCGACACGCAGAACCGTACGCGCGGTTGGCGCTTTTGCGTTTGGGCGCCCGACGTAAAGAGCGTCCATGTCATTGGCGAATTTAACGACTGGAATGAGGAAGCCAACCCTCTGGTGCCCGTGCATACGAGCGCTATTTGGGAAGGCTTTATTCCTGGCGCAGAACAAGGTCAGCTCTATAAGTATCTCATTGAGACCAACGAGGGCGAGAAGCTCTACAAGGCCGATCCGTACGCCTTCAAGGCCGAGTGCCCTCCGGGAACGGCAAGCGTGCTGTGGACCCTCGATGGCTACAAGTGGAACGACGCCGCATGGCTCAAGCGCCGCGCCAGTCATAACCACATGTCGCAGCCCCTTAACATCTACGAGGTGCATATTGGCTCGTGGAAGCGCCACGGCGACGCGCCACAGGGCGAGCCGGACGAGTACGGCAACTACCCCGGTCCCATGGACCCCTTCCCCGCGCAGCGCGGCGAGTTCTACACCTACGACGACCTGTCGGTCGAGCTCGTGGACTACGTGCACGACATGGGCTACACGCATATCGAGGTCATGCCGCTTATGGAGCATCCCTTCGATGGCTCCTGGGGCTACCAGACGACCGGCTACTATGCCGCCACGTCGCGCTATGGCGACCCGCAGCAGCTCATGCACTTTATCGATGCGTGTCACAAGGCGGGCATTGGCGTGATCATGGACTGGGTGCCCGGCGGTTTTTGCGCCGACTCCCACGGCCTTGCCACCTTTAACGGTCACATGCTGTTTGAGCATGAGATTCACCCCAACTGGGGCACGCACAAGTTCGACTTCGCCCGCGGCGAGGTCCGCTCCTTCCTGGTCTCCAACGTGCTGTACTGGCTCGAGAACTTCCACGTGGACGGCATTCGCATGGACGGCGTGTCCAGCATGCTGTACCTCAACTTTGGCATCGACGATCCCGGCCAAAAGAAGTTCAACAAGTACGGTACCGAGGAGGACCTGGACGCCAGCGCGTTTATCCGCCAGGTCAACTGCGCCGTGGAGGCCCACTTCCCTGACGTGATGATGATGGCTGAGGAGTCCACCGCGTGGCCGCTCGTGACCTACCCGCCGCAGGACGGCGGCCTGGGCTTCCACTACAAGTGGGACATGGGCTGGATGAACGACACCCTTCACTACATGCAGACCGATTTTCCGTGGCGCCCCGGCAACCACGGGCTGCTCACGTTCTCCATCATGTACGCCTTTACCGAGAACTTCATTTGCCCGCTGAGCCACGACGAGGTCGTGCACGGTAAATGCTCGCTGATCGGCCGTATGCCGGGCGACTGGTGGCGTCAGTTTGCCGGCCTGCGCACGCTGGCTTTCTATCAAATGACGCACCCCGGCGCCAAGCTCAACTTTATGGGCAACGAGATTGGCCAGTTTATTGAGTGGCGCTACTACGAGTCCATCCAGTGGTTCCTGACCGAGGAGTACGAGACTCACCGTCATCATCAGGCGTTCATCAAGGCGCTCAACCACCTGTACACCGCCGAGCCCGCCCTGTACGAGCGCGGCTACACCGACGACGGCTTTACCTGGATCGATGCGGACAACTCCAAGCAGTCCATCGTGAGCTTTGTGCGCCAGGGCGAGGATGTAGATGACGACCTGGTGATTCTGATCAACTTTGACCCAGCGAGCTACGAGAGCTTCCGCGTGGGCGTGCCGCGCGAGGGCGACTGGGAGGTCATCTTTGACTCCGACCGTCCCGAGTTTGGCGGCAGCGGCTATGCCGGCAAGGAGCCCTACACCTGCTCGAGCGAGCCCTATCCCTGGAACGGGCAGATGGACTCTATTGAGATTAAGGTGCCTGGCCTGGCAGGCGTGGTGCTTAAGCGCCGCGGTCCCAGCAGCTATAAGCCGTCGATGGTCGAGGAGCCCAAGGCTGCGCCCAAGAAGCGCACGTCCTCGGTGAAGCCTAAGCCTGCGGCTGCCAAGAAGGCTCCGGCTAAGGCGAAGGCCACGGCGACCAAGGCCAAGGCCAAGGCTGCCGCAAAGCCCGCTGCTAAGGCCGCAGCCAAGAAACCGGCTGCCAAAAAGGCCGCTACCAAGGCCAAGTCTGCTTCTGTTAAGCCGTCTGCCAAGGATGAGTAACAAAACCGTTACAGCTGTAATTACCCGCCCCGACGAGGCGTAGGATACAAGTCATAACCGTTCCGGGAGAAACATCCCCGGGGGAAAGGAACGTATGAATAAGATCTTCGACAACAAGCAGGAGTTTACCGAGCTCTATCGCGATGCCGTCATGAGCATCAGCGGTAAGAGCGTCGAGGCCGCCAGCGACCTCGACCGCTTTAACGCCCTGGCCAAGCTCGTGGCCGAGAAGGCGCGCACCGTTGCCACCAAGAGTGACGCCCGCGTCACCGCCGAGGGCAAAAAGCGCGTGTACTACTTCTCGATCGAGTTTTTGATCGGCCGCCTGCTCGACAACTACCTGCTCAACTTTGGCGTGCGCGACATGGTCGCCGAGGCGCTCGACGACATGGGCTTTGACCTGTCCGTCATCGAGAACCAGGAGCCCGATCCGGCCCTGGGCAACGGTGGCCTGGGTCGTCTGGCCGCGTGCTTCCTGGATTCCATGGCAGCCGAGGGCATTGCCGGCTACGGCAACGGCATGCGCTACCGCTACGGCCTGTTTAAGCAGGAGATTGTCAACGGCAGCCAGGTCGAGGCCACCGACGAGTGGCTCACCCACGGCTATCCCTGGGAGGTCCGTCGTCAAGACAAGGCCGTGACCATCAAGTTTGGTGGCCATGTTGAGGGCTTTGAGGAGAACGGCCGCACGTTCTACCGCACGGTGGACACGCAGGACATCCTGGCTGTCCCTTATGACATCCCCGTCGTGGGCTATGCCGGCGAGACCGTCAACAAGCTGCGCGTCTGGGCCGCCGAGCCGGTCGAGGAGCACTTTGATCTGGAGGCCTTCAACCGCGGCGACTATGCTCTGGCCGATGCCGAGCGCGCTGAGGCCGAGGCCATCAGCGCCATCCTCTACCCCAACGACGCCGGCGAGCACGGCCGTCTGCTGCGCCTGAAGCAGGAGTACCTGTTTGTCTCGGCCGGTATCTACAGCCTGCTCGACACCTTTGAGAAGGAGCACGGCGCGAACTGGGAGCTGCTGCCGCAGTTTGTGGCCATCCACACCAACGATACCCACCCCGCCATGTGCGGCCCCGAGCTCATGCGTATCCTCATCGACGAGAAGAAGCTTGAGTGGGATGACGCCTGGAACATCGTGACGCAGGTCGTGAGCTACACCAACCACACCATCCTGCCCGAGGCCTTGGAGAAGTGGCCCATCGGCACGTTCTCTAAGCTCCTCCCCCGCGTGTACCAGATCATCGACGAGATCAGCCGTCGTTGGCACGAGTCGTTCGACACCTCGCAGGAGGGCTGGCAGGAGCGTCTGCGCCAGACCGCCATCCTGTGGGACGGCGAGATTCGCATGGCCAACCTGTCCGTGATCTGCAGCCATAGCGTTAACGGCGTGGCCAAGATCCACTCCGACATCATCAAGAACATCGTGCTCAAGGACTTCTATGCCTTGACGCCCGAGAAGTTTAACAACAAGACCAACGGCATCTCGCACCGTCGCTTCTTTGCCGAGGCCAACCCCACCTACGCCAAGCTTGTGACCGAGGCCATTGGCGACGGCTGGCTCAAGGACGCCTTTGAGCTTGAGAAACTCAAGGAGTTTAAGGACGACACCGAGTTCTTGAAGGCCGTAGGTGCCTCCAAGCGCGCTAACAAGGAGCGCCTTGCCGCCTACGTCAAGGCCGAGACCGGTCTGGTCATTGACCCCAACACCGTCTTCGATGTCCAGGTAAAGCGCTTCCATGCCTACAAGCGCCAGCTCATGAACATCATGAAGGTGATGGACATCTACAACCGTCGCATTGCCGATCCCAACTTCCACGTGACGCCGACGACCTTCATCTTTAGTGGCAAGGCTGCCTCGAGCTACACCTTTGCCAAGGAGACCATCCGCCTCATTAACTCCGTTGCCGACGTCATCAACAACGATGCCCGCGTCAACGAGGTCATGAAGGTCTGCTTTATCCCCAACTTCCGTGTGAGCAACGCCCAGCTCATCTACCCCGCTGCCGAGATCTCGGAGCAGATCTCCACGGCCGGCAAAGAGGCCTCGGGCACGTCCAACATGAAGCTCATGATGAACGGCGCCATTACGCTGGGCACCCTCGACGGCGCCAACATCGAGATCGCCGACCTGGCCGGCCGTGAGAACGAGGCCATCTTTGGCCTGACCGCTCCCGAGGTCGAGCAGCTCTGGGCATCCAACAACTACTTTGCGTGGGATACCCTCAACGGCGACCGCGAGCGTCTGGGCCGCGTGATGGACGAGCTCAAGGACAACACGTTTGCGGGTCTTTCGGGCAACTTCGAGAGCATCTACAACGAGCTCATGAACAACAACGACCCCGACCTGGTCATGGCTGACTTCCGTAGCTACGTGGATGCATGGGAGAACCTCACGGGCAGCTACGGCGACCAGGAGACCTGGAACCGCAAGGCCCTGCTCAACACCGCCTCGAGTGGCTGGTTCTCGTCCGACCGCACCATTCGCGAGTATCGCGACGAGATCTGGCACGCATAAAGCGCGCGAGCTCCCTTTGCCGCACGGCATTACTCGACGGGCGTGACAGTGCGCCGCGCCCGTCGCTAATGGGTTAGGAACATCGATGACAGAAGGAGAAATCGATGAGTAAGAAAGAATGCATCGCGATGCTCCTCGCAGGAGGACAGGGCAGCCGATTGGGGGCACTCACCCAAAAGATCGCCAAGCCGGCGGTTAGCTTTGGTGGCAAGTTCCGCATTATCGACTTTTCGCTGTCCAACTGCTCCAACTCGGGCATCGACACGGTGGGCGTTCTGACGCAGTACCGTCCCTACCTGCTGCATGCCTACGTGGGCTCCGGCGAGGCGTGGGATCTGGACAGCCGCGACGGCGGCGTGTCGATCCTGCCGCCGTACGAGACGCAGACAGGCGGCGCCTGGTATGCGGGCACGGCCGACGCCATTACGCAGAACCTCGACTACATCAAGGCCAACGACCCCAAGTACGTCCTGATTCTTTCGGGCGATCACCTGTATCGCATGGACTACCGCAAGATGCTCAAGACGCACATTGAGAACAACGCCGACCTCACGGTGAGCGTTATGCCCGTTCCGTGGGAGGAGGCCAGCCGCTTTGGCATCCTGACCACCGACCCCGAAGACGGCCGCATCACCAAGTTCACCGAGAAGCCCGAGAAGCCCGATTCGAACCTCGCGTCCATGGGCATCTACATCTTCTCGGCCGACGTGCTGATCGAGGCGCTCGAGGAGGACGCTCTGGACCAGCGCTCGAGCCACGACTTTGGCAAGGACATCATCCCCAAGCTGCTCGGTGAGAACAAGCGCCTGTACAGCTACGAGTTCCACGGCTTCTGGAAGGACGTCGGCACCATCGCCAGCTTCCATGAGACCTCGATGGACCTGCTGGGTAACAACCCCGAGTTCGATCTGTTCGACAAGAACTTCCCCATCATGTCCAACATCACCACGCGTCCGCCGCACTACATTGGCCCGGACGGCCGCCTAGACGACTGCCTGGTCTCCAATGGCTGCAAGATCTACGGCACCGCTCGCCACTCGATCCTTTCGACCGATGTCATCATCGAGGAGCGCGCCGTGGTCGAGGACTCCGTGCTGCTGCCGGGTGCGCACGTTAAGAGCGGCGCGCACATCTGCCGCGCTATTTTGGGCGAGAACTCCACGGTCGAAGAGGGCGTGAAGCTCGGCTCTGTCGATACCACCAAGGATACGGCCGTCGTTGGAAATGACGTCGTTATCGGGAAGGGGGAATGATCCGATGATCAATCGCAAGGCCATCGGTTATATCACCGCTAACTACTCTTCGTCCTACGGCAGTGTCCTGCTCAAGGACCGCCCCATCGCGTCCGTTCCGTTTTTGGGCCGCTACCGCCTGATCGACTTTCCGCTGTCCAACATGATGAATGCCGGCATCAAGACCGTTGGAGTCGTCATGCCAGGTAACTACCGTTCGCTGATCGACCACGTGGGCTCGGGCAAGGACTGGGGCCTGGACCGCAAGAAGGGCGGCCTGTTCATGGTGCCCGGCAACGCGTATGGCACCACCAAGGGCGGCATGCGCTTCCTGCTGCGCGACATCATCTCCAACAAGACGCTGTTCCAGCGCTCGGAGAAGCCCTATGTTGTGATGATGGGCACCAACATCATCTTTAACATGGACCTCAACACCATCATCGAGGCGCACGAGAACTCCGGTGCCCAGATGACCGTGGTGTACTGCAAGGCCACGCGCAATGTCGATGACGAGACCAAGCTCGAGATTAACGAGAACGGCCGCCTGACGGGCGTGAGCGCCGGCGTCGTGTATGGCGACAACGCGTCTATGGACTGCTGCATCGTCAACCGCGAGACGCTGCTCGAGATTATCGACCACTACCAGGCCGCCGACTATCTGGACCTGCTAGAGGCACTCCAGGGCGACTTTGGCAACATCGACGTGTGCAGCTACGAGTACAAGGGCGAGGTCGTGGGCGTGTTTAGCGAGAAGTCGCTGTATCGCCGCAGCATGGACCTGCTCGACCAGACAGTAGCCGACCAGCTCTTCGATCCCGAGCGCCCGATTCTGACCAAGGCCCACGACGTGCCGCCTTCGCGCTATGCGACCGGCAGCCACGCGTGCAACTCGATCATCTCGGCCGGCTGCATCATCAAGGGCACCGTGCGCAACTCGATCCTGTCGCGCGGCGTCGTGGTCGAGGAGGGCGCTTCGGTGACCAACTCGATCATCAACCAGAGCTGCATCATCAAGAGCGGCGCCCGCGTTGAGAACGCCATTCTGGACAAGAACAACGTGGTCCCCACCAACACCGAGCTTCGCGGCACGCCCGAGAACATCCTGGTGCTGGGCAAGGCTCCGTTAACTTCCGACACCACCATCGTACGTTAACGTTGGCACCGCAACATCGCTCGTAACATGTAGAATAGCCGCCCGGTTAGCGCCAGGCGGCTATTCTCGAATTGCAACATGGGAGACAATATGGCAGATTCCAGCAAAAAGATGCAGATCGTGTTTGCCTCGGCCGAGTGTGCACCGTTTGTAAAGACCGGTGGCCTGGGCGACGTGGCGGGCTCGCTGCCCGCGGCGCTTGTGCGCGCCGGCGCCGAGGTCATCGTCATGGTGCCCAAGTACGCCACCATCAAGGATGAGTACAAGGCGCAGATGGAGCACTTTGCCGATTTCTACGTGAGCCTGGGCTGGCGCAACGAATACTGCGGGCTCGAGAAGCTCGAGAGCGACGGCGTCACCTATATGTTCATCGACAACGAGCGCTACTTTGCGCGCGACTATCCGTACGGCTTCTTTGATGACGGCGAGCGCTTCGCGTTTTTCTCCAAGGCCATCACCGAGAGCCTGCAGCACCTGCCGGCCGGTTTTGAGTGTGACATCCTGCACTGCAATGACTGGCAGACGGCACTGGCGCCCGTGTTCTTGCGCGAGTTCTACCAGGGCCTGCCGCTGTAC
Organism: uncultured Collinsella sp.; assembly: GCA_900542945.1. Lineage (GTDB taxonomy): Bacteria > Actinomycetota > Coriobacteriia > Coriobacteriales > Coriobacteriaceae > Collinsella. Next base: position 10,783 of record UQPI01000011.1, read on the forward strand.
GACCGCGTCAAGACCGTATTCTCGATCCACAACGTGGCGTTCCAAGGCCAGTTTAGCGACACCGTGATGGAGGACATCCTGGGCGTGGCGCACATTCCGGCGGCCGCCTCGCAGCTGCGTTGCGACGCCTGCAGCATCAACTACATGCTGGGTGCCCTGCGCTATGCCGATGCCATCACCACGGTGAGCCCCACCTATGCCAACGAGATCCAGACGCCCGAGTTTGGCGAGGGCCTGGATGGCGTGCTGCGCGAGCGTTCGTACGCGCTGCAGGGCATCCTTAATGGCATTGATGTGGCAGGCTTTGACCCGGCGACCGACAAGCGCATTGCCGCCAACTACACCGTGGAGGACCGTTCTGGCAAGGCCGTGTGCAAGGCCAAGCTGCAGGAAGAGCTGGGACTCGAGGTTCGCGACGACCGTCCGCTTATGGTGATGGTCACGCGCCTGACGCGCCAAAAGGGCATGGACCTGGTCATGTACGCGCTCGATCGCATCCTAGCCGGCGGCGTTCAGGTGGCCGTTCTGGGCACCGGCGACCGCGACTACGAGGACGGCCTGCGCTACTTCCAGGACAAGTACCCCGGCACCATGGCCGCACGCATCGAGTTCGATCCTGCGCTGTCGCAGCGTATGTATGCCGCAGCCGACATGTTCCTGATGCCTTCGAAGTTTGAGCCCTGCGGCCTGTCGCAGATCATCGCCATGCGCTACGGTACCCTGCCCATCGTGCGCGAGACCGGTGGCCTCAAGGACACCGTGCAGCCCTACAACGAGTTTACCGGCGAGGGCACGGGCTTCTCGTTTACTAACTTTAACGGCGACGAGATGGGCGACGCCGTGTTCCGCGCGGCACGCCTGTTCTGGGACAACCGCGATGCCTGGAACCAGCTGGTCACGCAGGCCATGAGTCAGGACTTTAGCTGGACGCGCTCGGCCGACAAGTATCTGGACCTGTACTTCTTTATGCATCCGGAGATTGAGCGGCCGGCGGCTGTTGTCGACGAGCCTGTGGTTGTGGCTGAGAAAGTTGAGGCCGAGCCCGAGGTTGTGGCCGAGCCCGAGCCCAAGGCCGAGCCGGTTGTTGAGGCGCCCGCTGCTGCTGAGGAGCCCAAGGCTGAGGAGAAGCCGGCTGCGAAGCCTGCGGCAAAGAAGACCACGACTCGTAAGACGACGACTAAAAAGGCCACGACAACGAAGGCCGCTGCGAGCAAGACCACCACTGCCAAGGCAGCGACCACGCGCAAGCGCACGACCGCAGCTGCCAAGAAGGCCGCCGAGGCCGAGGCTGCTCCCGAGATAAAGGCCGACGCCGTCGAGGCTAAGGCTGCGGCAAAGGCACCGGCCAAGGCCGCTACCAAGAAGACGACCGCGACCGCCAAGAGTGCAACAGCTGCCAAGAAGACCACGGCAACGAAGTCGACGGCCGCCAAGGCTACTGCGACCAAGGCCGCTCCGAAGGCCGCCGCAAATGCTACTGCGACCAAGGCCGAGGCAGCTGTCGAGGCCAAGCCGACCGCCAAGACCACCACGCGCAAGCGCACTGCAACGACGGCCAAAAAGACCACGACCAAGGCTGCTGCTCCTAAGGCGGAAGCTAAGGCCGAGGCCAAACCCGCAGTAAAGGCCATGCCTGCGCCGAAGGCCGCCGAGGTCAAGCCCGCTGCCGCCAAAGAGGAGCCCAAGGCCGAGGTAAAGGCCAAGCCCGAGCCCACAATGGAGACCCCGGTCTCCCCCGCCGCTCCCACTGAGGAAAAGGCTCCTACCAAGAAAACCTCCGTCCGCAAGGCAACGGCCGCCCGCAAGCGCCGCTAGCCCACAGACGATCTAAAACCTAATCAAAACCCTAAACAAGGGGCGCTCCAACCGGACGCCCCTTCTCTATAGATAGTTGGTAAAACGATTTTCTAGGACAACCGTTCGCCGATAATGAGCGGCTGTAGTTTATACAACTAAAGTGCAAGGATATACTTAAGTACTGTGCGTTTAGCCCATGGCCCGTTGGCCATGACTGTATAGAACTGGACCGTACTATGAGATTGATTCACAACAGCCGCCTGCCGCAGTTTCGCACTCCGTTTGGCGCTGTGACCACTGGAACTTCCGTTGCACTCTCGGTGATTTTGGAGGATGCCGATCCCAACCAGGCAACGCTTACGCTGCGCACCTGGGTCGATGAGGTCGGTGAGTCTCGGTATCCCATGACGCACGAGGGCGACGGCATTTATACCGTAGAGCTTGAGTGTACCGAGTCCTGTCTTATCTGGTACAGCTTTATCTGCAATATCGAGGGCCAGCCCGAGGTCCGCTTGGGCGCACCGCAGGGTCGCACCGGTGGCGAGGGCGTAACTTACGACTACGCCGAGGTGCCGTCCTTCCAGATTACCGTCTATAAGCACCGCGAAGTGCGTCCCGAGTGGTACGAGCGTGGCATGGTCTACCAGATCTTCCCCGATCGCTACGCCCGAGATGAAAACTGGCGCGAGCGCACGCTGGCCGAGGTCGAAAAACCACGCAACGGAATCCAGCGCCGCATGGTCGAGGACTGGAACGAGCCGCCCGTGTACGAGCGCGCCGAAGACGGCTCCATCAAAACCTGGGACTTCTACGGCGGGTCGCTCAAGGGCATCCAGGAAGACCTGCCTCGCATCGCCGAGCTGGGCTTTACGGCCATCTACCTCAACCCCATTTTTGAAGCCGCGAGCAACCACCGCTACGACACGGCCGACTACACCAAGATCGACCCGATCCTGGGCACCGAGCAGGACTTTACCGAGCTGTGCCAGGCGGCCGAGAAGCTGGGCATCTCCATCATTCTGGACGGCGTCTTCAACCACACGGGCGATGACTCGATCTATTTCAACCGCTACGGCAACTACCCCGGCGTGGGCGCGTGGCAGAGCGAGGATTCGCCATGGCGCGATGCGTTTTATTTCCACGAGGACGGCTCATACGACTGCTGGTGGGGCGTGGGCAATATGCCCGCCATCAATGAGAGCTCTGAGCTGGTACGCGAGCGGCTCCTGGGCAAGGACGGCGTGATCCGTAAATGGCTACGTGCCGGCGCTCATGGCTGGCGCCTAGACGTGGCCGACGAGCTTTCCGATGACTTCCTGGCCGAGATCAAAAAGGCCGTGCTCGCCGAGAAGCCTGATGCACTGTTGCTCGGCGAAGTCTGGGAAGACGCCTCCAACAAGATCAGCTACGGCCATCTGCGTCGCTACCTACAGGGCTCCGAGTTGGACTCTGCTATGGATTACCCCTTCCGCGACATGGTCATCGGCTTTTTGATGGGCTACAAGAACGCCTACGAGGCCGCTGAGGATATCGAGACCCTGCGCGAGAACTACCCGAGCGAGGCATTGTCCTGCGCGCTCAACCTGCTGTCGAGCCACGACCGCCCGCGTATCATCTCGGTGCTCGGCGGCGGCCCCGACGAGTCGCAGCTGCCCGAGTGCGAGCGCAGCAAATGGCGCCTGGACGAGAACTCGATGGGCCTGGCCAAGAGCCGTTTTTGGCTCGCCACGCTCATGCAGATGACCTTCCCCGGCGTGCCTTCGATCTACTACGGCGACGAATATGGCCTGGAGGGTCTAACCGATCCGGGCAACCGCCGCACCCTGCCGACCAAGGACCAACTGCACGACTTCGACACGCTCGCTATTGTCAAAAACGCCTCCGCCGTACGCCGCGCACTGCCGTTTATGATCGACGGCGAGATCAAGGCCTTCGCGCTCAACGACGAGGTGCTGGCATACAACCGCACGGGCAAGGATGGCGAGTCCGCGACGGTTATCATTAATCGTAGTCTGCGCAATTCGCACCGCGTGACGATTCCGGCGCTCGATGAATGCGCGAGTGACGTGATCAGCGGTCACGAGTGCGAGATCCACAACGGCACGGTCACGCTCGATTTGTATCCGCTGGGCTCGTCGATCATCTATCACCATGCCGAGCAGCGCTTGCAGGAGCCGCTCGATCACGGCGCGGGCGTTGTGTGCCATATCACCTCGGTACCGACCGATGACGGCAAGCCCGGCACGATCGGCGCACCCACGCGTCGCTTTATCGACCATCTGTCCGCTATGGGCATGCGCTACTGGCAGGTCCTGCCTGTCAACCCAACGGACTTCTTCCGCTCCCCTTACGCCGGGCCTTCGGCCTTTGCGGGCAATATTGACCTGCTGCCCGAGAGCCAAGAGGAGCTGGCGGCCGACTTTGAGACTTGGAAGGCCCGTGGCGGCGAAGATGCCGATCCGCTCTACACCGCGTTTAAACATCGCAACGCCGATTGGCTCGAGAAATACTGCGTCTACATGGCCGTTAAGAAGTACTTTGAGGGCGAGTCGCGCCACGATTGGCCGACGGATGTCGCGCGCTACAACGAGCACCTGATTGACGACAAGCGTTTCCACGACGAGGCAGAGCTGCAGGCGTACATGCAGTACCGCTTTGACCTAGCCTGGTGCGAGCTCATGAACTACGCGCACAAGAAGGGCATCGAGGTCATCGGCGATATCCCGATGTATGTCTCGGACGATTCGGCCGATGCATGGAGCGAGCCCGAGAACTTCTGGTTGTCCGATACCGGTAAGGCAATCGAGATCTCCGGTGCGCCGCCCGATAACTTTGCGCCCGAGGGCCAGGTGTGGGGCAACCCAACGTTCCGCTGGGACCACATGAAGCAGAACGGCTATAACTGGTGGATGGATCGTCTGCGTCGTGCGTTTTCGCTCTACGACCGTGTGCGCCTGGATCACTTCCTGGGCTTCCACAGCTACTTTAGCATTCCCGCGGGTAAGGCCTGCGCCGACGGGCGTTGGCTGGCAGGCCCGGGCAAGGACCTGTTCCAGACCGCCTATGACGAGCTGGGGCCGCTCAACTTTATCGCCGAGGACCTGGGCTACCTGACGCCCGGCGTTCGCGCCATGGCTTCGACTTGCGGCTTCCCCGGTATGGACGTACTGGAGTTTAGCGATTACGACGTTCGTTGCGGCGTGCACCCTACGCCCGGCAAGATCCTGTACACATCGACGCATGACACGTCGACGCTCGCGGGTTGGTGCACGCGCTCCTTTGCGGGCGGCGACGAGCCGAGCGGTGTTGAGGTGGCAGCCAAGCTGATGAGCGACGCGCTGACAAGCGACGCTCCCCTGGTGATGATGCCGCTGCAGGACGTGCTGGGGCTTGGCGACGACACGCGCATGAACGTACCGGGCGTGGCCACGGGCAACTGGACCTGGCAGGCTGATGAGGCCGACGTTGCGGCCGCTGAGGGCAAAACCGCACAGCTCCTGCGCAACACGCATAGATTCTGGGGCGAAACGTGATAAAACGCCCGATATAGGGTACAGTTACAGACGTTTGAATTTATGCGGGCAGAGTGATCTGCCCGCTTTGTGCTGAAAAGGAAGTATTATGGCGCGCTACGATTACAAGTGCTCGAGCTGCGGCAACGTGTTTGAGGTTGAGCATCCCATGTCCGAGAGTCCCGAGGTCGTGTGCCCCAGCTGCGGCGCTCCGGCATCCAAGACGTTCTCGGCCAGCGGCATCAAGTTCGACGGCAGCGGTTTCTACAACACCGACCAGCGCAGCGGCGGCTCCAGCACCAGCGCCACCAGCGGCTGCTGCGCCAACTGCCCACACAACCACTAACAGGCAAGTAGCCCCGCTCCCAAATTGACTACTCTGGAGTTGCGCCACGAAAGCGGCCCATTTACTACGTTTGACCCGTATTGGTCGAGCATAGCAGCGTATTTGCAAAAACGACAAGCCGTCTACCTGCGGTTTTGATTTCACAAAATTCGGCATGGATGAGGACAGCCGGTTTAACGTAGTAAATAACCGCATTTCATGGCGAACGGATCGAAGAGGCACAAAGTAGCTAAAATAGTCCCGTCCCAAATTAGCTGATTTGGGACGGGACTTCGATTTACTGGCGGACCAGCCTGGCGCAGAAGTGGCCGTCGTAGGAGTCGGCGTTTACCGGCACGCTTTGGAAGAGGCCTCGATCGTTCTGGCGTACGGATACGAGCTTCTTGGCCTGATCGAACTCGGGGAGTTGCAGAATCTGCGCCTCGGAGAGCGGCTCCAGGCTAAAACCGGTGCCCTCGGGAGAGTTCAGGAACGCTTCCACGACCTGTGTGTTCTCCTCGTCGAAGACCGAGCATGTCGCATAGATAAGCTCGCCACCAGCAGCCACGCGCGCAGCGGCTTCCTTGAGCATCGTCAGCTGCAGCTTGGGCAGCTCAACCGTCACATCCTTTTCGGTCAGGCGCCACGGGATCTCGGGATGACGACGCATGGTTCCGGTGCCAGAGCACGGCGCATCGATAAAGACTGTGTCGAACTTAACCGGCTCGCCAAGCATGGCATCAAACGATGTGAGCACCTCATCAAGCTCGCAAGCATCACCAGAAACCGTACGAACGCCCTGAATACCGGCCTTATGCAGGCGAGCGAGATTCAGATCGCACTTGCGATCATGCAGATCGAGCGCCGTATGCTGACGCTCATAGCCCGTACGCTTGGCCTGGCACATCATCACATAGGTCTTGGTGCCACGACCGGCACCAATCTCAAGGCAGCTTCCAGGACGCGTGGCAGCTGTGGCGATAAGCTGCGCGTTGAGGTCAGATGCCACCGCGGCAGCACGCTCAAACACACCCGAAGCAACAGTAACCTGGGCATCAACCGGGGCATGGCAGCCCGGGAAGACAGGCGCGACGAGCTGCGAGATATACGGATCGGGCTTAGTCGCAAAGGCGTTCTCATGCAGGGCCAGCGGTGCGGGGGCCAGATTGCCGGCAAAGTTAAGCGCACCCTCTGGCGTGTCAAACGACGCCATAATGCGAGCGCACAGCCAGCGCGGCAAGCCCATCAGGCGAGACAGACGAACCAAACGGCGCTCGGACTCATCCACATCGGACGCAGTAGCAAAGTCCTCAACATTGTCCGCAACCTTATGCAGTACAGCATTGGCCAAGCCAGCGGCGGATTTAGCACCACTGCGAACCAGCTCAACACCCTGACTCACGGCAACGCGGCCAGGCGTATGCAGGTAGAGCATCTCGAAGGCCGAGATACGAAGCGCCATGCGAACACGCGGCGCAACCTTTTTAGGCTTATCGAGAAACTGATCGAGCAGCTCATCCAAAATACCCTGGGTGGCCGCAACGCCAAGTGCCAAGCGGGCGGCAAAAGCGGAATCGCGCTGGTCAATAGCCTTGGCAGATGCGCGAGAGGACAGCACGTCGCGTGCATACATGCCGCGGCGATCGGCCTCCATCAGCACATCGAGCGCAAGCTTGCGCGCGGGAGACAGCTTGCTCATGATAAAACACCCCACGAAAGATCGGCGCACTGCAGGCCGGCGGCCCAGGCAGAAGCGGCCATAGCACGCTTGCCATCAGGCTTAACCTCAAGCAAGTCAACCGAGCCATCGGAAAGGCCAAGGTAAACACGCTTGGCCTTAACGAGAACCTGACCCTCGCCAAGCAACACATCAGCCGCCGCAGCATCGAGCACACGCACGGTCTTGCCGGCAATCACGCAACGAGCAGGCGCGGTATCGGACGAAGCCAGCACATGACGCACGCAATCAAGCGCCGCCATGTGCGGATCCAGACGCATCTCTTGCTTGGAGATCTTGGCAGCATGGGTAACGAGCGCCTCGTCCTGTTCGATCCACACGGCGGTGCCATCGGCAAGAGAAGGAAGCGTATCGGCAAGCAGTTTGCCGCCGAGCTCAGCGAGCTCCATGGTCAGCGCCGCAGCATGCTTACCGGCAACCGACGTGGAAGTCTGAGCACAATAAGCACCAGTATCCACGCCATGCCCGATGCGCATGATAGAAACGCCAGCAACCTCATCACCAGCGAGAATCGCACGCTGAATAGGAGCAGCCCCACGCCAACGAGGCAGCAGCGAAGCATGAACATTCACAATACCAAGCGGCGCCATATGCAGCACCTCATCGGGCAAAATACAGCCATAAGCAGCCACACAGAAAATATCAGCCTGGGCAGCCTGGAGCACCTCAACAACCTCAGGCGTCATACGATTAGCCTCAACAACAGGCAGACCAAGCTCGAGCGCCTTAGCCTTAACAGGAGACGGCTCCAGCTTCTTACCACGCCCACGAACAGCATCAGGACGAGTAACAACAAGCGCAATCTCGTTCCCAGGTTCAACAAGCGAAGTCAAAGAAGGCACAGCAAAATCGGGCGTACCCATAAACACAATACGCATAAAGATCGTCTCCCCTCAACCAAAGCCGAGACGGCTACAAAGAGCAGCGGAAAGCCAAGTCACCAGCCCATCCGCAATATTATTTCAACAAGAACAAATATACCCAAAACTAAAGAAAGAGCCGCAATAAAAGCAGCTCTTTCAGCAAAGCACCCATCAGCGAAGACGCCCATCCCTGGCCCGACGGCACCCGGGCGAGTCAAGCAGCGTCAACGTAGTCCCCGGGGCGCCCGCCTATATCGTTCCGCGCGCAGTTTCGCAGCAAAGCGAGAATGTTTGAGCACGGGATGATATGTGGGCGCTCAGCACCGGGGACGATGGGACCTACTCCGTCTCGCCCGGTCGAGCGCCGCGAGCCAGGGCGTCCTGGTACTCCTTGACGGCCTTGAGCCTCTGCATCGGCTTGAGTCGCTCGAACATGGTGTTGCCGTGTAGGTGATCGATCTCGTGCTGCAGGCACACGCAGAACAGGTCGCCCGAGGCCTCGTAGCGAATCAGGTTGGCATCCAGGTCGTACGCCTCGACGACGACATGGTCGGGACGCTCGATCTCGCAGCTAATGCCGGGAATGGACAGGCAGCCCTCGCTAAACGGCACCAGATGGTCGCTCTGCTCAACAATGACAGGGTTGATGAGCACGTACGGGTCATAGTCATTCTTGTCGCTGTAATCGCAGTCGATGGTGACAAGCTGAATGAGCTCACCGATCTGCGGGGCAGCCAGACCGCAACCGCCGTTGTCGAACATCATCTTCTTCATCTTCTCGGCAAGCGCCTCGATCGCCGGAGTGATCTCCTCGATGACGGCGCACTCCTGGCGCAGACGAGGGTCGGGCGACAGTACGATTCCGTTGGCTTCCATGGCCATCCTTTCGGGTTGTTACATCAAATCATAGGCGTCGACGTCAACGCTCACGCTTACGCCGCGCACGGAGCCAACCTCTTTGAGGCAGGCGTCGATATCATCAGAGACATGGTACCCTACCGGCGACTTTACAAGCAGATGGAAGCGGTAACGGTCCTTGGCTCTCTCGATTACACACGAAGCCGGACCAAGCACCTGGGGCACGGCGCTCCCCGCCCGCAAAAAGTCGGGCGCGGCGGCATGCCAGCGACGCTTGAGGAGCTTCGCGATGCGGCCGATGTAGTCCCGCGCGTCATCCGCATTCGTCGACCACACCAAGATGTTGGCCAAGCGCACGAACGGCGGATACAGGGCGTAGTCGGTAAAAATCGAGCGGTCGTGCTCGGCGACGGCGCGAATGACCGGGTCCTCAGGCAGGTAGGTCTGGATGATAACCTCGCCGGGACGATCGCCGCGGCCGGCGCGGCCCGCAACCTGCTCTAGCAGGTCGTAGGCGCGCTCCCCTGCGCGGAAGTCCGGCAGCTTGAGGGCGAAGTCGGCATTGACCACGCCCACGAGCGTGACCTCGGGAAAGTCGAGGCCCTTTGCGATCATTTGAGTGCCCAGCAACACCGCGCAATCGGCCGCATCGAACTGCTCGAGCAGCTTTTTGTGCGCGTCCTTGCCGCGCGTGGAATCGGCATCCATGCGAATGATGGCGACGTCGTCGGGCAGCATCTGGTGCAGCGCATCCTCGATCTGCTGCGTACCCAGGCCCATTTTAGCCAGGTAGCGGCTGCCGCACTTGGGACAGCGACTCGTGGGCGCCGGATAGGGTTGCACGCGCCAGGACGAACCGCAAGTGTGGCACTGCAGCGTATGGGTGCGCTCGTGATACGTGAGCGCGGTGGAACAGTGATTGCAGGTGGGGACGCAGCCGCACTCGCGGCACATAAGGAACGGCGCAAAGCCGCGACGATTGTGCAGCAGCACGGCCTTCTCGCGGCGCTCGACTACGCGCTCCAGGCCTTCCATCAGCGGTTTTGAGAACATGGAGCGGCTGCCGTGTGCGAACTCGCGGCGTAGGTCGGCAATGCGGACTGTGGGCAACACGGCGTGTCCCGGGCGCTCGGGCATCTCGACACGCGCCCAGGTGGCTCCGTTGTACGTGCCGCGGCGGCAGCGGTCGAGGGCCTCGGCAGAAGGCGTGGCGGAGCCCAGCACGAGCGGACACCGATAGCTGCGCGCCATCTCGGCAGCCACCTCGCGCGCATGGTAGCGCGGGCTGGAGCCCTGCTTGTAGCTGGTCTCGTGCTCCTCGTCGATGATGATAAGACCCAAGTCGCTGAGCGGGCAAAAGAGCGCCGAGCGGGCGCCCACGACCACACGCGCGGCACCGCTGGCGACCATATCCCACTGGTCCAGACGCTCGCCAGCAGAAAGACGCGAATGGAACACAGCGACCGTCTCACCAAAGCGCGAACGGAAGCGGCCGACGGTCTGGGCCGTCAGCGAGATCTCGGGTACGAGCACGCAGGCCGAACGGCCGGCCGCCAGCACGCGCTCAATCGCCGAGAGGTAGACCTCGGTTTTGCCGGATCCGGTGACGCCATCGACAAGGACAACGTCGCCGTGGGCGTCAAGGCGGGCGCGCTCAATCTGCGCGAGGGCCTGCTGCTGGCCGTTTGTAAGCGAGACCGGCGCTTTGCCGCTCGCGGAGGACAGCGTGGTCTGCTCGCTGCAGCCACGCCACGCGCGACGCTCCTCTACCACCACGACGCCGCGCTTTTCGAGCGCCTTGATGGTCGCCGACATACTGCTGTAGAGCAGGTTGAGGTCGCGCGTCGTGACCGGTCCGCACTGGAGCGCCTCAATGAGCTGACGTTGACGGACCGCAGACTTGGGCGGCGCGTAGTCGAAACCCTCGGGCGTGAGCATGACCCAGCGGTTTTGAATAGGCTTGACGGCGGGGCGCTCAACCGACCATGCGCCGTCATCGCCCTTGACCACGCGCGGGCTGCCGCCCGGAGGCAAGAACAGGCGCAGGCACTCGGAAAGCGTCGCGACGTACTCGCGGCTCATCCAGTGCGCGATGCGGGCAGCCTCGGCGGTAAAGAGCGGCTTGCTGAGGATAGCCTCGATAGGCTTGATGCGCGCTGGATCGAGAGCGTCGACACCTTGTAGATCGGCCAGCACGGGCGAGATATCGACGATATAGCCCGCGGCCGCACGGTTGCCAAAGTGGACAAGGACCGTGGATCCGATCTGCGCCTCGTTAGCAAGGGACCGGGGGATGCCGTAGGCGAATGGCTCGGACAGCGCACGCGTCGGGATGTCGAGGACCACGCTCGCGTAGGCGGCGATGGGGTCAGGTGTATGCTCGGGCTTGGCCGGTGCAGTGGCAGGCACGGGCGCCGCTGGAACCTCCTCCGGTTCCGGCGAACCAAACAGCGACAGTTGCTCGGCCATGGCCCCAGCACCTCCTATCCCATACGACTACAGAAACAAGAGCCCCGCTCGAGTGAACGGGGCTCGGATACATGCGTTTACGCAGCTGCTACAGCGCCATCGTGCGGGCGCGGTCGATGCGTGCCAGGCAGTCGTCGCGGCCGACGAGCGCCATGGTCTCGCCCAGCGGGGGGCTCACCATGTTGCCGCAGACGGCGACGCGCACGGCCTGGAACACCACGCGCTTCTTGAGGTCCATCTGCTCGGGCAGCGGCTCAAGCGCGGCGTCGATGTTGGTAGCCGTCCATTCGTCCACGCCCTCGAGCGCGGCCTTGGCGGCATCCAGAATGGCGCCCATGCCTTCCTTGGCCAGGCCCTTGTTGACAGACTTCTCGTCATACTCGAGCGTCTCGGCCGTGGCAAAGATGGGAGCGGCGACGGTCACGGCGTCGGCCGGCATCTTGGTGCGCGGCTTGACGATGGCGGCAAGCGCATCGATCCAATCCTCACCGTACTCTACGTTGCCCTCAATGAGACCCGCCTCGTGCAGCTCGGGGACCATGATCTCGTCGGCAAACTGAGCATCGGACATGCCGTTGATGTACTCGGCATTGACCCAGTCGAGCTTCTTGGGATCGAAGGTCGCGGGGTTCTTGGAGATGCGGTCGAGCGAGAACTTGCTGGCCAAGACATCGCGCGGGATGATCGTGGTCTCGCCGTCGAGCGACCAGCCGAGCAGCGCCAGATAGTTGACGAAGGCGTCGGACAGGTAACCGGCGTCACGGTACTCCTCCACCGAGGTGGCGCCGTGGCGCTTGGAGAGCTTCTTGCCGTCGGCACCCAAGATCATGGAGATGTGGGCGAACGTGGGCACGGGCGCGCCGAGGGCCTCGTAGACCATGACCTGGCGCGGGGTGTTGGACAGATGGTCGTCGCCGCGGATGACGTGGGTAATCTTCATCATGGCGTCGTCGACGACGGTCGCGAAGTTGTACGTGGGCGTGCCGTCGGAGCGGAAGATGACGAAGTCGTCGAGCTCCTTGGCGTCGAAGGTCACCTCGCCGTGGACGGCGTCGTGGATGACGACATCGCCGCGGTCCTCGGGCACCTTGATGCGCAGGACGTAAGACTCGCCGGCCTCGATGCGACGGCGGGCCTCCTCGGGATCAAGATCGCGGCAGCGGCGCTGATAGCCCTGGAAGGGGTCCTTGCGCTCCTGGGCGGCCTTGCGATCGGCGTCGAGCTGCTCCTTGGTGCAGAAGCAGGGATAGGCCTTGCCCTCGTCCCAGAGCTTCTGGGCGGCCTGCTTGTACAGGTCCAGGCGCTCAGTCTGGGCGTAGGGGCCAAAGTCGCCGCCCACCTCGGGACCCTCGTCCCAGTCCAGGCCCAGCCAACGCATGGCGCGCAGGATGATCTGCGTGTTCTCGTCGGTGGAGCGGGTGGGGTCGGTGTCGTCGATGCGCAGGATGAACGTGCCGCCGTTAGCGCGGGCGAAAGCCCAGTTATAGATAGCGGTGCGGGCGCCGCCGATGTGCAGCTTACCCGTGGGTGAGGGTGCAAAGCGGACGCGAACGTCTGATGCCATGGATATCTCCTCGATTGCAGGATGGATGTCTAACCGCATCAGTATAAAGCAACAAAGCAACCTCCGCACAAAGGGCACCGACCTACTCATTGGGGACAGACTTAAATTAGTAGTCGTTGGGGACACTCTTCGGAGACGACAGAAAAGGAACGTTCCCAAGTGTCGCAAGGCTACTCATTTAAGTCTGTCCCCAATGAGTAGGTGCGGAAAGGGTGTGAATGTTGGATTTACGCGATATGATGTGCGCTTGCATATAGAGCTCGGCGGAATGGTAACGGTCGCCGGGACACGTATTTTGAAAGGGGCTATCATGCCAGAAGAACTTCGTTCCATCCCGCCCCAACACGGGTCCTTTGTTTTTACGTCGGAGTCGGTGACCGAAGGTCATCCCGATAAGATCGCTGACCAGATCAGCGACGCCGTCCTCGACGCAATCCTCGCCAAAGAAATAGAGCTCCAGGAGCAGGGCTACATCGCCCCCAACGGCGTGCCCGCCAACGTTGAGAACGTCCGCTGCGCCTGCGAGACCCTCGTGACCACCGGCACCGTCATCGTCGCCGGCGAGATCCGCACCCAGGCCTACGTCGACGTGCAGGAGATTGCACGTGGCGTTATCCGCCGCATTGGATACAATCGCGCAAAGTTCGGTTTTGACTGCGATACCTGCGGCGTTATGAGCCTCATCCACGAGCAGTCGCCCGATATCGCCCAGGGCGTCGACGAGTCCTTCGAGACCCAGACCGGCGCCACCACCGACCCGATCGACCTGATCGGCGCCGGCGACCAGGGCATGATGTTTGGCTATGCCTCCAACGAGACCAAGACCCTCATGCCCATGCCGCACTACCTGGCGAGCCGCCTGGCCGAGCGCCTGGCTGCCGTGCGCCACGACGGCACCCTGCCCTACCTGCGCCCCGACGGCAAGACCCAGGTCACGGTGCGCTACGAGGACGGCAAGCCCGTCGAGGTCACGACCATCGTCATCTCCACGCAGCACGCCGCCGAGATCGAGGACATGGGTAAGATCAAGGACGACCTCATCGAGCACGTCATCACCCCCGTCATGGCTGCCGAGAACATGCCGTGGGACAACGCCGACATCTATGTGAACCCCACCGGTCGCTTTGTCGTGGGCGGCCCCATGGGCGACACGGGCCTGACCGGCCGTAAGATCATCGTAGACACCTACGGCGGTTACGGCCGTCACGGCGGTGGCGCCTTTAGCGGCAAGGACTGCACCAAGGTCGACCGCTCCGCCGCGTACGCCGCGCGCTGGGTCGCCAAGAACGTGGTCGCCGCCGGCCTGGCCGACCGCTGCGAGGTCGAGCTGGCCTACGCCATCGGCGTATCCAAGCCGCTGTCGATTATGGTCGACACCTTCGGTACCGCGCATGTTGCCGAGGACAAGATCGTCGAGGCCGTCGAGAAGACCTTCGACCTACGCCCGGGCGCAATCATCCGCGACCTGGACCTGCGTCGCCCCATCTACGAGAAGACGGCAGCCTACGGCCACTTTGGTCGAGAAGACGCCGACTTCACCTGGGAGAAGACTGATCGAGTCGAAGAACTCAAAGCAGCCTGCGGCCTGTAAGTGAACGGTCACAGCTACGCCATGCGGGGGCGCCGGAGATAATCCGGCGCCCCCTTTCTTGTTCGCAATCCAAAGTAGATATTTGGGACATGCCTTAAAATCTACCGCGCCGAGCGCAAAAGGTAGATTTTAAGGCATGTCCCAAATATCTACTTTTACCGGCACGTCCCCAGCTAATGAATTTTCCCATCCGCCCACTCCAACCATGTATCCTAAGTTCCGAGGGCTTTAGTATGCCCCGCCCCTCGTGACGATGGGATAGAACAGGAGCGCATATGGCAGGCAAGCCGCAAACACTAGCTACGACCTCGGCATTCGAGATCTTGGGCCCCGTCATGGTCGGCCCCAGCTCATCGCACACCGCCGGCGCCCTGCGCTGTGCCCAGGTGGCTGCCAGCCTGCTCGAGGGCCGCATCACCAAGGTCACCTTTGGCCTGTGGAACTCCTTCGCCCACACCTACCGCGGCCACGGCACCGACCGCGCGCTCGTGGCGGGCATCCTGGGCCTCGACACCGACGACGAGAACATCAAGCAAGCCTTTGACCTCGCACGCGAACAGGGCCTCGATTATCACTTTGACATCAAGGGCGATGACGCCTCCATCCACCCCAACACCGTCGATATCGACATGGTCGACGACAGGGGCGCTACGGCTCAGGTCCGCGGCGAGAGCCTGGGCGGCGGCAAGATGCGCATCAGCCGCATCAACGGCGTCGGCGTCGACATCTCGGGCATGTATTCCACGCTCTTCGTGGCGCACCAGGACGTTCCCGGCGTGCTCGCCGCGCTCACGAACCTGCTCGCTTACTCACACGTCAACATCGCCTTCTGCCGAACCTACCGCACCGAGGTGGGCGGCCAGGCCTACTCCGTCTTTGAGACCGACGTCACGCCCGACGACACCGTAATCCCCATGCTACGTAAACTCGACAACGTCGACTACGCCACCTTTATTGAACTCCCCGGTTCGGCATCATCGCTCTCCCCCGGTGTCTCGGCCAAGGAGATCTTCGATGACGGCGCCCAGCTGCTCGACGCCTGCGAGGAGCTGGGACTCAGCATCGGCGCCGTTATGGCCGTGCGCGAGGCGCGCCTCACCGGCGAGGCCCACGCCGTCGCCGCCATGCGCCGCGTGCTCGACGTCATGCGCGAGGAGACCACGACCCCCATCGTCAATCCGCAACGATCGCTCGGCGGGCTTATCGGCGGCGAGGCTAAACTCGTCGATGCCACCGGCCGCAACGATTTGAGCACGACCCTGATGGGCACCGTTCAAACCGACGCCGTGGCCCGCGCGATGGCCGTGCTCGAGCGCTCCGCCACGATGGGAGTGATCGTCGCCGCTCCCACGGCAGGCTCCGCGGGTGTCGTGCCCGGCTGCGTGCTGGCGCTCGCCGATCACCTTCAGCTCGACGACGAGCAGGTCATGGACGCGCTCTACTGCGCAGCCGCCATCGGCCTCAACCTCACCACGAGCGCCTGCGTCGCCGGTGCCGAGGGCGGCTGCCAGGCTGAGGTAGGAAGTGCGGCCGCCATGGCAGCCGCCGCGCTGGTGCAGATGCTCGGCGGCACGCCCGGGCAGGCGCTCGACGCCAGTTCCATCGCGCTGAGTAACTTGCTGGGCCTCGTTTGTGACCCCGTCGGTGGCCTCGTGGAGGTACCCTGCCAAAACCGCAACGCCATCGGCGTGGCAGCCGCCTTTAGCTCGGCGCAGCTTGCACTTGCCGGTATCAAGAGCCTGGTGCCGTTTGACCAGATGGCGCACGTCATGCTCTCCGTGGGCCACGCGTTGCCGGCCACGCTGCGCGAGACGGCAAAGGGTGGCATCGCGCAGGCTCCGGCCGCACTTTCGGCCTGTGCAAAATGCGGTGTGTGCGGATAGCGACAAAGAAAGACTCGAAGGTGGGACAAATGTCCCACCTCTTTTGAATGCCACCGTTTCCATACCACAAACAACTGGGTAATCGCTATAATGCAAGCCCAGTAAAAACACGATGAGCCGCAAGGCGAAATCCGAAGGATATGCATACGATGTCGCAAAACGATCGAACTCAACTGATTCCCGATCCGCAGCAGCCGAGCAGGCACACCGGCGGCGTTCAGTCGCCGCGTCCTATCGCGCCGAGCCGCGGTCAGCAGCGAGGTGCGGCAAACGTTTCCCAACGTCCGAACAAGCAGCATCAGCAGCGCCAGGCAAATGGCAATGCGCCCAAGCAGCCCCCCACGCACGCTCGAGGCGATCGCGGCCCCGCACGCAAACCCGCCGAGAACAATAAGTCGGGCAAAAAGACGACGCTCTTTGTCGTTCTGGGTCTTATCGTCATTGTCTATATCGTAGGCGTTGTAGCGTTTTCGCAGGTAGCCTACCCCAACACCACTATCGCCGGCGTCGATGTCTCGTTCTCCAACGCTTCGTCTGCCGCCACCAAGGTCAGCTCGGCTTGGAAGCACTATAAGCTCACCGTGACAGGCGATGACTTTAGCTGGACGTATCAGCCCGAGTCCGATGAGCCCATTGTCGACGGCGAAGCTGCCGCAAAAGAGATTATCAGCCGCAACGAAGCCATTGTATGGCCGGTTCGCCTTGTAGAATCCTTAAGCGGCAAGACCAAAACAACCGCTAGCTCCAACGAAGTCGATCTTGATCAAGACGTCGACCTGTCCATGCTCTCCGACACCTTTGACCAAAAGCAGTTTGAGAAGGATCTGGGCGCCGCCATCGACGAGTTTAACGAGGGGCGTTCGGGCGCGTTCGAGGCCAATAGCTCCTATGACGAGCAGGCCGGCAAGTTTACCGTCGAGAAGGCGCGCTCCAACGAAAAACTCAACCGCGAGCATGTCATTAAGTATGCCGAGCTCGAGCTTGCCTCGCTGGCCGAGACCGTAGATCTTTCCAAGCTCGGCAACGATGCCTATGAGCCGCTCAATGGAACGCTGACCGATGATCAGATTCAGTCTGCATGCGATGCCGCCAACAACTTCTTGGGCGTCAACGTGACCCTCAAGCTCAACGGCGAGGATGCCGGCAAGGTTGATGGCAGCTCCGTGTTGCAGTGGATCAGCTTTGCCGATCCGGCCAACCCCACGCTCGATACGTCGCAGATCAGCAGCTGGGCAGCCGAGCTCGCCAACGGCTTTAATACCGTGGGCTCCACTCGCTGGTGGACGCGCGCCGATGGCAAGCAGTGCGCCGTCGAAGGCGGCGACTTTGGTTGGTCCATCGACAGCAGCTCGCTCGCCAAGCAGGTCGAAGACGCCATTAACAACAAGCAGACCGGCGAAATCGAGATCAAGTACTCCCAGAAGGCCGACACATTTACCGCCAAGGGCGAGCCCGACTGGAAGGCCTATATCGACGTCGACCTGTCCGAGCAGCATGCGCGCTACTACGACGAGAGGGGCAACATCGTGTGGGAGGCCAACTTTATTTCTGGCAAACCGGGCGAAGACGCCACCCCCGAGGGCGTATGGCAGATCAACAGCAACGATGGCGCCAGCAAACTCATCGGTGCCAAGGACCCCGAGACCGGCAAGCCCAAATACGAGAGCCCGGTAAGCTACTGGATGCCGTTCGAGGGCAATATGGTCGGATTCCACGACGCCACCTGGCAAAACGATTCGAGTTTCGATAACGCCGAATCGTACAAGTGGTGCGGTAGCCACGGTTGTATCAACCTGCGTCTGGCCGATGCCAAGTCGCTCCACGAGCGCATCAAAGTCGGCCTCTGCGTGGTCGTGCACTCGTAACGCAGCTAACGTCTACAACAAGTAAACAGCACGGCGACAAAACTTACAGTACCGTCATCCGCAACTTCTATACGCCCGCCTATCGCGACGGGCGTATATACTTATCGGAGCCATATCGATAAAGGAGACGCTATGTCCAAGGTCCCCACGATCAATCCGGGTCCTGACGATTCCGATCGCATGCCCCAAGATGCCACCGAGACCCTGCCGATTATCAGCGCTGCAGACACCAAGCAGCCCCAAACGAGTCTCGACGATTCGACCGATATCTCCGATGAAGAAGCCTATGCAAAGCTCAAGGCAAAGCGTGCCGAGCGTCGGCGCAAAAAGCTCATCCGACGCGGTATCGCCGTCGGTGTCGTTGTTGCCATCGCGCTCATTGTCATCATCGCAACGCTGGTCATCAACGCGCAACCCGCAGGCACCAACGGACCGGTGACCGACATGGTCACCGAAGGCACGTTTACCACCACAGTCGAAGCCAAGGGGCAGCTTAAGCCCATCTCGGCATCGGTCGTCTCCCCTTCTGTCGACGGTACGGTTGAAAAGATCAACGTGCAGGCCGGACAGAGCGTCAACGAGGGCGACGTGCTCATGACCATTAAGAACGACGCGCTCGATAGCGCTGTTTCCGAGGCGCAGCGCGCGGTCGCGGCCGCCCAGGAAGACCTGAACAATGCAAAGGTGGCACTCGCGGCCGCACAGGCCGCACCGACAACGGACAGTGACGGATCGACCGGCCCATCGGACGCAAACGCCAACGCAAATGCCGTCTCGACCGCCCAGCGCAACCTCGCCTCGGCCCAGGCAACGCTGGAGCAGGCAACTGCAAAGGCGGCCGAGCGCACCGTAAAGGCCCCCAGTTCGGGCAACATCGTCGAGCTCAACGCCAAAGTCGGTGCCACGGTGACCGGAGGCATGATCATGGGCGAAAGCGATACGAGCGGCGGCAAGCAGTGCATGCAGATCGCCGACCTGTCCAAGATGAAGGTGACCGTGCAAGTGGGCGAAAAGGACATCGCCAAGATCGCCGTTGGGCAGAGCGCCAACGCCACGTATCCCGCGTTTCCCGATATCGTGAGCCAGGGAACCGTTACGGCCATCGCTTCGGTGGCAAACTCCGACGCCGCCAACGGTGGCGGCGGCAACGTAACCTTTAACGTCGACATCCTCATCGAGGCGCCCGACGCGCGCCTGAAGCCGGGCATGACGGCCGAGGTATCGGTGGTGACCGAGCAGCTCGACGACGTGGTGATGGTGCCGACGATGGCGCTCATGACCGAAGACGGCGAACACTATTACGTCAACGTGGCAACCGATGACGAGGGCAAGCAAACCCATCGCGTGAAGGTGGCCGTTGTGACGCAAAACGACAACGAAGCCGTAGTCGGCAAGACGCAGGTCAAGCGCGACGACCAGGGCAACGAGATCAACCCCAACGTGCCGGTTACCAAGCTGCGCGATGGCGACACCCTCATCATGGACACCGGAGCGGACGCAACGGCTGACGGCGGCTTCAGCGCGGATTCGGGCAGTATGTCTGCCGACGAGGGCATGTAATGCGTCCCGTCATCGACATTCGCAACGTGCATCGCATCTTTGAGAGCGAGGCGGGTTGCGCCCATATCTTGCACAACGTGAGCCTGGCGGTAAATCCCGGCGAATTCGTCGCTATCACTGGCCCCTCGGGCTCGGGCAAATCAACGCTCATGAACATCCTGGGCTGCCTGGATAAGCCGACGGCGGGCGACTACTACCTGCAGGGCCTCAACGTGGCCGAGCTCGATGATGACGAGCTCACCGAAGTCCGCGCCCTGAGCATCGGCTTTGTCTTTCAGAGCTTTAATCTGCTGCCGCGCCTGACGGTGATCGAAAACGTCATGCTGCCGCTGTCCTACACCAATGTGCCGCGCAGCCAGCGCGAGATGCGCGCCGTACACGCGCTGCAGGCCGTCACGCTTCCGGTCGACCATTGGGACCATCGTATATCGGAGCTGTCGGGCGGACAGATGCAGCGCGTCGCCATCGCGCGCGCCCTTGTCAACGATCCACCCATCATTTTGGCCGACGAGCCGACGGGCAACCTGGACTCCGCCACGGGAGCGCTCGTCATGGAAACCTTCCACAAGCTCCAGGAGCGCGGCAAAACCATCGTGCTTATCACACACGACCCCGGCATCGCCGCCGAGGCCGACCGTGCCGTGACCATCCGCGACGGTCGCATTCACGACGGCGCGTATATTCCGCATGCACCGCGGACCCTACGCAGCGCCGTAGATAGCCTGCCCATGATTTCCGCCTCCGCCAACCCGCCGAAAGGAGTGATGGCATGAGCGCCCGCGATCTTATCCAGGAAGCCCTTCACTCGCTCGAGGCCAACAAGGGGCGCAGCCTGCTCACCATCCTGGGCATTGTCATCGGCATCGCCTCGGTCATTGCCATGACTTCGCTCATCGGCGGCATCCAAAACAGCTTGGTCAACAGCCTGGGCCTCAACGCAGCTCGCATGGTTCAGATCTATTCGTCCCAAGAACTCTCTGATTCTGACGTCCAGAAGCTTAAAAAACTGGTGCCGCAGATAGAACAGATCGGCATTGTCAAAAGCGCGTATACCGAGTATAAGACCGGCGATAAAAGCTATACCGTCATGGCACAGGGTGTCGATAGCGACATGCTCGACGCCGTGGGTGCCAGTAAGCTCGTTGCGGGGCGCACCTACACCGATGTCGAGTCAAAGGCAGGCTCGCGCGTGGCGCTCATCAGCCGCGGCGGCGCCGATCAGCTTTACGGCAACGAACAGGATGCGCTGGGAAAAACCATCAAAGTGTCCAACGGCGAGGTGCAGATTGTAGGCGTGATTGATGGCGGCAGCGACTCCATGGGCTCGCTCACGCTGTATATGCCACGCGAAACCATCTCCGGCCTGTTTGGCGACGAGAATCCTTCATTTCCCAGCGTGACGGCACTTGCCGCCGAGGGCACAGACATGGACGAGCTCTGCAAGACCATCGAGTCTAAGGTGCGCGCGATGAAGGGCATCTCGGAGGATGATGAGTACGACAGCGTATCGGCGACCTCCATGAAAAGCGCCATCGATGCACTCAACTCGTTTATGGGCGCCTTCTCGCTCATCATGGGCGCTGTCGCCAGTATCTCACTGCTTGTCGGCGGAATCGGCATTATGAATATGATGCTTACCAACGTGACTGAGCGCATCCGCGAGATCGGTATTCGCCGTGCCTTGGGCGCCAGTCGCCGCGATATCACCGCGCAGTTTTTGGCCGAGTCCTCGGCGCTGTGCGTCACCGGTGGCCTGCTGGGTGTCCTGATTGGCTATCTGCTGGCCTGGGGCCTCGCGATGTTTGCCGCAGGATCAGGGGTTCTCAACGAGCTCGGTGCCAGTGGGGAGATCACACCGAGCTTTTCAATCGCCACGGTGCTGCTGGCCTTCGGCGTCTCCGTCGGCATCGGCGTAATCTTTGGCTTCTACCCCGCTCGCCGCGCGGCAAAGCTCAACCCGGTGGAGTGCCTACGCTACCAGTAAGCCACCACCAGCTACCAGTAAGCCACCACCAACAAGTTGCGGTGAATTAGGGACTGAATATGCTATCTAGCAGCAAAAACAGACACTATTTCACCGCAACTTATTGAAGGGCTGTTTGCGCCAGTTCTGGGCGTCGTCCTCGAGCTATTGATGGATGACGGGCTTGTACGGGTCAAGCTTGCTCGGGGCGCTCCTCCTCGCGGGCGGGAGGGCGCGCAGGCGCGGCAAGCGCCTAGCGCGCGAACTCCCGTAAGAGCGCGTCTTCCACTTCCCGAAGCGAAAGGGCCCCGCTTCCCTCGGCGGGACGGGTGACCACGATGCAGTGCGCTCCCACGTCGCGCGCGGAGGCGAGCTTCTCGGCCGTGCCGCCTACGGTTCCCGAGTCCTTGGTCACAAGCCACTGGGCGCCCACCTGCCGAAGCATCGCCTCGTTGAGCTCGCGGGTGAAGGGCCCCTGCATGCCGATGACGTGCGACGGCGAAAACCCCGCGTCGATGCACTTCGTTATAGCACTGGGCAGCGGGAGCACGCGCACGAAGAAGCGCTCCGCGAAATCGGCGACGCGCGTGTAGGGAGCAAGCTCCTTGCTCCCCGTCGTGAGAAGAGCGCGACCCGGGTTCTCGGAGAGAAAGCGCGCCGCGCAGGCGATCGACG
The DNA here is from genome assembly GCA_900542945.1 of uncultured Collinsella sp. Lineage (GTDB taxonomy): Bacteria > Actinomycetota > Coriobacteriia > Coriobacteriales > Coriobacteriaceae > Collinsella. The sequence goes on from UQPI01000011.1 coordinate 33,446, forward strand.
CGACCGACACGATGCCTTTGGGCAGCGCCTCGACCGGGCGCGCAAGGCGCAGGCATCGTGCACCCACGGCGAGCGAAGCGGCCCGGATGTTGCCGCTTGCGAGCGTAGCGAAGGGGTGCGTGGCGTCGACAACGATGCGCGCGCCAGAAAGCTCGCACTCCATGTCGGCCTCGTCGAGCCTGCCCGCATGCACCTCGATGCCCGGAAGCTCGCCCAAAAGCTCGCCTCCGTACTCGGTTGCCGCGTAGGCACGGGCGGGGATGCCCGCCCCGTTCGCCCATTCGCACAGAAGGCGGCCCTCGGTGGTGCCGGCGAAGATGCGCAGCGCCGGCGCGGATGCGGGCGCCGTCACTTCGGGCCGCCTGTGCGCGTGATCTGGTAGAGCAGCGCGTTCATAATGGCGGCCGCCACGGTCGAGCCGCCCTTGCGACCCCTCGCGACGATGGCCGGCACGCGTCGCGCGAGTAGCTCCTCTTTCGCCTCGACCACGTTCACAAACCCGACCGGCACCCCAACGACGAGCGCGGGCGCGATCTTCCCCGCGTCCATGAGCTCGGCGAGGCGCAGAAGTGCTGTGGGAGCGTTGCCGACGGCCACGATGAGCGGACCCTCGATGCCGCAAGCTTTGTCCATGCTCGCAACGGCGCGAGTCGTGCCCGCGGCGCGCGCAGCCGCGGCGACATCAGGGTCGGCCATGTAGCACACGGCCTTGCAGCCGAGCTTCGCGAGCGCGGGCTTGCTTATGCCTGCAAGCGCCATGTTCGTGTCGGTGAGCACCGTGGCCCCTGCGCGCAGTGCGTCGAGCGCACAGTGCGCGGCGTCATGGGTGAACACGAGAGAATCGGCGTACGAGAAGTCGGCAGTGGTGTGGATGACGCGCTTCACGACGGGCTCTTCGAGCGGCGGGAACGTGCGGCCGCCGAGCTCTTCGGTGATGATCTCGAAGCTGCGCCGCTCGATGTCGCCGGGCGCCATCTCCTTGGAATCCATCTAGTACTCCACTCCTTCCCTTGCACATATCCCCTGCTCGTAGGGATGTTTCTCGCACCGCATCTCGGTTATGTAGTCGGCCTTCTCCACGATCTTGCGGGAAGGCGCGCGCCCGGTGAGCGCTACTTCGACGCCGCGCGCGGACATATCGAGCGCGCGGTCCACGAGTGCCTCGTCGACAAGCCCCTTCGAAAGCGCGTCGAGTGCCTCGTCGAGCACGAGCAGTCCCTCTTGCGCGCCCTCGAGCTCGGCGAGCGCGGAAGCGAGGTTCCCATCGTGCAGCTCGCACGTCGCGGCAAGTTCTTCCGACGTCATCGACCAGGTAAACTTGTCCGACACCTTCCCCGCGAACACGGGCACGCCGAAATGCTCGGCGAGCAGGCGCACCTCCCCGCTTTCGCCGTCTTTCAGGAACTGCACGACGACGACGCGGCGGCCTGCAGCGAGCATGCGAAGGGCGAGGCCCATCGCCGCCGTGGTCTTGCCTTTGCCGTCGCCATGATACACGTGGATCATACGCCCTCCTCGATAATGCGGTAGACATACTCCATGTCGAGCACCCCGCGCACGACGTCGGCCAGGCGGTCGAACTCGCGCGCACGGTGATCGGCCGCGGACGCCGCGCCCGCAGCACCCACGACGCTCTCGGGCAGGCCGCGCATGCGCGCGAGCGAGCGCGCGAGGGCGAGCGCAACCCCCGGTTCGTCGAACAGGCCGTGGAGATAGGTTCCGAACACGTTTCCGCAGGCCGCGCCTTCCGGTTTGCCGCCAATCGTGCCCGCAGGAGCGCAGGAGACGGTCGTTTCGCCGTCGTGAATCTCGTACCCGCGCGCCGTCATGCCGTTCCACACCGAAAACGCGCCTTGGGCGCCCGTGATGCGCAGTGTCGACTGGGCGAGGCGCTTTTCCTCCTTGAACACCGTACTTGCAGGGATGAGCCCGAGCCCGCGCGCGGTGCCAGCGCCTTCCCTGCCGTGCGGGTCGGAAAGCTCGTCTCCCAAAAGCTGGTAGCCTCCGCATATGCCGAGCACCGGCGTGCCCGCGCCCGAAAGCGCGCGTACACAGGCTCCGATGCCGCTAGCCGCAAGCCAGCGCGCGTCGTCGAGCGTAGTCTTCGAGCCGGGAAGCACCACCAGGTCGGGTCGGCCCAGATCGGTCGTCGAGGAAACGTAGCGCACGCCCACGCCGGGCACGCGCGAAAGCGGGTCGAAGTCGGTGAAGTTCGACAGATGCGGAAGACGCACGACGGCGACGTCGATGACGCCGCGCGCCTCGCGGGCAGATAGGCGCGGCGCGAGCGAGTCCTCGTCGTCCAGGTCGAGCGTAAGATACGGCACGACACCCACGACGGGAACCCCGCACATCTTCTCGAGCGGGGCCAAACCCGGGCGCAGGATTTCCACATCGCCGCGGAACTTGTTCACCACAAGCCCCCGCAAAAGCGCGCGGTCCTCGGGCGCAAGGAGCGCGACCGTGCCGTAGAGCTGGGCAAATACCCCGCCCGGGTCGATGTCGCCCGCAAGCAGCACGGGGGAGGACACGGCGCGCGCGAGCCCCATGTTGACGATGTCATTTTCGGCAAGGTTGATTTCGGCGGGGCTGCCGGCGCCCTCGATGACGATGACGTCGTTTTCCTCCGCGAGCGAATCGAACGCCTCCAAAATCTGCGGCATGAGCGCCTTCTTTCGCGCGAAGTAGTCCCTCGCAGCGAAGGCTCCCTGCGCCTTGCCGGCCACGATGAGCTGGCTTCGGTGGCCGCTTTCGGGCTTGAGCAGGATGGGGTTCATGCGCACGTCGGGCGCGATGCCGCACGCCTCGGCCTGCATGATCTGGGCGCGCCCCATCTCGAGCCCGTCGGCCGTGACACCGCTGTTGAGTGCCATGTTCTGGCTCTTGAAGGGAGCCACGCGCAGGCCGTCCTGCGAAAGCACGCGGCACAGCCCAGCCGCAAGCAGGCTCTTCCCCGCGTTCGACATGGTGCCCTGGATCATGATGGGCTTCGCCCTACCCACGGGTATCGACCTCCTTCGCCGAGCCTCGGCCATCCGCGCCCGCCATAGCGCCGCTGAAAGAAGCGCCGCCCCGTTCGTCGGGTTCGCCTTCGCCCGATGCGCCTTCCGCCCGAAGCGCACGGCCGAACGCCATCGCAAGCCGGGCATTCTCCTTGCGCGTGCGCACCGCGACGCGGCACCAGAAACGGGACAGTACCGAAAACGAGTCGCACGTGCGGACCAAAACCCCCTGTTTATACAGGCGCTCGGGGATGTCTTTCGCCGGCGTGCGGACTAAAAGGAAGTTCGCATCCGACGGCACGACGGAAAGCCCGAGCGAGGAGAGCTCGTGGGAAAGCCACGCTCGCTCGCCCGCCAATACATCGCGCGTGCGCGAGACGTATTCAACGTCCTCCAGGGCGGCGATGCCCGCGGCCTCGGCGACCGAGGAGACGGGCCACGCCTGCCCCGCCCGGCGAATCCCCTCGATGAGTTGGGCGTTTCCGCTGATCAGATATCCCAACCGCAACCCCGCCATTCCGTAGAGCTTGGTGAACGCGGAGAGCACGGCCACATGGCGCGAACACGCGGCGCGTGCGGCCACGCTCCTTTCGCGGGCGTCGGGCGCAAATCCGAGAAAGCACTCGTCCACGACGAGCAGCGCGCCCACCTGCTCGCAGCGGCAGGCCGCAGCATCGATCACACGGGGGTCGACGAGGCGCCCCGTCGGGTTGTTCGGATTGCAGAGGTACGCCACGTCTCTCGGCCCCTCGATCGCGCGGGCGAAGGAGGCAGGCACGTCGAAGTCGTCCGCTTCGGAGAGCGGGAACTCCTGCACGCATGTGCCGTAGTACGATGCCGCCTCCGCATATTCAGAGAACGTCGGCGCGCACACGACGAGGCGTTTCGGGCGCACCGCCGCGGCGAGCCGCCAGATGATGTCGGACGCGCCCGCGCCGCAGACGATAGTATCTTCGGGAATGCCCTGGGCGCGCGCTAGGGCGCGAACGAGGGCGAGGCTTTCCCTATCGGGGTAGGCGTCGATTCGAGAAAGCGCCTTGCAAGCTGCGGCGACGGCGCGCGGCGAGGGGCCTGCCGGATTCACGTTCACCGAGAAGTCAATGAGGTCGGAGGCGCCCCCTTCGCAAGCGATGCCGAGCGATTGCGCGCTGCCCCCATGCGTACGGGCGCGCAGGATTCCCCCGGCAGCCCGGGGCGCGGCGTGGTCTTCCCTCATGCCATCGCCCCCACGGCGAGCACGACCGCCGCGCGCGCGGCGCCGAAGACGACGAGCGCGCATACGGACGCAGCGAGCATGAGCCTTGTCGCCCGGGCGATGTCGCCCCACTCGATTTCGCGGGACGCGTCTCCTATCGTCGGTTTCTCAACGAGCTTGCCGAAATACACCGCGGGTCCCGCCAGGCGCAGCCCGAGCGCGCCCGCGCACGCTGACTCGGTCTGCGCCGCGTTCGGGCTCGCATGGCGACGCCTGTCGCGGCGCCAGATGCGCGCCGCCCCGCGCGCGTCGAGCCCGACGATCGGGCACACGACGATCATGAGCAGAGCCGATAAGCGCGAGGGAATCCAGTTCAGCGCATCGTCGAGGCGCGCCGAAGCGCAGCCGAAGTCGATGTAGCGCTCGTTTTTGTAGCCCACCATGCTGTCGAGCGTGTTCACCGCCTTGTACGCCATGCCCAAGGGCGCACCCCCGATCATAAGGTAGAAAAGCGGCGCAATGACGCCGTCGCTCGCGTTCTCCGCCACCGTTTCCACGGCGGCGCGCGCGACGCCCTGCTCGTCGAGAACAGACGTGTCGCGTCCCACGATGAGCCCGACGGCTTCGCGCGCCGCGACAAGGCCGCCCTTCGAGAACGCACGGGCCACGGCCAGGCTCTGGCGGCGCAGCTCGCATGTCGCGAGAATCTGATAGCTCGCCCATGCCTCGACCACGAAGCGCAAGCCGGAGTGAACCATGCCGCAAAGATGCAGGATTCCCCAGGTCAAAAGTCCACACGCAAGCGGAAGCGCCACGGCGAGCACAAGCCCTGCGGCGCGCGTGCCCGCGGACGTTTGCGGGAATGCGCGCCGCAGGCGGCCTTCGGCCCACGTGATCGCGCGCCCCATGGCGACGACGGGATGGGGAAGCCAGCGCGGGTCGCCGAAGGCAAGGTCGGCCGCGAACCCGGCGGCGACGGCAAGAATCGTCATCACAGGGCATCGCCCCCCGAAGCGGGGCGAACGTCGCGAAGGCAGCGCCCATCCCAGGTGGCGGCCCATGCGCCGCCCGGCTCGGTATGCACGTCGAAGTATCCCATTCTCGGGACAGCTAGCTCGGAGAGCAGCGCTTTCACGGTACCCGCGTGAACGACGAAGACGGCGCGCCCACTCCCCTGGGCGCGCTCCGATTTGCACGCCTCCCGAAACGCCGCGACGACGCGGCGGGTGAAATCGCTCTTGTCCTCGCCATGCGGGCAGCGCGTCTCGCACCAGGAGTCTACCCAGGCGCGATAGCGCGCATCCTCTTTAAGCTCGGCGGCGCTTCGCCCCTCGAAGTCGCCGAAATCCATCTCGCGCAGACCGGGGCACGCCATAAGCTCCGCGTTCGGGAAGAGGATGCGCGCCGTCTGGTCGGTGCGGACCATGCCGCTCGTGATAACACGGAACACGTCACGATCGCACGCGAGGTCGCTCAAAGCGCGCTCGCCCGCAATCGACAGGGGCTCGTCGGTGCCCGCCCCGCTGTAGCGATGGTCTTCCGTGCCCGCCGTGGAACCATGGCGCACGAAGACGACTTCCAAAGGCGCGCCCGCGCCCTGCGTCCCTCGAGGCGCATCGGCAAGGTTTCCTTTGATGACCTGGGGAATCCCGCACGTCATACGCACGACGACGTCGGCGCGCGCAGCGAGCGCGCATCCCAGGCGCCCCGCGCGCTCGCGCCATTGGGCGTCTTCCGCACGCATGGGGACGACCCCCGAGCCGACCAAGGGCAGAATCACTGCGTCGAAGCCGATCAGCCGCTCGAGCGCCCGGTCAGCGTCGAGCGCGCGTACGAGTTCCTCAGCACGGTATGCGACGCGGCCGGCAAAAGCCGCGGGCACGCCGCCCTCCGCAAGCTGCGCCGCGTCGACGAAATCGTCCGCCGCGAACCCGAGCTTTTCACGCACGAAGGTCCTCTTCCCCGAATGCGCGCCACCTACCACGAGCATCATAGGAGCATGCCCCCCGCCACCAGCATGGCAAGCATCGCGAGCTCGGCCCATTGCAGAAACCATCCGGCCAAATCCCCCGTCACCCCGCCGAAGCGGGACAGGGCAACATGGCGGTACCACGCGAGCGCCAAAAGCCCCGCCACCGCCATAAGGGCGCCGACGGCCTGAGCGCACGCGACCATCCCTGCAGCCGAAGCCGCAGCGAAAGCGCAAAGCGGCACGACGATCGCCGCGCGCTTCTTCGCAGGCGAGAGCCCCGCGGCCATGCCGTCCGCCCGCGCGGCAGGCCAGCATTCAACGGCGAGCCCCGAAAGCGAGCGGGAGAACACGAGCGAGCACAGAAGCGCGAGGAACGCCCCCGCCGTAAGCGGCAGCGCGGTGAACAGGGAAAACTGCAGAATAAGGTACACAACAACACCAATGACCCCGAAGGCGCCCGCCCGCGGGTCGTGCATGATCTCGAGCTTTCGCTCGCGCGGGGCCCAACTTGCAAGCGCATCGGAGGTGTCGCAGAGCCCGTCTAGGTGGATGCCTCCCGTCACCGCCACAGGCAGCGCCACGAGCACGGCCGCGACGATGGTCGCGGGCACGCCGAGCAGGTTCGCAACGTGTCCCCACGCCGTCATGAGGAACCCTTCCGCAAGGCCCACCAGGGGAAACGCGGCAAGCGCATGGGTTGACCCGAAATCGGTCCAGGCCGATTTCGGGACGGGGATGCGCGAGAACGTTCCGAACGCCGCGCCGATTGCCTCTGCTATCTTCACCTTGTAGGTCCTTCGCCTTTCATCCACACGGGAATCCCGCATACCACTTCGACTGCGCGGTCGGCCAGCGCCGCCACGCCCGCGTTCACGCGCGCGAGCGCGCGCCTCCATGCCTCGGTCCCCTCATCGTAGCGCATCTCATCGGCGAACACGTCGACGGTGACCACCACCGTATACGCAGCGGCCTGAGCGAGCCGTTCAATGCCTCCGAGCACCTCGCGCGCCACAGCGTCAGGGTCACGCGGGGACAAGCCGCCTTCCGCGAAGAGCTCGTTCGCAACCAGGTTGCCCACGTCCTCCAAAAGAAGCGTGCAGCCGCGCGGAAGCCCGGGCACTGCGGCGCCCACGTCACGCGTGCACTCGAGGGTAGAAAACCCCTTGCCCTCGCGCAGCGCCCGATGGCGCGCGATACGGCGGGCGCCATCTTCCCCGAAGGGCTCCATCGTTGCGAGGTACACGCGGGGGCCGTCGTGCCCGAGGCACAGGGACTCGGCGTAGGCGCTCTTGCCGCTCGCGGCGGCGCCGATGACGAGCGTCACCTTCATTTCCCGGCCTCGAAATGCTCGTAAGCAGCCATACCAGTCGCCGTGAACGTCTTCCCATCCCGGTACACGCACAGCGCCGAATCCAGAAGGGGCAGATACGCCATGGCGCCCGCGCCCTCGCCCAAGTGCATGCCTGCGTCGAGGGGTGCCTTTAAGTCGAGCTCGCGAAGGAGCTCCTGGCTTGCGGGTTCGCTTGATGCGTGGGTGCCCACGAGGTAGCCCAAGACGTTGGGGCACAGGCGCGCTGCGCACAGGGCCGCCGTACAGGATATGACCCCGTCGAGGAGCGCCGGCGCCTTCGAGGCCGCGGCCCCCAGGTAGAAGCCGCACATCGCCGCAATGTCGAAGCCGCCCACCTTCGAAAGCACGTCGATCGGGTCGGCGGGATCGGGCGAGTTCGCGTCGATAGCGTGCTCGACCACGTCGCGCTTGCGCGCGAGTGAGGCGTCCGAGAGCCCCGCGCCGCGCCCGACGAGGCTCCGCGCTTCCGCCCGAATGAGCACTGCGGCCACCGCCGCCGAGGTGATCGTGTTGCCGATGCCCATCTCGCCCGCGGCGAGAAGGCGCACGCCGGTGCGGGCAAGCCCGCACGCGACGGCGATTCCGACCTCGATCGCGCGCACGGCCCCATCGCGAGACATAGCGGGGCCGTGCGCGATGTTGCCGCTCCCCCGCCGCACGTTCGCGCGCACCATGCGCGTGTCTTCTATACCCCGGGCCATACCCACGTCGACGGGCACGACCTCGGCACCCGCGAACGCCGCCATGCGGCAGGCGCTCGTGGCCCCCTCGCACATGTTGCGCGCGACGGCTCGCGTCACGTCTTGCCCGCTTTGCGACACGCCTTCGGCAACGACCCCGTTGTCGGAGAAGAATACCGCGAGCGCACGGGGGAACTCGGCCACCTCGGCGCTCCCCTGAGCTGCGGCGATACACGCGACGGCGTCTTCAAAGTCGCCCAATCCCCCCAAGGGGTGCGCGATGGAGTCCCACGCGGCGTACGCGGCGGCGCGGGCGCACTCGTCTGCGGGCGCGATCCGGGAGAGCGCGGATTCGAGCACGGCGCCCGGCGCCGACGAGAACGCGCGCTCGACTTCCTCGCGGATGCAGGCAAGCGCGGTTTCGGTTGCTTCAGCCATGCCGTCTCCTCTCTGCGAACGACGCCGCGGCAGACGCGAACGCGCGCGCAACGTCGGGGTTCGCAGGATAGTACACATGCGGGAAGCCCGCAACCAGGGACGGGGTGGTCGACATGCACGGCCAGCCCTTGTCGCGCCGGGGCTTCTGCGCCCAGAAGTCGCCGCCCGGGCAGGTGGACTGCCAGTAGTGGAACTCGTGCGCGCGGATGCGTGTGCCGCGCGGCCCGTAGAGCCCGTCGCGTTGGGAAGTGAGCACCCCGTACCCGAAATGGGACAGCCTTCCCCCATTCTCGCTTGCGCCCTCAAGGGCGCCCGTAACAGGCCAGCGCCGCCCCTCGCTATCGGCGATTTCGCGCTGCAGGTACAGAAACCCACCGCATTCGGCGACCGTCGGCATGCCGGATTCCACCGCGCGCCGCACCGCCTCGCGCATCGGCGCGTTCTCGGAGAGCTGCCGCGCATGGAGCTCCGGGCTTGTCCCCCGGGGCAACTCGCTATCACACAGGGGGCTGAAAAAGGCCAGCTCGCAACCCAGGTCCTCGAGCGCGCGCAGGTTCTCCTCGTAGTAGAACGAGAACGCCTCGTCACGCGCGACGGCGACGATGGGCCGCGTTCCCGCGATCGGCTCCAACCGGTAAGGTTCCTCGCGGATATCGGGTGCCGTTGCCGCTATTTCGAGCAAGCGGTCGACGTCGACGCTCTTTTCCACCAGCTCGGCCATCTTGTCGATGCGCGCGGAGAGCTGCTCGACCTCGTCGGCGGTCACAAGCCCCAGATGCCGGCTTTTGAGCGAGAACGTCTCGTCGGCGGGGATATTCCCCAAAACCGCGACGCCCGTGTGCTTCTCGATCGCAGGCGCCGCGTAGGCGCAGGCAGCGGCGCTCGTCTTGTTCAGCACGACGCCGCGCACGTTCGCACAAGGCAGGAACTCGGCGATGCCGCGGATTACGGCGGCGAGCGATAAAGACGCCCCGCGCCCGTTCACCACTAAAACGACCGGCGTTTCCGTGTCGCGCGCAACCTGGTAGCTGCTCGCGTCGGCCACGCCGGGCGCCATGCCGTCGTAGAAGCCCATGACCCCCTCGAGCACCGCGACATCCGCGCCCGCGGCGCCGCGTGCGAGCAGGGCGCGCAGCGTCGGGGCGTCGGTGAAGAAGCCGTCTAAGTTGCCCGAGCGCGCACCCACGACGCGGCGATGAAAGAGCGGGTCAATGTAGTCGGGACCGCATTTGAAGGCCGCGCATGCAAGGCCGCGACGCGCGAGCGCGCGCAGGAGCGCGCACGTGACGACCGTCTTGCCGCTCCCGCTCGAGGGCGCAGCGACCATGAAGCGCGGGATGGACGTGCTCACCGGGCACCGCCTTCCCCACCTGCGGCGTTGCAGTTAGCAAGCGAGACCACCTCAACGGATGGTATCCCCTCGGTAGAGGGGTCCTCCCCGACAGGCGACTCAACAAGCGCCCCGACATCGGCAAGCTCCTCGGCATCCGCGCCCGCACCACGCGCGCTGACGAGGAACACGGGGTTTTGCGCCTTCATAAGATGGTGCGAGCCTACAGCCTCGGCACGGGCGGCCGACACCTGGCACGCCTCGAACCCCTTAAAGCGCGAACCCGAGAGGAGCGCGCACGCCTCGGTGAGCGTCTCAACGGTGACGCATGGCACGCACAGGCGAACCTGCAAGTTCTTCTCGAGCGCCGCCTCCACGATGGAGGGAAGCTCGCCCGCGCTCCCGCCGACGAACACGGCGTCGGGGACGGGCAGTTTCGCGAGCGTTTCGGGGGCGACACCGGGGACCGCATGCACGTTGCCGCACCCGAATGCATCCGCGTTCTCTCGGATGAGCCGCACGCCGGCCGCGTTGCGCTCGACCGCCCATACCGACCCCGCTCGCGCGACGAGCGCCGCCTCGATCGACACGCTCCCCGTGCCGGCGCCGACATCCCACACGGTGTCGGTCGCGGTAAGGCGCAGCTTCGCGAGCGCGACGGCGCGCACCTCCTGCTTGGTCATGGGAACGTCGCCGCGGATGAAGAGCTCATCGGGAATGCCCGAGGAAGCGTACGGCCAGCGGGAGCTCGCGGCGCGGGATGCGCCCGCAGAGTCCGCCGCGAAAGAAGCCGCCGCGGGCGCAAACGCGCCGGCCGGCACCTCGGAGGCTGCGCTAGAGTTCGCAGGCGACCCGGCGCAGCCTGCGAACTCGATAAGCATCACGTTCAAGTCGTCGAACGTCTGACCTACGATTTCACTTGCGGTCGCGCAGGTGATGCGCTCGTCGGGGTACGACAGGCGCTCGGCCACCGTCACGCGCGCGTCCTCAAAGCCCGCCTGCACAAGCTCGCCCGAAAGCCGCGAGGGGTCTTCCCCGCCCGACGTGGCGAGGAAGAGCTCACCTGCGCGCTCGGCCTCGGCCACGATGTCGCACGCCACGCCGTGAGCACTCACAAAGCGCCAATCCTGCCATGGACGCGCGAGGCGCGCGGCGAGATACGACGCTGAGCTTATGCCGGGAATGACGCGCACGTCCACCTGCGCGTCGCCGGAGAGCGCCTCCACCAGGCGGCGCGCGCCGCTGAACAGCCCCACATCGCCCGTCATCACGACCACGGCGCGCTGCCACGACGCCGCATCGGTGAGCGCGGCGACGATGTCCGCCGTCTTCACGAGCTCGCATCTCACCACGTCGGGCGGCACGTCGATGCCGACAAGCGCGCGATGAGCGCCGATGACCACGTCGGCGATGTTGATCGCGTCGAGCGCCGCGCGCGAGAGCAAGTCGGGGTTTCCGGGCCCCGCCCCGATGATCGTTACATTTCGCATGGAATCTCCCGATACCCGCGCGGCGTGACCATACGGCCGCTTACGCGCTTCGTGCCCGCGTTGCCGACGAACACGGTGGTGAACATGTCGGCATCGAACTCCCCCAGCTCGGAGAGCCTGCACATGCCCGACTGCTGCCCCTCGCGCCCGATGTTGCGTACCCAGCCGCAGAGCGTGTCGGGGGCCTTCCATTCGAGCATAATCTTCGCCGCGCGCGAGAGCCTGTCGGCGCGCTTTCTGCTGCGCGGGTTGTACAAACAGATGCAGAAGTCGGCGCTCGCCACGGCGGCGAGTCTGCGCTCGATGACCTCCCACGGCGTGAGCAGGTCGGAGAGCGACACGACCGCAAAGTCGTGGGCAAGCGGGGCGCCGAGCACCGCCGACCCGCTCTGAGCTGCGGTGGCCCCGGCGATAACTTCCACGTCTACATCGGGGTAATCCTCCGCAAGCTCCAGCACGGGGCTCGCCATGCCGTACACGCCCGCGTCACCGCTGCACACGAGCGCCACGGCTTCTCCGCTCTGCGCGCGCGAAAGCGCCAGGCGGCACCGTTCGACCTCGTGCATCATCGGCGTCGCGAGATGCGCCGCGTCGGGCACGGCGGAGAGCGCGAGCTCCACGTATTTCGTGTACCCCACAACGATGTCGGCCGCCTCGAGCGCGCGCCGAGCCGCAATCGTCATGCCGTCGGGGCCGCCAGGGCCGATCCCCACCACGAAGAGCTTTCCCATCACCGCTCCTTAAACGAAAGTTCGATAGTTACCTTGGAAAACGCGACGGTCACGCCGCCGTGAGCGAGCTTCGGGAAGATAAGTTTGCCCCCGTCCGCGAGCGCCGCGCGCTCGCACACGTTGTCGACCCCCACCGTCGCGCGCACGAAATCAGATGGTGAAACGCTGCCTTCGACCTGCGACAACTCCTCTACGGAATACGTCACAAGCGGGATATTGCGCGCGCGACAGAAGGCGAGCAGACCCTCCTCGCTCCTTCACGTCGATCGTCGCCGCTTCGCGCACGGCCGAAGGCGAGATACCCGCCTGCCCGCACGCGAGAAGAAACGTCTCCCCGATCGCTTCGGCGCACGCACCGCGACGGCACCCTATGCCCGCAACGATGCAGGGCACGACAAGGCGAAGCGGCTCGGGCGCAGACGTCTGCGCCCGCACGCCCGCCGGCTTCCCCGTCTCACCGGCGGGCACGACCTCGCCCGTTGTCTCCGCCGCGCGAACGGACGCACCTGCATTCGCGCCAGCGAACGGCGACACGACAATATCGGCCCGAGCGCGGTCGGACGCAATGTCAACCCCCTCAGGCAGCTGTCCCGAAATCGGCATGTCGGAATAGAGCGCCACGCGCCCGCCCGAAAGCAGCCGCGCCGACACTCGCTTGATGGCCTCGGGATTCGAAACGGCGAGCCCCGCACAGCGAGCCCACGTATCCACCGCCCACACGCCGCGGACGTCGGTCGCCGTGGTGATGACGGGGATGGCCCCTGCCGCGCGTGCCACAGTTTGCGCAAGCTCGTTCGCACCGCCCAAATGCCCCGACAAAAGCGGAACGGCAAAGCGCCCCGCCTCGTCGATCGCCACAACCGCAGAATCGCTTGCCTTCGAGGCGACATGCGGCGCGATCGCCCGCACGGCGATGCCCGCCGCGCCCACGAACAGAAGCGCGTCCGACGCTTCCCACGCGAGCGCCGTCCATGCGCGCAGGTCGGCCTTCCACTCGCCGAACCCGCGCGAAACGGAAACGTCCCAGCCAGGGTCATCTTCACCTGTCTGCGCGCAATCGGAAAGCGCGTGTGCGATGCGCTCCGCCAACGCATACCCCCTCTCAGTGAACGCTATGCAGGAAACCCTCATCTAGCGCACCACCATCGTCGAGAAGTAGCTGCCCCGATCGGGCACATCGTCGAGCGAGCGGTACACGCGCTCGCCCGGAAGCCCACAGTCCTCTACGAGCTCGGCACCGTCGAAGGCGCCCTCCTCGCGAAGGATGCGCTTCGTGTCCGCAAGCGAGCGGCGCGCCTTCATGACCACCTTCGTCCCCGGCCAGCCGATTGCGCGGCGAACGTCATCGTAGCCGCCGGGCACGATGTGCAGAGGCGACGACATCTCGGGCGTGAGGTCGCGCTCGAGCGCCGCGGCGACCGCGCAGAAGCTCGGCACGCCGGGAATGGCGCGCGCCTCGAACCCGCAGGCGCGCACGTCGGGCGCTATGCGCTGGAAGGTGGCGTAGATGCTCGGGTCCCCCAGGTTCAGCAGCGCGACGTCGCGGACCGCATCCAGGTGCGCGACAAGCTCGCGAACAAGCGAGGCATGCTCGGCCGTGCGGCGCTCGGCGTCGTGCGTCATCGAGAATCGCACGGGGATCACCGTCTTGCTTTTAAGGTCGACGGCGCCGCGCACGATGTCGAGCGCGACCATGGCCCCGTCCGCCGTCTGCGGTGCGGCGATGACCGGACACGATTCGATTGTGCGGACGGCCTTGATCGTGAGCAGCTCGGGGTCGCCAGGCCCCGTGCCCACCCCGTACAGCACGCCTTTACTCATACGTAGCCCCCAATTCCCCGATAACTGCATCGGCGCCCGACGTGCGGAAAAGCTCGCGGCGCTCGGCGTCGAACACGACCGCGGCGATGTCGCATCCGCCCGCCGCGCGGCGGCGCAACCTGTCCTCGATTGCCACAGCGAGCGAGGCGCGCGCAGCGTCCCCCACGCCGGCGGCCTCGATTACCTCGAGCGCCGCCGTGGTCGTGACCGACGACATGATATCGCGCACGGTCTTCGTGCCCGCGCCGGCCAAGGCCGCGTGGGCGGCCAGAATCTCCGCACGGCAGTCGGCAGTACGCGAATGGGTGTCCATGATGCCGCCCGCGACCTTCACCAGCTTGCCGATGTGTCCCACAAGAAGGACATTGGTAAATCCCTCGCGAACGCAGCAATCAATCGCATCGCCCACAAAGTTGGAGATGAAGACCACCGGTGCACCGTTTAGGTGGAAATGCCCCGAGATGAACTGCCCGCCGTAGTTGCCGGGCGTGAGCACGACTCCGCGCCGCCCCATAGCCGCATGCTGCCGGATCTCGAGCTCGATGCTGTCGCGCAAGGCAGCAAGGCTGCGCGGCTCGACGATGCCCGTCGTGCCCAGGATGGAAATGCCGTCCTCTATCCCCAGGTGCGGGTTGAAGGTCTTTTCGGCAAGGGCAACACCCTCGGGTACCGAAATCGTCACAGCGATATTTCCAGAAAAGCCGTGCGCGGCGCACACCTCGCGCACCGCCGAAGTGATCATCGCGCGCGGCGTCGCGTTGATGGCGGCCGCCCCCACCGGCTGCTCGAGCCCGGGCAACGTCACGCGCCCCACGCCCACGCCGCCATCGACGGAAACTTCCGATTCGCGCGCGGGCACGCCCTTGCTGCCCGCGGCGCCCGTGCCCGACCCCGCATGTTCCACGCGCGCGTACACGAGCACGCCGTCGGTCACATCGGCATCGTCGCCTGCGTCCTTTCGCACGGCGCACTGGGCGCACCCCTCGCCGATGCATGCGTCGACCACGTTCGCCTCGACGGGCAGCCCGCCGGGGGTGACGATCGACACGCGGCCGACGGGCTTTCGTGACAAGAGCATCTCGCAGGCCGCCTTCGCCGCGAGCGCGGCGCAGCTCCCCGTGGTGTAGCCGCAGCGCAGGCGGGTCGTCCCGGTATATATGTAATGATCGAAGGCCACGCTAGCTGCTCGCCTTCCGATACCCAGTGGCAAACGAAGGGTCGTAAAGCTTGCTGCGCTCGTACGACTCCGCTTGCGCGCCGTTGTGCGCAAGCCCGCCGCGAGCTCCGAGCACGCGGCCCACCACCACGAGCGCCGTGCGGTCGATGCCCTCTCGCGCGCCCGCATCGGCGAGCGTGCCCACTGTGCATCGCACCACGCGCTCCTCAGGCCAGGTCGCCTTGTACACGAGCGCCGCCGGCTCGTCGGAGCTGCGGCCCGCGGCCAAAAGCTCGGCGGAAAGCTCGGCGAGCATACCCGAGCTCAGGAAGATGACCATAGTCGAGCCGCTTTCCGCCATGGTGCGCATGCCCTCGCCCGCGGGCATGGGGGTACGTCCGGAAAGCCGCGTGATCACGACCGACTGGCTGATTCCCGGCAGCGTGTATTCCTGGCGAAGCGCCGCCGCGGCACCGCAAAAGCTCGACACGCCGGGCACCACCTCGTAGTCCACGCCGCGCGCGTCGAGCGCGTCCATCTGCTCCTGGATGGCGCCGTACAGGCACGGGTCGCCCGTGTGCAGGCGCACCACTTCCTCGCCCCGCGCATCTGCCGCGCACATCACGTCGAGCACTTCCTCCAAGGTCATGTGCGCGCTGTCGTAGACGACGCAGGATTCCTTGCACTCGGCGAGCAGCTCGGGATTCACAAGGCTTCCCGCCCAAACGACTACGTCGGCCGCGCGCAGAAGGCGCGCCCCGCGCAGCGTGATAAGGTCGGCGGCGCCCGAGCCTGCGCCAACGATATGAATCATCCGAGCCTTCCCTTCCCGTTTCTCATCGCAACCGTTTACGCCGCCATTCGCGCAGCGGGCAAAACACGGCGCCTGCGGCAGCAATCGGCGCAAATACGCAGGCAGGAGGCGCAATGCCGCCCGCGCTGGCTTTGACACGTTCACAAGTGCCCACAATCATAGTAAAAGTTTCGGCAACGAGCATATGACAATCGGATAAAAGGAAATGACCGGCGCGGCGCCTGCACAGCCCGCGCTGGCTTGCGGAGGGAACCAGGTGGGAATCCTGGGCAAGGGACATTACTGTATAGGACGCGCGGGCGAACCGCCTCGCGCCCCAAGCCAGACTGCTTCGCCTTTTCCTCACGGCATCGCCGTGGCGTTAGCTCCTTGTGAACCCCGAGGGGTGCGCTTTTCTTTCGCTTGTGCCGACAAGCAACTGTCGCC
>UQPI01000012.1 GCA_900542945.1 uncultured Collinsella sp.
CAAAAGAAGTATTTCCTATCCGATAAAGGCGTCGCCGGCGTAAAACGCGGCATTTTCTGGACCACGCTCACTAATCTCATTACCATGGCCGGCATGGGCTTTTTATTCCTGGTCATGGGCGGTTTTGTCGAACATCTCGCCAGCGGGGCTGACCTGCCGGATGCCCTGCCGATTGTGGGCGGCCTCCTGGTCTTTTTCGTGTTGCTCTTTGCCTCTAACTGGCAGCAGTATTACTACACCTACTGCATCTTTTACGAGGAGTGCGGCAAGCAGCGTATGGAGATCGCCGAGCGCTTGCGCAAGCTGCCGCTGTCGTTTTTTGGCCGTCGTGATCTGGCCGATTTAACCGAGACCATTATGGGCGACGTCCAAGCCATGGAGCACGCCTACAGCCACGTGCTGGGAGAGCTTTGGGGTGCCATCATCGCAAGCGCCATTGTGTTCGTGGCGTCGCTGTCCTTTTGCTGGCAGCTGGCGATTGCGGCGTTTTGGAGCGTTCCCGTGGCCTTTGCCGTGCTGTATCTGACGCGCGGCCCCATGATCCCGGTGTTCGACCATGTGCGTGCCGAGAAGGTCAAGGTTACCGAGGCGATCCAGGAGACGCTCGACTGCGTGCGCGAGATCCGCGCCACCAACCAGGAGGCTCATTATCTTGAGGGGCTCAACGCCGTGATCGATGCCGAGGAGCGCGAGACCACCAAGGGCGAGCTCGCCAATGGGCTTTTGGTCAACTCCGCCTTTGCCATCCTGCGCCTGGGGATTGCCACCACGTTGGTCACGGGCGCTGCGATGGTCGCCTCCGGCCAGGTCGACTTTTTGATGATGTTTGCCTTCCTGCTTATGGTGAGCCGCATCTATGCGCCCTTTGATCAGGCGCTGATGCTGATGTCCGAGCTGTTTGCCGCCGAGTCGTCGGCCAAGCGCATGCGTTCCATCATGGAAGAGCCCGTGGCGCGGGGCAGCGAGCAGTTTGAGCCCGTAGGCCACGATGTGGTGTTCAATCACGTGGCATTTGGCTATGGTGCGGGCGAGGACGGCCGCGCCGGCGAGAAAGTTCTTACCGATGTGAGCTTTACCGCCAAGGAAGGCGAGGTCACGGCACTGGTCGGTCCTTCGGGCTCCGGTAAGTCTACGGTGAGCCGCCTGGCCGCGCGCTTTTGGGATGCCACCGCGGGCACGGTCACCGTGGGCGGCGTGGATGTTGCGAGCGTGGATCCCGAGGTGCTGCTGCGCGACTACGCCATTGTGTTCCAAGACGTGCTACTCTTTGACGACACGGTGATGGGAAACATCCGCCTCGGGCGTCGTGGCGCCACCGATGAGCAAGTGCTTGCGGCTGCGCGTGCCGCCAACTGCGACGAGTTTGTGAGCCGCATGCCGCAGGGCTACAACACCATGATCGGCGAGAACGGCTCCAAGCTGTCCGGCGGCGAGCGCCAGCGCATCTCTATCGCCCGTGCGCTGCTCAAAGACGCGCCTATCGTGCTGTTGGACGAGGCGACGGCGAGCTTGGATGTGGAGAACGAGACCGTGGTTCAGCAGGCGCTCTCCCGTCTGCTTGCAGGTAAGACGGTTATCGTTATTGCCCACCGTATGCGTACGGTGGAAAATGCCGACAAAATCGTTGTACTCAAGGATGGTGTGGTTGCCGAGCAGGGCACTCCGGCGCAGCTCAAGGCGGCAGGTGGAGAATTCGCCCGCATGGTGGCGCTGCAAAAGGAAGCAGCTACCTGGCAGTTGTAAGAAGGGGCAAAGGGACAGTCCCTTTGTCACATTGACAATCGGTTACTCCGCATCGTTAATTTTCAAAAGGTTAGCCATGGCTGATCTAGATAGTTAGATAAAATTGAGATATTTCAAAAGCGTGCTCGAGCAAACTTGTTTACTCGGGTGCTGAGGCACCATGCCGCGTCCAATGCGGCAAAAGGGAGAAGCAACATGAAGAAGTCGACGTTCAATACCCTGCTTGTCGGTGGCGGTTTTCTGCTTGGCACGGCCGGCATCAAGCTGCTTACCAGCGCTCCGGTCAAGAATGCCTGCGTGCAGGGTATCGCGTGCGGCATGCGCATCAAGAACGGCTACCAGGACATGGTCGAGCAGGCCAAGGCTAATGTCGACGACATGGTTGCCGAGGCTGCCTACATCACCCAGAGCGAGGCAGCTGCTGACGAGGCAGCTGAGTAACGCTCCCAGGCACAAACTATGAGATTCTCGATTATTAGCGAGATCCCCGGCAGGACCCGTCTTCAATTGGCGGGTCCTGTGCCAGAGAGCGATCTCGATGCACTTCTTAAGCTTGGCGGCGACATCGACGGCGTGCACAAGGTGCGCGTCTACGGCCGCATCGGCCAGATGGCGCTCGAATACGATGAGCCGCGCCGCGCAAGCGTGCTCGACGCCCTGGGCGCACTCGATGCTCAAGCTATTGCCGATGCCAAGTCGGGCTACGTGATGCAGCTTGAGCCACGCAAGCACAAACTCGTTATGGACCTGGCGACACTCGTCGGCGCCCATTACGCACGTCGCTGGTTCCTGCCGACGCCTCTACGTGCGGTGTTTGTCGTGGCCGGTTACATGGCATTTTTGCGCGCTGCCCTTCATGAGCTGGCGCAGCCACGCCTGACCGTTCCTGTGCTCGACGCTTCGGCCATTGGTATCTCGTTTGTCAAACGCGACGTCGATACCGCGGGCCAGACGATGTTCCTGCTCAACGTGGGCGAGCTGCTCGAGGACTACACCCGCGCCATGAGCGAAAACGAGCTCATTAACTCGCTGCTCGATGTACCCGACAAGGCGCAAAAGGTCGTCGGCGACACCGAGGTAAGCGTTGCCGCCACCGAGCTTGAGCCCGGCGATCTGGTCGCCGTGCGCACTGGCATGTCCATTTGCATCGACGGTGTTGTCGAGCAGGGGAGCGCCATGGTCAACCAGGCGACCCTGACCGGCGAGCCGCTTGCCGTCGAGCGCAGCGTGGGCGACGACGTGTTCGCCGGCACCGTCGTGGAGGACGGCAGCATCTTGGTGCGTGTGCGCGCCAATACGGCGCAAACCAAACTGCGCTCAATTGTCTCGCTCGTGCAGACGGCCGACTCGCTCAAGTCCGAGGGCCAGTCGCACATGGAAGACCTCGCCAACAAGATCGTCCCGTGGAACTTCCTGCTCGCGGGCCTTGTCGCTCTCACCACGCGTAGCCTCATTAAGACCTCGGCGGCGCTGATGGTCGACTACTCGTGTGCACTCAAGCTCACGGGTTCCGTTGCCGTCATGACCGCTATGAGCGATGCTGCCAAGATGGGCGTCATGGTCAAGGGCGCGAAGTACTTTGAGTCGTTTGCCAAGGCCGACACCATTGTGTTTGACAAGACCGGCACGCTTACCGAGGCGCAGCCGCGTCTTGCCTGCGTGCTCACCACCGATGGCTGGAGCGAGGACGAGGTCCTGCGCCTTTCCGCTTGCTTGGAGGAGCATTTTCCGCATCCGGTGGCGCGTGCCGTGGTCAATGCGGCACGCGAGCGCGGGCTCGAGCACCGCGAGCGCCATGCTGCCGTCGAGTACATCGTGGCGCACGGCATCGCTTCGTCCATCGAAGGGCGTCGCGCGATTATCGGTTCGGCACACTTTGTGTTTGAGGACGAGAGCGCGCAGCTCGAGGCCGACATTAAGGAGCAAATCGAGTCCCAGATGCAGGGCCTGTCGCCGCTGTATCTGGCGGTCGATGGAAAGGTCGTCGGCGTGCTCGGCATCGAGGATCCGCTCAAGCCCGGGGTCCGTGAGGCCATCGCCGACTTGCATGCGCTGGGCGTCAAGCATGTCGTTATGCTCACGGGCGATTCGGAGCGCACGGCCGAGCGCATTGCGCGCGAGGCGGGTGTCGACGAGTTTAAGGCCGAACTGCTGCCCGAGGACAAGTACGCCTATGTGGAGCGCATTAAGAGCGAGGGGCGCCATGTTGCCATGGTGGGCGACGGCGTCAACGATTCGCCGGCGCTCGGTTTGGCCGACGTGGGCTTGGCGATGGGTGGCGGAAGCGACATCGCCAAGGAGGTCGCCGACATCATCCTGACCGACACGGATCTTGCCGCGATCGTGCGCCTGCGCCGCATGAGTCAGGGCCTCATTGATCGTCTGACGAGTTCCTACTCTAAGGTGATGCTCACCAACTCGGCGCTGTTGGCATTGGGTATTACCGGCGCGATTACCCCGCAGACGTCGTCGTTACTGCACAACGGCTCGACGATTGCCTACAGCCTGAGCAACGCGAAGGCTTACCTGCATTAGCAGACGTGTTCGCCCACGTTATCTGGCCTGCGCCCAGACGGCATCGGTGTCGTCCGGGCGCAGGCCTTTTGCGTTTGGATGCCAACGTATGGGTTGATTCGTTTTGCGTCGACCATGCCGAGTCGCTTGCCGCGCGTGCGTTTATTGGACAGGCGACGGAGACGGGGGCATTGCTGTTCTTTCCGGTGCATATCGCCAAGGACGTACTGTATGTTGTACAGCACGAACTGAAGCGCAGCGTTCTTGCCAGCGGGGGAGCGCTCGGCGAGGCTTCTGCCCGCGCGATTGGCGATGCGGCGCTGGCGTTTGTTCGGAACATGACCGAAAACGCTACGGCCGTGGGTGCAGATGCGTCGGACCTTTGGCTGGCCGACAAATACTTAGCGCTCCATCGCGATTACGAGGACAACTTGGTACTCGCCGCATGCAAACGCGCCCAGGTTGATTACTTGGTGACCAACGATCGAAAACTGCTCGAACATGCCGATCTTGCAGCAAAGACACCTCGTCAAATGATGCCGATTCTTGTTTTGGCCAAACGCGGCGGCACGGCTATTGGTTGACGCGAGCTGTTCGCGGGCCCCTTGGACGACGATGCGCCAAGGGGCCCGCGTCTGCTATTTACAAAAGCTCGGCCTTGATGGTGGGACTTTCTGCGAGCTGCTCGACTGCCTTTTCGTCGGAGCTGTCGAGTGCTGCCAGACTGCGGTAGACCCACTCGTTGACCTGGGTGTTCTTGACGCCTGCGGTCTGCATAAGGGCGCCTACCTCGCGGATTGCTGCGAACAGATCGGCCTTGGGGCCCGCGAGATCGACCTCGATACCGTGGTAGGCAGCCACGCCGCGGTTCTCACTCACGTGGTCGATAAAGCCCTCGACGGTCTCAAGCTGCTGAGTGAGAGCTGCATCATCGTCAGCGTCCAGCGCGACGAGTGCGTTCGATACCGTGAGGGCGGGATGTCCGCAGGGGACAAAGCCCTCGATGACATCCATAGCTTCGGTAATGGTTGCGCCCAGGCCTGCGAGGGCATTGACGAGTTGCTGCTTGGTATCCATAACGGTCCTTTCGACGGGTCAATTTTGCTTGGCGAAAATATACGTGACGCGATTGATAACAAAAGTGCGAAGTGCAGCGCACATTGGGGTCTTCACAGCTCGTGCATAGAACAGCTGTCCGCTTTCAGAACGTGGTAAGATAACACTCCACAAGCGGGGCTTGCCCCGCATGTTCCTTGAAAAGTCGACGGTTATCGGGTGTTTGCAGGCCCGATACCATCCAGACTTTCCCGACATTCGGGGGCGACTGGTTTCGACACGATAGCTCTGAGAGAGGAAGCAAGCCGAGGTCTCCTCGCCTCGTTAAACAGGGGTACCGTCAAATTGAATTGACAACAACTCTTCTTTTGAGCCTATGGCTCTCGCTGCTTAGTTTATAGCGGCGTGTCAACCCGGTGATTTCCCCGACACCGGCGCGACGTCATGTTAGGGGAATGCTCCTGCGCACGTAATCGGTATGGCGCAGGCTAAGACCGAACCGGTTGGGACGCCGCGAGCGTGTCGCTGCGCGCAAAGCGTCCGAGACAAAACCAGCGACTGAGCTTGGAGATGCCAATCAGGGGGCTTTCGTGGACCGGAGTTCGATTCTCCGCGCCTCCACCATAAGTAACAGGCAGGTAGATACTCATATCTACCTGCCTTTTTATTTCTTGTCCGCACCGCGGAGAATCGAACTCTGTGCAGGGCGCGGGCGTAAAGAAAACGCGTAAGCGTTTTTAGCCCGCGGGCGAGGACGCCGGCAGGCGGCCGAAGCCGGTGCGGATTTGCGAAGCAAATACGCGGATTCTCCGCGCAAAGCCCCAGCCAAAACAGATGTGCTGCCGACGGCATTTCTGCTGGCTGTGCCCCGCGCCGACAGATCCCCTTCATCCGCGGAGAATCGAACTCTGTTTAGGGCGCGGACGTTAAGCAAACGCTACGGCAACGCAGGGTGGGACACGCTTTCCTAACGGCGGCCCAGGCGGAAAATCCATCCCGGAATTCCGGCTCAGACTGGGGTGCAGTTTCCGGATGACGCCTCAAGCGGAAACTGCATCCCGGAATCTTCATTCGGAATGGGATGCAATTTCCAAATGAATGGCTAGCGGAAAGTATATCCCGGAATCCGCGCTCAGAACGGGACACGCTTTCCTAACGGCGGTCCAAGCGGAAAGTCCATCCCGGAATCCCGCCTCAAACTGGGACGCACTTTCCGCTTCACCTGCCGCCTCGAAAAACCTGCGCGCCCTCCATCCCAAAACTGGGTAGAAGAAGGCCAAAACGCAATCGCAGGAGGTCAACATGACTGCAGAAGATAAGGCAAAGAACGCCGGCAAGGTCGCGCTCGTTTTGGAGGGCGGCAGCTTCCGCGGGCAATTTACCGCAGGCGTACTCGACGTTCTCATGGAGGCCGGCGTCGAGATTCCGGCGGTATATGGCGTATCGGCCGGCGCCCTCAACGGCGTGAACTACAAGTCGCACCAGATCGGCCGTGCCAACCGCATCAACCTGGCTTTCTGCAACGACAACCGCTTCATGGGCGCCGCATCGTTTGCGTCCACGGGCTCCATCGTGGGTTACGACTTTATCTTCAACGATGTCCAGGACCGCCTGGACCCCTTTGACAACGAGACGTTCGACGCGAGTCCCATCGAGATGTACGCCGTCGCGACGGACATGCTCTTTGGAACCGCCGCGTACCTCCCGGTCAAAAGCGCCGTACTTGACCTCGACGCCGTGCGCGCCTCGACCTCGTTGCCGCTGGTGACGCCGCCGGTCGAGATCGATGGGCACAAATACGTCGACGGCGGCGTAGCCGATTCGGTCCCCGTCGAGCACGTGCTGGAGGAGGCGGGCTTCGATCGCGCGGTTGTCATTGTCACGCAGGACCGCTCGTACGAGAAAAAGCCCTATGAGTTTATGCCCGCCGCACGCGCTCGCTATGCCGACTACCCCTACCTGCTCGAGGCTATCGAGACGCGCCACGACCGCTATAACATCCAGCGCATGCATCTATGGAAGTATGAGCGTGAGGGCCGCGCGCTGGTCGTTGCTCCGCAAAAGCCGGTCGAGGTCGGCCATGTCGAGCACGATCCGGCAAAGCTTTTGGACCTGTATATCCAGGGCCGTCAGGAGGCAAAGCGCCTGCTCGCGGAAATCCAAGAGTTCGTTGAGCGCTAGCGACGGCGAACCCTCAAAAAATGACAACAGCTAAAGAGTTGGAAAAATCACGGCTCGTGGATGACATGTGCAGAAACTCTGGTCGGAGCCAAAATACCTGTTGACTCGTACGGCGAGCGGGGTAATATGGACGGGTTACTTGCAGAGCCCCGTGAATCTCTGTAACAACACGTACTGTACATGGAGGAGTCTAAGTGATTTCGAAATCGACTCACTACGCCAAGCAGGGCGAGGTCCAGCGCAACTGGGTTCTCGTCGACGCCGATGGTGCTGTCCTGGGCCGTCTTGCCACCCAGATCGCGATGATCCTGCGCGGTAAGAACAAGCCCCAGTTCACGCCCAACAGCGACTGCGGCGACTTCGTTGTCGTCATCAACGCCGATAAGGTCCAGCTTACCGGTAACAAGGCCGACACGAAGACCTATTATCGCCACAGCGGCTACAACGGCGGCCTCAAGGCTGAGAGCTTCCGCCAGGCTATGGAGAAGCACCCGGAGAAGGTTATCGAGCGCGCCGTTCGCGGTATGCTGCCCAAGACCACCCTCGGCCGTGCCCAGATGACCAAGCTTAAGGTCTACGCTGGTGCCGAGCATCCGCACGCTGCCCAGAACCCCACGAAGATTGAGCTGGAGGCTTAAAGATGGCTGAGAACACCGTTGTCTACCAGGGTACCGGCCGTCGTAAGAACGCCGTCGCCCGCGTCCGTCTCGTCCCCGGCACCGGCAAGGTGACCATCAACAAGCGTGACGCCGAGCAGTATTTCGGCCGTCATCAGCTCGTTGAGAACGCCCTTGCTCCCTTCAAGGTGACCGACACCGCCGGTCAGTTCGACGTCATCGCTCTGTGCGATGGCGGCGGCATCTCCGGTCAGTCCGGCGCTCTGCGCCTGGGCATCGCCCGCGCTCTTCTGAACGCTGGCGACTACCGTGCTGACCTCAAGAAGGCCGGTTTCCTTACGCGCGATGCTCGCGTGGTCGAGCGCAAGAAGTACGGCCTCAAGAAGGCCCGCCGCGCTCCCCAGTTCTCCAAGCGCTAAGGTTTTATCTCCTTTCGAGATACAATGTACAAGCGGGGCCTGCCGATTCCTCGGCGGGTCCCGCTTTTCTTTTTCGACTAGGGTGGGCGGTTGTATATCGCCTGCTAGGGAAGGAGCGATCCTATGCCCCAGAACATCTTCGGTACCGACGGCGTCCGTGGCGTCGCCAATGCCGACCTCTCGTGCGACCTCGCGTTTCGCCTGGGCCGCGCGGCGACCAAGTTCCTTGGCCCGGACATCTGCATCGGCCGCGACACGCGTCTTTCGGGTACCATGCTCGAGAGTGCTCTGACCGCTGGCATTATGGCAGAGGGCGGCCGTCCGCATTGCTGCGGCGTTATCCCTACGCCGGCCGTGGCGCTGCTCACCGTCCAAAACGAGCTCGACGGCGGCATCGTCATCTCCGCTTCGCATAATCCGCCGGAGTTCAACGGCATCAAGTTCTTTAGCCGCAAGGGCATGAAGCTTCCCGATGCTGTCGAGGAAGAGATCAGCGCCTGGGTCATGTCCGAGGAGGCCATGGCTGCCGACACGCTGCCGACCGGCGCCGGTGTGGGTCACATCATCAAGATGAAAGACGCCCGCAAGGCATATGTCGACCACGCCATCGATACGCTTGATGGCCTGAGGCTCGACGGCCTGGTCGTTGCCGTCGACTGCGGCCATGGCGCTTCTTGCCAGACTACGCCCGCCGCGCTGCAGCGCCTGGGTGCCACGGTCCATGCCATCAACACCGATTACTGCGGCACTGACATTAACGTTGAGTGCGGCTCCACTCACCTTGAGCCCCTGCGCGAGCTCGTGCTGCGCACCCACGCCGATATCGGACTGGCCCACGATGGCGACGCCGATCGCGTGCTGTTCGTGGACAGCGAGGGCAACGAGATCGATGGCGACTACATCCTGGCCATCTGCGGCTCCGACCTGGCCGCTCGCGGCAAGCTCGCCAACTCCGAGATTGTCTCGACTGTTATGTGCAACCTGGGCTTCTCCATTGCCATGAAGGAGCAGGGCTTTGAGATGGTCCAGACCGCCGTGGGCGACCGCTATGTTCTTGAGCGCATGCTCGCGGACGGCGCCGTCATCGGCGGCGAACAGTCCGGCCACATCATCTTCCTAGAGCACAACACCACCGGTGACGGCTTGGTGACGGCTCTGCAGCTGCTGGCCGTGCTCAAGCGCACCGGTCGTACCCTCACCGATCTTGCCGGCATCATGAAGAAGTACCCGCAGGTACTCGTCAACGTGCATTCCGACAACAAGGCTGGTCTGGACGATTGCCAGCCCATCTGGGATGCCGTCGCTGCTGCCGAGAAGGAGCTTGACGGCCGCGGCCGCATTCTGGTGCGCCCGAGCGGTACCGAGCCGCTGGTCCGCGTGATGGCTGAGGCCGAGACGCACGAGCTGACCCAGCGCGTTGTCGACGACATCGTCGAGGTTGTCAAGCGCGAACTTCCCTAATGGTCAAAAACGGGTGCCAAGTGGTAAACTGTTAAGGTTATTTTGGTTGATCGGTATGTCCGAGGGGGAGCATGTTCACTAAAGTCCTAAGGTCTTTTGGTATGCGTGGTCGAGTCCTTACGTTGGATGCTCCCATCTCGGGTGACGTCATTCCGCTTTCCGAGGTAAACGACCAGACGTTTGCCACCGGCCTTCTGGGCCAGGGCGTGGCGATTCAGCCCACTGGAACGCGTGTGATTGCACCGGCTGATGCCAAGGTCGAGGCCATTTTTCCCACGGGACATGCCGTTGCGCTTAACACGGTCGATGGCTTGGACGTGCTCATCCACGTTGGTTTGGATACCGTTCAGCTCGAGGGCAAGCACTTTACCGTACATGCGCAAGTGGGTGACATCGTCCATAAGGGCGATGTACTCATTGAGTTCGATCGCGAGGCAATTGCTGCCGAGGGCTACGATGTGACGGTTCCCATCTTGGTGTGCAACTCCGTTGAGTTCTCGAGTATCAAGGGCTCCGTTGGCGTGCATGTCGAAGAGATGGACCAGCTCATCGTTGCTCGCGAGCGCTAACAAGTGCACGTGGCCATTAGCCTACAATTCAAACACGTTTACGGAGGGCGCCCTTGAAAGAGGACGCCCTCCGTGGCAAGATGGGATTTGTCCGAAGCTAAAAGGCTTTGGGTCACCGTGGACGGGCAGGGGCCTCGACGCGGTTAGACACGAGACACATACATTACGCGACCTCGCCCTGGTGGCCGCACACGTTGGTTGCGGCCGACGCGGGCCGCGGGCAAGTGCTTGTAAGGGAGCCTTGCCTCTCTTGTACGAGAAAGGACGCGTAATGAAGATCATTAAAGCTAAAGACTACGAGGATATGAGCCGCAAGGCCGCCAATATTATCTCGGCGCAGGTTATCCTCAAGCCCGACTGCGTGTTGGGTCTTGCCACCGGCTCCACCCCGATCGGTGCCTACAAGCAGCTCGCTGCTTGGTACGAGAAGGGCGACGTCGACTTTGCCGAGGTCAGCACCTACAACCTGGACGAGTATCGCGGCCTTTCGCACGACGATCCCCAGAGCTATCACTACTTTATGCGTGAGAACTTCTTCGATCACATCAACATCGACCTGAACAACACGCATGTGCCCGACGGTTCCAACCCCGACGCCGCCGCTGCCTGCTCTGAGTACGATAAGGTCGTCGCTGCCGCCGGCTATCCCGATCTGCAGCTGCTCGGCATTGGCAACAACGGCCACATCGGCTTCAACGAGCCCGATGACCACTTCTCCAAGGGCACGCACTGCGTCGACCTTACCGAGAGCACCATTCAGGCCAACAGCCGCCTGTTCGACAGCATCGACGACGTTCCCCGTCAGGCCTACACCATGGGTACCCAGACCATCATGTATGCCCGCATGATCCTGGTCGTCGCCAACGGCGAGGCCAAGGCTCAGGCCGTGCACGATATGTGCTATGGTCCGGTTACGCCCGAGTGCCCGGCTTCGATCCTGCAGCTGCACACCAACTGCGTTGTCGTTGCCGACGAGGCCGCCCTTTCGCTCTGCGAGTAGCGCGAATCCTGCACCTCGACATAGCCTTGCCTAAGGCCTCCGCTTTGCGGGGGCCTTTTTGCTATCCCTTTCTGTCCACTTGACCAAAATCTTGCCGCAAGCTTGACGAATGCCGGATGCCCAACAGCTTGATTCATTCCATACCAGATTCTATGCAAAAATGCCACTAAAAGGTCGTAGACGGTAGCGGGTGCTAGGCGAGTTGAATGACATGGCTGAACCTTGTTCATTTGCGTTACACTGCCGCTTAGATGGGACAAGCTGACAAGCTCATTTACCTGCTTAAAGACCGATTAGTCGGGGGATTAATAAGAATCGGCCCTCGCTGTACAAAAACTTGCCGCTTGCGTACCAAAAGACAACCTAAAATACAAGGTCGCTCTATTCATAGCGCGGCTTGTATGGTCTTGCGGCTACAGTGTCCATACGGTCGAGTTGAGGAGCGGGCATGGTAAACGATTTGGGCAGTATAGACGACCTCGAGCTGATGCCGCTGGGCGGAGGCTATATGGTGCGACGCGAACGCTTGATGAATGAGCTTCTCGCCAAGGGCCGAAAGGCCGGCATCGTGGTTCTTTATGCGCCCGACGGGTTTGGGAAGACTTCGGTGCTGCTGCAGTACACCCATGAGGTTAAATGCGACCCGACGCGAGGTCCCGTGCGGATTATCGAGGCCGATCGCGCCACTGGGCGCGAGGTGTTTATGCAGCTCGAGGTGGTTACCGAAGAACTCAAAGACAAACCGCACTCCCTTATCGCGATTGATAATGTGCCAAACCTCGATCAGCACGATACCGAAGACCTCATCGACAGGATTCGCGGCCTGCGCGCCATGGGGGTAGGGGTCTTTATCTCCTGCCGTCCTTCAAATCGTCAGCTGATTCATGGGCTGGGCGATTCGGTTAAGATCAATGCGCAGATGCTCAAGGTGCATGCCTATGAGTATTCGGCGTGGGCATCGGCGTTTTCGATCAGCACATCGCTCGACTTTTATCAGCTCACGCAGGGCGTGCCCGAGCTCGTTTCGGCATTGCAGACGGGTCTGTATGGCCAAGGCGACGTAGCCGGTCTGCTCGAAAACGAGATTGTCAACGTATATGGCGCGGCACTTGTCGATCTGGCTTCGCTCGACAATAATGCACTGTTTTGCGTGGCATGTCTCATGATTTTGATGGGCGAGGGCAATATCGCAGAACTCGAGGCTTGCGGGGTGAGGCTGTCGATGGTCGACCAGTCCTACTTTGTACGCGACTACCCGATCTTTGGCTTGGATCCCGCCGAGCGGAGTTTTACGTGTCTGGGCACGGAGGATAACGGACGCTTGCGCTTGCGCAAGTTGGTGGCCGAGGTTCGCCCCGAACTTGTTCCGAGGGCGGCCCGGATTTTGCTTAAGGCGGGTAGATGCGATGCGGCGATGGGCCTGGCGGACGCCTTTTTGGACCGTGATGCGGTCCTTGAACTTGCTGGGCAGTATGGGGTCGATCTGGCTCTGACGGGGCACGGGGCCGATATCTGCCGAGCAGCGCTGGGCACGATCGATGCCGAGGATCCGGCTCCAGAGCCAACGCCTGCCGAGGCGCTTGGCGTATATCTGGCAGCGGTCAGCGTGTCCAATACAAAGCTCGCTCGCTATATGGCATCGGTCATCGAGCGCGGGGGCGAACGGGCGGCCTGCGAAATAGACCCTGTTTCATGGAGGGTGGCCCAGACACTGACGGCTGTTTGCTATGGGGACAACGGGCTTGGGCTTCCTACGAACCTGGCCGTGCCAGAAATCGAGACATCCCATACCGCGCTCGATATGTTGTCTGCGCATATCGAGGTCAAGCGCTGCCTGACCGAGCGGGGAGATGACGGCGGCGTTCTACAGCAGCTCAAAACGAGCAAGGCCTACGACTGCGAGCTCGACATCGCGGGGATTGTTATACGGGCCGACAGCATGCTGGTGGAGCTTTTTGACGGGTCGTTTGCGGGAACCGACGAGCGCGACGACGAGATGACGGTGGTGCGGGAGGCGCTCGACGTACGTGGGCTCAAGGCGATGGCTATCTGGGTGCGCATGGTGTTGGCGGCACGGCGGCTCCTTTCCGGCTTGCCGGTAACCGACGACGCGGCATTCAACGAGCTCGATCGTTTTGCCGTGCGCATGCGCGACAACCAGATTCAGCTGTTTGGCCTGTTGCTAGAAGGCTGGCAGTCGCTGGCAGAGGGACGGCCGGTTAATGCAAAGTTCCGTGCGGTCCAAGTGCTCAAACTTGCCGAGGAGTCGATTGCGTACATGCGCGATAACGCATTGCTGTTGGAGCGCGCGGCGTATCTGCGTAACACTTCGATGGTTTCGGTGCGCGAGGAAGCGGAGCTACTCGATATAAGCCAGACGCAGGTTGGTGGAGCGGAGGCCTGGATGGTGGCGCTGCATTTGGCTTGTGCGGGCCGAGACAGCGATCTTGCGGCCTGGATGTCCATGAATCGCGCGGGGATTCTAGAGCCATCGTATCGGCTCTTTGCGCGCCTTGCCATGCATTGTCTGGGCGAGCCGGCGACCAGGATTCGCAAGAAGCTTCCCGTGCGCGAGCTGTCGCGGTACTCGCTGCGCGACGATTTGGAAGGGGAAGGCGAGCACCTGTTCCAGGCCGGTGAGGTTGAAGCCGTTGATACCATCGACCATATCGAGATTCGCATGTTTGGGGCGTTTCGCGCCGAGCGCGACGGGTTTCCCATCACGGACAAAATGTGGCGCCGCAAGAAGGCGGCGACACTTGCCGAGCGGCTTGCGCTGGGCATGGATGCGCTCGTCGATCGTGAGACGCTGGCCATGGAGTTGTGGCCCCATGCCGAGTTCAATAGCGCCCGCAACAACCTGTACTCGACGATATCGCGCTTGCGGTCGGCTTTGGGACCGACGCCGGATGGCAAGTCGTGTGTGCTCATCCAAAATGAATGCATCGGACTCAACGGCGACTACGTCAAGACCGATGTACGGCTGTTTGACCAGATAAGCCGCGAGGTTTTGGGAAATCGCACGGGTGCGCGCGGGCCCCATTTAGTTGAGCTGTGCCTTAAGATTGAGCAGCTTTATGCCGGACCGCTGTATGTTCCCAATGGCTGTAATCCCACCTACTTTTTGCGTATGCGACGCATTATGCAGTCAAAGTACATCGATTGCATGATTAAGGGAGCAAATGCCGCTCTAGAAGAAAACGATCTGCAGTCGGCGATTTGGCTGGCGGAGTCGGGTCTTCGACAGGAAACGGCGCGTGAGGATATGGTGCGCTGCGCCATGCGTGTCTACAGTGCGGCGGGGCGGAGGCGCGATATCGTCGAGCTATACAGTGGGCATATGCACCATCTGAGGGAGCAGGTCAATGGCGTGCCCGAGCCCGAGACGCGGCGTCTATACGAGCGCTTGGTGGAGGGGCGGCTCAATCGCGTGCTGGTCGAGCGATAAAAAACGGGCGCCCGAAGTACTTGGGCACCCGTAAGCTTGCTATGTGTTGGTTCGCCGGATCATTGACTCTTAGACGAGCTTGATCTTCTCGATGTCCTTGCGCGAGGACTCGCGATACAGCGAGAACTTGCGGCCGATGACCTGGACGACCTCGGCGTGGCAACGCTCAGCGAGCTCTTCGGCGGCCTCGCGGGCGGAAAGACTGGAGCCATCGAGCACGGAGCACTTAACGAGCTCATGCTTCTCCAGGTAGGCGACCGTCTGCTCGACGGTGCCCTCGTTGACATCGGACTTACCGATGATGATGGCGGGGTTGAGGTGATGGGCCATGCTGCGAAGCTGCTTGACCTGGGCTCCTGTCAGTGCCATGGGTTCTCGCTTTCTATGTATGGGGCGCCCCGCGACGGGGCCTTAATCTACGTGAGCTGTCCCACGATAGCGCAGGAACGGCGCGGTGTGGAGCGCGTTTGCCCAGTTCAAAAAGAATGCGGATGCCGAGGTGATGGGCAGTGCGGGCTGTGAACGGGCTACGAGCGGGATTCAGAGACCGGTTCCCATGCAATAAACGCCCAGCGAACCTTACGGATATGGTCGAGCATATAGCGCCCCTGCGGCACGCCCTTGGAGCCCGGCTCGCCGGCATGGGGGTTTTCGATCATGTGCTGAGCGATATAGTCGCGCAGGCGGTCGATCTTATCCTCGTTGCCATGCTCGAGCATACGGGAAAAATCCGCCACGCCTGCCTCAAGGCTATCGAAGGTATCGCGACGAGGCGATTCAAAGTATGTAACCTGCGGCAACGCACCCATCTGAATGAGGATGTTGAAGGCGTACACAAAGCCATTGCTGCAGGTAACCGAGGCGCCGATAGCGTTCATCAAGTGCAGATCATAGCGCGGGCTGGAGTTAGCGACCATCGTGACAGTACAACGCCGACGAGCCGTACGGTCGAGCTTGGCAAGCGCGCCTTTTAGGTTGGTCGTGGTGACAGAGCGACTGGCAAAGGCAACATCAACAGCCTTGGCAACCGGCCCAACCAGATCCCAATCATCATCCCAAGCAAGCTCAAGCGGCGTAATGCGATCCTCGAGTCCATAGTACTCAATGCCAGCATCAAGCGTGCCCAACATGGCAGGGGAAAAGTCAGCAGCAATCACAGGATGCCCAGCCTGAGCAAGCGGAATAGCAATCGACCCAGCTCCACACCCCATATCGAGCACGGATTCACCAGGCTTTAACGCCAACAGCTTGATAAAGTCCCGGGCATACGGAGCAGTCTCAAGCGGCCGAAAATGCCGAGCCCGCTTATCCCACTCAAAAGAGTCATCAGCCCGCCGCCGACCAGCCTGCAAGCGCATCCATTCGCCATTCCAATCAGCAGAAAGCAGCTCAGAACGATTCTCCCCATCAGCCACGGGCCAACCTCCTAGCAACAAAAAAGCGACTCCTCCCAAAAGAAGAGCCGCAACCAGCATATATCAGAAAGAACCGATCCAACGCCAAACCGCCATACTAGCAAAGTAGGGCAGAAGCGAAGCGACTGCCAAAGGGATAGAACCCAACCGAGGGCCCGTTGTGCGGGAGCCCCGGGGAGGGCAAATATATAAGGTCGATCGCGAGTTCCGCACGAGCCGGAGAGCACTTAATGTGCTCTCCGTGCGAGCCAGGACTGTCCGAGCAGGCGACCTTATATATTTGCCCTCCCCGGGGCTCCTCGCCAGTCCCCCTCAGCTAGTTCTTCAGCGAGTTCAGCGGCGCCGGGAAACGTCCACCGCGATGGGCAAGCACGGTGCCGGCGTTGGGGTTCACCGGCATGATGGGCGCACGGCCGAACAGGCCGCCGTACTCGACGCAGTCACCCACGCCCTTGCCGATGGCGGGAATCACGCGGACGGCCGTGGTCTTGTTGTTGATGACGCCGATGGCCATCTCGTCGGCGATGATGCCGGCGATGGTCTCGACCGGGGTGTCGCCGGGGATGGCGATCATGTCCAGGCCAACGGAGCACACGCAGGTCATGGCCTCGAGCTTCTCGAGCGAAAGCGCGCCGGCTTCGACGGCGGCGATCATGCCGGCGTCCTCTGACACGGGGATGAAAGCGCCCGAGAGACCGCCCACGCTGGAGCTGGCCATGACGCCGCCCTTCTTGACGGCATCGTTGAGCATGGCGAGCGCGCAGGTCGTGCCGGGGCCACCGCAGGTGCCCACGCCGATGATTTCGAGGATGCGCGCGACGGAGTCGCCAATGGCAGGCGTGGGAGCCAGCGACAGGTCGACAATGCCTTTCTCGACACCCAGACGATGCGCGGCCTCGCGGCTCATGAGCTCGCCGGCACGGGTGATCTTAAAGGCGGTCTGCTTAATCTTTTCGGCGACTTCCATCATCGATGCGGAATCGGGCAGCGTCTCCAGGGCTGCGGCCATAACGCCGGGGCCCGAGACGCCTACGTTGATGACGGCGTCGGCCTCGCCACCGCCGTGGACGGCACCCGCCATAAACGGGGAGTCCTCGACCATGTTAGCAAAGCAGACAAACTTGGAAGCGCCGACGGAATCCTGGTCGGCCGTGAGTTTAGCGGCATCGATGATGGTCTGCGCAGCCATGAGTACGGCGTCCATGTTGATGCCGGCACGCAGACTGGCGACGTTGACGCTGGAGCAGACGCGGCTGGTTGTGGCGAGCGCCTGCGGGATGGACTGGATGACACGGCGGTCGGCGTCGCCGATGCCCTTCTGGACGAGCGCGGAGAAGCCGCCCAGGTAATCGATGCCGAGCGTCTCGGCCGCGCGGTCGAGGGCGTGCGCGATGGGGGTGAGGTCCTCATCCTTGCAGCATGCGGCGATCTGCGCCACCGGGGTGACGGAAACGCGCTTGTTGACAATGGGGATACCGTACTCGCGCTCGAGGTTCTCGGCGGTCTCGACCAGGTGCTCAGCCGTGTGCGTCACGTGGTCGTAGATCTTCGTGCACATGCGGCTGAGGTTCTCGTCACCGCAACCCATGAGCGAAACACCCATAGTGATGGTCCTGATGTCGAGGTTCTGTTCCTCAACCATGCCGCGGGTTTCCGCGATTTCTGCGGGCGTGATCGCCATCCTTGCGCTCCTATCTGCCAAAACGAGCATAGTCCCCTCTATTCTAACGTGCCGCACACGTCTCGTGACGCGTGCGGCACGTTTTGGTGCGGGGTTGTTTCCGTTGTGTTACCGGCCAAAGACCTCTTCGGCGATACGAGCGCTTTCGGCGGCGTCCTTGGCGTAGTAGTCCGCACCGATCTGCTTGGCGTATTCGGGGGTGAGCACGGCGCCGCCCACGATGATCTTGACGCCCGGAACCTCGGCATGAAGCAGCTTGATGGTCTCTTCCATGGCGACGACCGTGGTAGTCATAAGCGCCGAGAGGCCGACGAGCTTGATGTCGCGCTCCCGCACGGTCTTGAGCACCTCTTGCGGGTCGACGTCGCGGCCTAGGTCAAAGACGGTATAGCCGTAGTTATCGAGCAGCATCTTGACGATGTTCTTACCGATGTCGTGGATGTCGCCCTTGACGGTGGCCACGCAGATTTTGCCCTTGTCGGCAATCTCGCCGGCGGGCATCAGGCGCTTGATGGTGTCAAAACCCACGCGCGCGGCCTCGGCCGAGGCCATAAGCTGCGGCAAGAAGAACTTGCCCTGGTCAAAGAGGACGCCCACCTCGTCGAGGGCGGGGATAAAGTGGTTGTTGATAAGGTCCATGGCGTCGTGGTCGGCCAGCAGGCGCTCGGTCTCGGCAGCGATCTCGCCTTTGCGGCCCGAGACGACCATGTGGCGGATGGGGTCGTCGTTGCCGTCGGTGCCGGCGGTGCCGGCAGCGGGCACGGTGTCGGGTTGGCGGCGATCTTATACGGATCGGTCCAGCCGGCATAGCGCTCGATGTATCCGGTCGAGCCCTCGTCCTCAACGCTCAGGACGCGATAGCTGTAGACGGTGTCCATAAAGCGCTTGGAGCCCGGGTTCATGATGGGGGCATCGAGGCCCGCGCCAAAGGCGGCGGCCAAAAAGACCGAGCCCAGCAGCGGGCGGGCAGGCAGACCAAAGCTGATGTTCGACACGCCGAGCGCGCATTTGACGCCCAGGCGCTCCTTGCACAGGGACATGGCGCGCAGGATCTGCTCGGCCTGGCGTTGATTGGTCGAGGCGGTCATGACCAGGCAGTCGATGAGGATACGGTCCGGGCCGATGCCGTAGCGGGCAGCCTCGGCCACGATGCGCTCGGCGATGGCAAAGCGGGCCTCGGCGGTATCGGGGATGCCGCCTTCGTCGAGCGTAAGGCCGACAACGTTGGTGCCGTAGTGGGCGACCAGCGGGAAGATCTCGTCCATGATCTGCTGCTTGCCGTTGACCGAGTTGATGATGGGCTTGCCGGCGTAGCGACGTACGGCGGCCTCGACGGCGGCGGGGTCGGTGGAGTCGATCTGCAGCGGCAGCAGCGTGGAGCCTTGGAGCTGCTCGGTGGCCTGTTGGATAATCTTGACCTCGTCGATCTCGGGCAGGCCCACGTTGACGTCCAGGATGTCGGCGCCCTGCTCCTGCTGGCTGATGCCCTGGCTCACCACGTAGTCCAGGTCGCCGTCGCGCAGGGCCTGCTGCAGGCGCTTTTTGCCGGTGGGGTTGATGCGCTCGCCGATGACGGCGATCTTGTGGCCGTCGCAGGGGAGGTCCACCACGGTCTGGGCGCTTGTGACCGACATGCTGGGCTTGCGGTGGCGCGGACTGGGCGTGTGGTTATCGATAAGCGTGCGCAGCGCTGCCATGTGCGCCGGCGTGGTGCCGCAGCAGCCGCCCACGACGCTTACGCCGTCCTCAATCATACCGGCGACGGCCACGGCGTACTCGGGCGCCTGGATATCAAAGACGGTGTTGCCGTCGTCGTCCACGTGGGGCAGTCCTGCGTTGGCCTGCACCATAACGGGCTTGTCCGTAACGGTGAGCATGCGAGCGGCGAGTCCTCGGAGCTCGGCCGGTCCCTGGCTGCAGTTGATGCCCAAAACGTCGGCGCCGATGGCATCGAGCGTGATGGCGGCAACCTCGGGACTCGTGCCCAGGAAGGTGCGACCGTCTTCCTCAAAGGTCATGGTGGCAAAGACGGGCAGGTCGGAGTTCTCGCGGCAGGCGAGGACGGCCGCCTTGATCTCGGCCAGGTCGGTCATAGTCTCGATAATAAAGAGGTCCACGCCCGCGGCGACGCCGGCGCGCACTTCCTCGGCAAAGAGGTCGTAGGCCTCGTCGAAGCTGAGGGTACCCAAGGGGCGAAGCAGCGCGCCGATGGGGCCGATATCGCCGGCGACGTAGTGGGCGCCGGCCGCGCGGGCGCAGGCGACAGCGGCGGCAAAGACATCTGCCACGGTGGCGGTACCGTCGAGCTTGTGGGCGTTGGCGCCAAAGGTGTTGGCGGTGATCACGTCGCAGCCGGCTTCGACGTACTGACGCTGGATGTCGGTAATGACCTGAGGCTCCTCAAAGTTGAGCAGCTCGGGCAGGGCGCCGGCCTTCATGCCGGCCGCCTGCAGCATGGTACCCATGCCGCCGTCGAACAGCAGGTGTCCCGTGCCCTCGATGGCGGCGCGCAGACGATCGTCCTTAATGCGAAGGTCGTCGATCGTGCGCGTCTTGTATGCAGCTCCGTTGCGGCGCGCAGCATCAACAGGCGCCGCCAGCGCGGCACCGTCCAGATCATGAGTGATAAGTATGTTTGAGCTATTCGCCATGTGCGTCCATTTCGTCTAGAGCCCACTGAGGAATTTCTATTTGAAGGGATTTGTCGGGCTTGATATCTTCGATTCGCTTGTTGTAGTGGGCAAGAAGCCGTGCGACATTTAATCGAATTAGGCCTCGCTTGTAGAACGATAATTCTTCAATATTGATGCCGATAAACGATTCGAGCGCGATAACCTGTACGCGATTGCCGAGTCCCTCACTTTCGAACAGTCCGTAAGCGAAGGAAACTTTATCGTGGGGGACAACGACGATGGGCCGAATGCCATTTCGAATGTTATCTCGGCATCGATCGGTCAATTTGGCCATTGGCGATACAGTCACGTGAAATGCAGCATCATTGATTTGGAAATCGCCAGAACGGTCTGTTTGCTGGTCGGCAGCGTTTGAGTTGTCCTTTCCGATTTCTATGGTTGGAAATAACATCTCTAGTTTTGCGCCTACCAGGTGCTGTGCGACGGTACCCGTTGGCTTATCGGACCGTAGGCTTGCTTCGGCTAGGATATCATCGACAATGACAGAAATTGGTTTTTGAAGATCGATTTCGACTTTGATTCTCTGCCGGTTAAAGAAATCGACCTGGATTCGCTCGACGAAGAAATTGGCGATTGCATTCGCAGCTTCAAGACGAGCGTCTTCGCAAGTGTCACTGGGTAGGGCAGAGTTGATAATTGTGGCAAGCTCAAGCGCCATCGGGAGTGTGCCGCGTGAGGTTCTGCCGCCCTCTGATGCGAAGGCACGCGTTTCCCCATGTCTGGCTAAAACTGTTTTGATGCATGCTCCACTTAGGCCTCGTACTTGGCTCCCCTTGTCCGATTGCACATAATCGTCGGTGAGCGGAAAACGGTTTTGCAACAGCTCGCTTATGCCTATGCCAACCGCCATGACGTTACGGTTGACATTGCCTCGCTTGCTGCGTTTGGATTCGTACCAGAGTTCAATGGCATCCAAGATATCTTTATCGGGCTCGTTCAAGGAGCAATTGGTCATTTCCATTATTGTTCACTCCGTTCCTTGAAGACATAAGCGCTGGTTTGACTGCATTTTTTATAAGCCAAGTGACAACTGGCACGGCAACTGCATCGCCGAATGCGTAGCGAATCTGAGCATCCGAGAAGCCGCTAAACTGACATGAGTCAGCACCTTGGAGACGGGCATATTCGGTTCCAGTCATCCAGCGAACTTCTATCTTTCCGTTTTCGCATATAACGACTGCCTGTCTTGATGAGCCGCCGCGAGCCGTTCTTAGACATCCGGCAATTTCTTCTTCACGGATTTCCCAGCGCACAACGCCTGATCGCGTGCGACGGTAAGCAGTGCGAACAGTTTTTTCTTTGGCATTTAAGAAGCGCTGAAGGCGCTCTGCTTGATGCGGTGCAAGCGAGTCGATAAATGCTTGTACTTGGTTTTTGTTCCACCAACGCTTGTCGCCCTCGGGAATATCTTCAACAACCGTTGCAAGGCCCGTCATGCGAAGTGGGCTCGGCTCGTTTAGGTGAGAGACGTGCGTAATGAGTGAAGGGTCGGAGTGAATCCAGGAGACCTTTTCAGGTCGAAGCGAGGAATCGAGTCGGCTGTTGGGAAGAGGGTCTTTTAATCCGACGACAAACATGCGGGGGCGTGACTGGGGAAGCCAGTGCCGTGCATCGATAAAATAAGCGTCGCATGAATAGCCTAAACGATTAAATTCCTGGCAAACGAGTCTAAAGTCATCACTGTTATTAGACGTGGCAAGGCCGATGACGTTTTCGAGAACAAGTGCCCGCGGGGCACGATCGCTCATTCCTTCGATGGCCTTAATAAAGCCAAAGAACGCACTGGACTCTTTGCCAGAGATAAGTCCCTCCCTGTTTCCCGCGAGAGATAAGTTTGCGCAAGGGCTTGACGCCCATGCGATGTCGGCTTGGGGTATTAGGTCGGGGTCGAGTGTGTGGACATCCTGCTCGACTAGATGCTCATCGCCCCAGCACTGGCTGTACATGGCGCATTTAGTACGGTCTATGTCATTTGCCCAGATTGTTTTGATTCCGGCTTTTGCCATGCCGGCACGAGCCAAGCCAATGCCTGAAAAAAACTCAAGCGCGGTTAGTTGTGGCGAGAACTGCAGAATGTTGTGCATGTACTGGCTTTCAGATAGTTGTTATTTGGCATCTTATGGTACTTGTTTGTGAGGACATCCGCTTACTTACGGATGAGATTCCCTCGATACCGTGCCATCAATTGACATTTTATTCAGAATGCGAATAGCAGGTGGTGTGGGCGGCGCGGAAGCGGCAGTGCTCGCGCATGCGGCAGATAGTGCAGGTGGGGCGGCTCTGGGCGTCGTGGACTTCGCCGTCGAACAGACCGATCACCGCGGTCACGCTTTTGGTGGGCATGAGCAGGCTGGTGGGCGTGACGGTCAGGCCGATGAGCCGCGTGGCGTTGAGCGCATTGACGATCGAGCGCTGGGCCGAGAGCGGGCAGTCGCCGTAGCCGGGACTAAAGCGCCAGTTGCCGGCGAGTCCGTGTGCGGCGGCCGCAGCCTTAACCTGCTGGTCCATCTGCTCGACGGCGGCTTCTACATAGGCAGAGCATGCGGCGTCGAGCACGGCTCCCTCCAGGGGCTGCTGGGCTCCCGTGGTGCGCAGACGACGCTCGGCGTCCATGCCGAGGGTGCAGGCCATCAGCGCGGCCATGCGGGCGTCCTTGAGATGTCGATAGATGTCGCGACCGCGCAGCTCAACGTTGGTGCCGACCAGACGGATGCAAGGCTCTCCCTGCTCGTCCACGCCCGTGGCATCGACGGTAAACACGCGCCGCACGCCGCGGGGCTCAATGTCCAGCTCAAGGCGCTCGACCACAAGCTCAATACGTCGTGACAGCTCGGGCTCAATCTGCTGGCCGCCGTAACCCAGATACCGCAGCATCTCGGCACGGTCGACACGGGGATGGTACGCAGCATCGACACGGTAAAGCGCCGGCGACGCAAGGTCGGCCGGCACTTCGACAGTGGTTGTATCGATGTGCGGTTTTTCCATTACCCCAGGCGCTCCATAATGGTCGCGGCGATCGCAGGACGATTCATAGTGTACAGGTGCAGACCGGCGGCGCCGTGCTCCTTGAGGTCGCAAAGCTGACGGGCGGCATAATCTACACCGGCTGCCTGCAGGCTCTCGGGGTCGTTCTCGTACTTGGCGAGAATCTTGATGACGGGGGAGGGCAGCGACGCACCGCACATAAAGACCATGCGGCTGATTTGCGACTTGCCCATAAACGGCATGATGCCCGCGGTAATCGGCACGGTGATGCCCGCCTTGTCCGCAAGCTCGCGAAAACGGTAGAAGCACTCGTTATCAAAAAAGAGCTGCGTCACGAAGAAGCTCGCACCGGCATCCTGTTTTTGCTTGAGGTATTCGACCGAAGCGTTGAGGTCCTCGCAGGC
Organism: uncultured Collinsella sp.; assembly: GCA_900542945.1. Lineage (GTDB taxonomy): Bacteria > Actinomycetota > Coriobacteriia > Coriobacteriales > Coriobacteriaceae > Collinsella. The sequence continues at coordinate 24,187 of UQPI01000012.1, forward strand.
AATGTGGCCCTCGGGGTAGGCTGCGGCACCCACACAAAAGCCGGCGTCGACGAGCTCGGGGATGAGGTCGCGGGCGTAGACGTAGTCGGAGGCGGGCTTGTCGTCCTCGGTCGCGCCAGCGGGCAGATCACCGCGCAGGGCCAGGATGTTTTCTACGCCGGCGGAGCGGTATTCGTCGATCTTGGCGGCGATATCGGCGTGCGAGCGGCCCACGCAGGTGAGGTGCGCCACCGAGGGCGTATTGAATTCGCTCGTAATCATATGCGCGATGGGGGCGGTGGTGGCGCCATTGCCCGAGCCGCCGGCAGAGCAGGTGACCGAGACAAAGCTCGGCGAAAGCTTGCACAGATTGCCTGCCACCTCGCGAGCCGTGTTGAGGGTAAGCTCGCCCTTGGGCGGGAACATCTCAAACGAAACGGGTGCGGTGCCCTGGGATGCTGCCTGCTTAAAAACCTCGTCGACGCGCATATCGTGCTCCTTTAGATACGTAATAGTGTGATGTGTTGTAAGGATTCTACAGCACCACTGTGTCACGGTGGAGTTTCACTCGCTATTCGGGGATACCAATCAAAGATGCCTTGCTATCGACATTCCCTATAGCAGAGCGGTCAATCTAGGATGGGGCTATAAAGACTGGTATCTGATGCGAAATACCAGTTAATAGAGCCCCATCCCAAATTGACTACCCTTAAACCATGGGGAGAGGTCTGCAATTTATACAGTTGATTGGCTGTTGAGGGCGGCAACGCCGCCGCGATGCGGTAACCTCATTGATTGGTTTCGTGACAGCAACATAACGGTAATGTTGCGGAAACACGACGAGCCTAATCTATGACTCGTTCGTTAGTAATCAACACCGCTTCTCACGCGGTGCCGATACGAAGGGAGTTCCGTATGGCCGAACTTACTGACCGCTTCGGGACCATGGTGTTCTCTGAGGAAGTCATGAAGGACTACCTCCCCAAGGACATTTGGAAGCGCCTTGCTGCAACCCTCGAGGACGGTGAGCCGCTCGACCTGGATGTGGCCAACGCCGTTGCCCATGCCATGAAGGTCTGGGCCATCTCCAAGGGCGCGACACACTACGCGCACTGGTTCCAGCCGCTTTCGGGCATTACTTCCGAGAAGCACGACAGCTTCCTCGAGCCCAACCACGACGGCACCGCCATTACCAAGTTTACGGGCAAGAACCTCATCCAGGGCGAGCCCGATGCTTCCAGCTTCCCCAACGGCGGCCTGCGCGCCACCTTCGAGGCCCGTGGCTACACCGCTTGGGATCCCACCAGCCCCGCCTTTATCAAGGACGATGTCCTGTGCATCCCCACGGCTTTCTGCTCCTACACGGGCGAGGCCCTGGACAAGAAGACCCCGCTGCTGCGTTCCATGACTGCGCTCTCGCGTGAGTCCAAGCGCGTTTTGGCGCTGTTTGGCAAGACCCCCAAGAAGGTCGTTCCTTCCGTGGGCGATGAGCAGGAGTACTTCCTGATCAAGAAGGACGCTTACCGCAAGCGCAGGGACCTGGTCATCACCGGCCGCACTCTCTTTGGCGCTGCTCCCTGCAAGGGCCAGGAGCTCGAGGAGCACTACTTTGGCGCTATCCGCCCCACCGTCTCGGCCTATATGAAGGACCTGGACGATGAACTGTGGGCGCTTGGCATTCCTGCCAAGACCAAGCACAACGAGGTCGCTCCCTGCCAGCATGAGCTCGCCCCTGTCTATGGCGAGGTGAACGAGGCCATCGACCAGAACCTGGTCATGATGGAGAAGATGAAGCTCATCGCCTCCCGTCACGACTTGGTCTGCCTGCTGCACGAGAAGCCCTTTGAGGGCATCAACGGTTCGGGCAAGCACAACAACTGGTCGCTTGGCACCGAGTCCGAGAACCTGCTCGACCCGGGCGACACCCCGCTCGACAACCTGCAGTTCATCGTCTTCCTCACCGCGGTGATCGAGGCCGTCGATAACTATCAGGAACTCCTGCGTGCCTCCGTTGCCTCGGCCGGCAACGATCATCGTCTGGGCGCCAACGAGGCTCCTCCGGCGATTATGTCCATCTTCCTGGGCGACCAGCTCACCGAGGTCGTCGAGAAGATCATCGATGGCAAGGCTTCCGTCCATGCCACGCGCGGCGTGCTTGACCTGGGCGCCGATACCCTGCCCAAGCTGATGCAGGACAACACCGACCGCAACCGCACCTCCCCGTTTGCCTTCACCGGCAACAAGTTCGAGTTCCGTGCCTGCGGCTCCGAGCAGAACGTCTCCGACTCCAACCTGGTGCTCGATGCCGCCGTGGCCAAGTCGCTCAAGTCCTTCGCCGACGCACTCGAGGGTACGCCCGAGGATAAGTTCCAGGACGCCGCGCTCGAGTACTGCAAGAAGGTGCTGACCGATCACCAGCGCATCCTGTTCTCCGGCGACGGTTACTCCGACGAGTGGCCCATCGAGGCCGAGAAGCGCGGCCTTGCCAACAACAAGACCACGGCCGACGCTCTTCCCGCCTTTGTTTCCGATAAGGCCATTGCGCTCTTTGAGGAGACGGGCGTCCTGACCAAGGCCGAGGCCCAGTGCCGCTATGACTGCAAGCTCGAGAAGTACAACAAGCTCATGAACATCGAGGCTACCACGATGGTTCGCGAGGCGCGTCGTACCTATCGCCCGGTCATTACCGCCTATGCCACCAAGGTCGCTAAGGGCCTTGAGACTATTCGTGCCGCCGGTGCTGAGGCCGCCATGCAGTGCGAGCAGAACACGCTCAACAAGCTCTGCAACGGTATCACCGCCATCAACGACTCCATCAAGGCGCTCGACGCCGTACATCAGAAGGCCGAGGCTCTCGATGGCCAGGAGCAGGCCAACGTGTACGCGCACGAGGTCGTTCCCGCTATGGATACGCTGCGTGCCGCCGTGGACGCCATGGAGGAGATCGTGGCCGCCGACTACTGGCCGGTTCCGACCTACGACGACATCCTGTTCTACGTGTAGAGCGTAGCTGACATATCGTCACGGTATTGAGCCGGGGTCCGCATCGCGCGGGCCCCGGCTATTTGTTTGCGAAGGACGCTTTGGAGTCCGTTTTGCTACCGAAACGCCCGCCATCGCGAGGGTAACGGACTTCTCAGATTCTGTGGTGCCCCCAGCGGGATGTCCGCGTGTGGCTGGCGCCGCCCGCTTCCGCTGCGTCGCTCCGCTCCTTGCGTGTTGCACTGGAAAACGCTTCGCGTTTCCTCAGCTCCGCACCCTGTCGGGTTCGAATCCCGGCATATCGGCAGTAAAAAGCCCGTCACCGCGAGGGCAACGGGCTTCTCAGTTTAAATGGTGCCCCCAGCGGGATTCGAACCCGCGATATCCACCTTGAAAGGGTGGCGTCCTTGGCCGCTAGACGATGGGGACAGCGGGAAAGAGTATAGCAGACTTTTTTGCCGGCGCGTATATCGTTGGCAAACTGGAAAACCACCACAAAGGTACCTGTCCCCTTTGTGGTGGTGGGGCGTTAGGGGAGGAGCTTCATCGCGGCGTCGTGGGCGGCGTGCTCGTAGGTGTCGTCGAGGGGTTTGAGCGGCAGCAGGGCGGCGGCCTGTGCGTCGCCACGGCGCTCAAGGGCGTGGGCGATGAGCCAGTCGGCAAGTTCGGGGTTTTTGGGCAGCGCTGGTCCGTGCAGGTACGTACCGATGACTCCCCTGTAGATCAGACCCTCAAAGCCATCGTCGCCGTTGTTGCCGGTGCCCGCGACGACGGACGTTCCGAGCGGCGTGGCATCGACGTCCAAAAGCGTGCGGCCGCCGTGGTTCTCGAATCCGACAAAGGGCTCGGGTGCCAGGTCGGTCTTGACGGCGACGTTGCCGATCAGGCGGTCGGAGCCGCGTACGGTTTCGGCGGCAATGACCCCCAGACCCTCGATGCGATCCTCGCCCATATAGTACGAACGGCCGAGCAGCTGATAGCCGCCACAGATGGCAAGCAGCGAGCCGCCATCCTCAACATAGGCCGCGACCTTGTCTTTTTGGGCGAGCAGCTCGTGTGCCACGGCTAGCTGGTCGCGGTCGGAGCCGCCACCCATCATGACGATATCGGCATCGGTCAAATCAAGCGTTTCGCCCATACGGACCTCGTCTACACGCGCGGGAATGCCACGCCAGGCGCAGCGGCGCTCGAGGGCGATAACGTTGCCGCCGTCGGCATAGAGGTTGAGGGCATCGGGGTACAGGTAGACGATACGCAGGGGGCGCGAAAGCTCGACCGGCGCAATATCGGTGGGGACAGCGCTACCATCGGCGCGCGTTATGGCGTGGGAGACAATCGAGCTTGCATCGTCGTCTTTAAGCCCGTCGAGTTCCTTGACCAGCGGCGGGAAGGCCGTGTAGTTGGCGACGGCGTAGAAGGTGTCATCGGCGGCCTCGTCTGCCACGGCGCCGATCGCCTGCGCGACGTCCGAGATAATCGCGGCATCGATGCCGGCGTACTTGAGGCGTACCTGCATGTCGTGCGCACGCGTGCCTCCGGCAAGGGCGACAAGATCCGGCGTGTCGGCGATGCGCTCGAAGTCGACATCGTAGATCCACGAGACATCGTGGCCGTCGGCATCGTTATCGTTTAGGAAGAAGGCGCAGAGCCTGCCACCTGCCGTTTTAATGGACTGGATCTGGCGATCGAAGCCCACGGGATTCTTGGCCAGGTTTGCCTCGACGGTGCGACCGGCAATATCCCAGCGGCCCATGCGTCCGCCGGCAGGCACGTAGGCATCGAGCGTGGGCTGCAGGTGCGCCGCGTCCACGCCCAGCTCGTGCGCCGCAAAGAAGGCGGCGGCGACGTTATAGACCATGTACAGGCCGTTGTAGCGCGTGGCGATGTGTGCAGCAGCAGCGTCGGGCGCAGGTCCAAAGACCAGGTCAAAGCCGTAGCCGTCGCAGCCGAGCTCCACGCCCGTCACGCGACGGACCAGCGCGGGACGCTCCCATCCGCACGAAGGACAATGATAGGCTCCGAGCTGGCCGTACTGCACGTAGTCATACTCCAGCGGCGCGTTGCACTGCGAGCAAAAACGCGAGTCGCTAATGCGATCGGACTCGGTGCCCGTGGCGCCGTCGATGCCAAAGGCGATGCCCGTGTTGGGGACGCGTGCGGCGATCGAGGCGCACAGCGGATCGTCGGCGTTGTAGATGAGCGTTGTCGTCGGAGAGAGCTCCAACGCATGGGCGATGACGTCTTGGGTATGGTCAATCTCGCCGTAGCGGTCTAGCTGGTCGCGGAACAGGTTGAGCAGCACAAAGTACGTCGGTTTGAGCTTGGGCAGAACGCGTACGGTGTAGAGCTCGTCGCACTCAAAAACGCCCACGCGCTTGCCGCTGCTGGTGTGCTTAAGGCCGCCGCGGGCCTCGAGCAGAGCACCCACCACACCAGGCTCCATATTGTTGCCGGCACGGTTGCACACCACGGTAGCGCCGCTGGCAGCAACGGCGTCAGCGATGAGGTTGGAGGTGGTGGTCTTGCCATTAGTACCGGTAATCACTACGCTGCGGTCGACAAGGCCGGCGAGGTCGCTCAGCAACTCGGGGTCGATCTTCATGGCGATGCGGCCGGGAAGCACGCCACCCTGGCGTTTGAGGACAGAGCGCAGTCCCCAGCGGGCGATATCGCTCGAGGTGCAGGCGAGAGATGAGCGGAGGTTCATGAAGCCGTTCCTAACATAGATGACATGGTCGGGGCGATCGCGTCGCTAAAAGCCGTAGCGGCGCGCAAATTCCTGGGCAAGCTGCGATACATCTTCGCAGGCGTTGGCCCAGGGGGCAAAGTCTGGGGTGTCCGAGATAATGCCGTCGGCTTCCCAAACCGCCTGGTGCGAGAGGTCCCAGGGGTCGCGCGGCTCGGGTCGGCAGGGAAGATACGGCGTCTGGTACATGGGATTCAGCAAGAAGAACGCGCCACCCTCGCAACGGTTAGCGAACTCACGCAGCGCGCGCGTCGCCGGGCGCATCTTGTTTGTTTTGAACAGCAAGATCGTGCGGGCGAGCAGGTACCAAGGAGAGTTTTCGAGTGCGTCTGCCCCCACCTGTTCCTCGAGCTGGTGGGCCAGGGCAAAAAAGCCGTCCTGGTCTTCCAGGCGAGCGAGGGCGAGCAACACGGTGCCGGCAGCTCGGGTGGGATAGCCTTCTGCCTTAAGGACGCGGCGGGCGTAGTTGGCAGCAGCGCGGTAGCGGGCGCTCGCCATGCACAGCTGCGAGATGGCCTCGAGTGTGTGAAGCCATCCGATAAGAGCCGGCTCGCTCACGGTAAGGTCTGCTGCGGTGACACCGTCGGCCAAAACATTATTGGCCCAGTAGTGTGGGGCCTCCATATCGAACCCGGGCACGCTTTGCTGAAGGTAATCGGCCGTGGTCGCCTCGAGCTTCATCAGGTCGCCCAGGCAGGCGTCAACGGGCGTGTCGGCCAGGATGATGGCGAGCAGATGCGCGTCGACGGCCAGTGCATCGACGCGGACAATCTTGAGCAGCTCATCGCGCATGTCGTCGAACAGACGATTGCGCGTCTGCTCGAACTCCTCGTCGCTGCCCATGTCCTCGATGCGATGGAGCTCGTCGAGCAGGTGGCGATGAACACCGGCGTAGGACAGCAGCGCCTGGGCATGCTCGGACTGCGCATACTTTTGGGGATTCGCGCTAATGTCGTTATGGACAAGCTCGCGTGCTGCATCGGTGAGCTCGGGGTGCGACGCCAGATAGGTGCGCTCCAGGTAGGCGGGGATGTAGACGCTCGGATCCATTAGAGGTCTCCTCCCTTAAACGGCAAACCCTGCTCGGCCGCCCGCAGTATGCGCTCGTCGATCTGGGAGCGCACGATGTCGTTGGTGGCGACCCAGGCGGCAAAGCTGGCGTTGTCGGGCGCGCCCAGGCCCTCCTGCAGTACCGGCGTCGCCTCGGAGAGTGCAAGGACGAGCTCGTCGGTGGAGCCTGCACCCACGTTGACGCGGGCATAGACGCCATCGGGAAACTCGGTTTGGAAGTAGAGCGCCTCGGCTGCGTGCGGGCACGAGCGCGCAAGGATGCGCAGGTAGTGTTCGGCGCCCTCGTAATCCAGCTCGCGCCAGGCAGCGCTCATCAGCGCGATGAGCGTCCACGGGTCCAAGTCGCGTTCTGCATCCTTGGGACGACGGCGCAGCGGCGTGTTGGCGAGATAGGGGACGGAGTGGGCAGAGCGAAAGCACTTGAGCTCCTCAGCGGGGTATTCGAGCTTTGCCATGGCGAGCATTGCGGTGTGGCGGACGCCGGCAGGATCGTTGGGGGCAAAGTCGAGGCTGCGGTTTGCGGCTTCGAGCGACATGCGGTAGCGGCCGCTAATGAGCGCGCGCGATGCCAAGGCGGCAAGCCAGCGCAGGTAGGGACGGCGGGTCAGGTCGCCTGCGGCCTCGCGCTCGTAGGGGTCCTGCGCCGAGGCGATCTTGAGCGCCAGGTCGTGTTCGACTTCATCGCACTTGGATACCAAGTACTGTACGTATTCCTCGTTGGAGTCAGCGGTGAGGGCCGTCAGCATGCGCTGCGCATCCCAGTTGGCCGGATCGAGTGCGGCGGCCTCGCGAAGCATGTTCTCGGCAGCGGCCTCTTCCTGCTCGGCTTGGGCATCGTCGGGGATAAAGGGAATGCGGTAGTCGACGGCCTCGACCACCTTGGCAATCAGATGCCCGGCGCGGTCGCGGTCGTGCACGATGAGCGGCGCGGGGTTGCGGGTGAATTGCTCCATCAGACGCTCGACGGCGGGGCCGTCGGTGAGCGGGATATTGTCGCGGCGCAAGGCCTCAAGAACGAGGCGATGGCAATCCTCTTGAATGGGATCGAATGCCATGGGGCCTCCTTTGCTGCGGTTAGGGTTCAAATGTCTCTATATAAGGTTCTAGTTTACCCGCATGTGGCACACCGGGGGTGCCGCACTTGGACATGCACCTTTGCACCACGAAGACGGATGTCGCACAAATGTCGGCGCCTTGGACGACTGAGTGGTATCACGGTGCCGCAAACGGTCGATTTTTGGCGGCGAACGGGGCGCATTTTGGAGGGGCACCGTCCTGCCCGGGATATGTGGTCAACCTTGATAAAACGTTTGCCCAGCTTGGGAGTATGAATGCCCCACAAGGGTCTTCAGGGATAGAAAAAACGTTTCATCATTGTCGGCTTTAGGTGAATAACTGACCAACCAGAACGGTAAAATAGTGTTTGTCTGAGCGTTGAGACGTTTAGACATCGCGCATTGTCATCGCCGGCAACGCGCAAAACGGTCCTAACGGAGCCAATCGGGTGCTCCGTTATATACGCAAGTCTAAGAGGGGCTTGTTTAGGAGGCACAGTATGGGACGTTTTACCAATCCTCGCGATCTGTACTTTGGTGAGGGCGCTCGCCACGAGGTGAAGAACCTCAAGGGCAAGAAGGCCATCATCGTTTCTGGCGGCAGCTCTATGCGCCGCGGCGGGTTCCTGCAGGACGTTGAGGCCGACCTCAAAGAGGGCGGCTTCGAGGTCAAGCTGTTCGAGGGCGTCGAGTCCGATCCGTCCATCGAGACGGTCATGAAGGGCGCCGAGGCCATGCGCGAGTTCGAGCCCGACTGGATTATCGCCATCGGCGGCGGCTCGCCCATCGATGCCGCTAAGGCCATGTGGGTCTTCTACGAGTATCCCGAGGAGTCCTTCGATAACATCATCCAGCCGTTCAGCTTCCCTGAGCTGCGTCAGAAGGCTCACTTCTGCGCCATCTCCTCTACCTCCGGTACCGCTACCGAGGTTACCGCCTTCTCCGTCATCACCGACTACGCCAAGGGCATCAAGTACCCGCTGGCCGACTTCAACATCACCCCTGATGTCGCCATCGTCGACCCCGAGCTCACCTACACCATGCCCGCCAAGCTGTGCGCTCACACCGGCATGGATGCTCTGACCCACTGCATGGAGGCCTACGTTTCTACCTTCGCCTCTATGTTCACCGACGCCAACGCCCTGCACGGCATCCGCGAGATCGTCGAGTGGCTGCCCAAGTCCTATGCTGGCGACCATGAGGCCCGTCAGCACATGCACGAGGCTCAGTGCATCGCCGGCATCGCCTTCTCCTCGGGCCTGCTGGGCATCGTTCACTCCATGGCTCACAAGACCGGTGCAGCCTTTGAGAACGGCCACATCATCCACGGTGCTGCTAACGCTATGTACCTGGGCAAGGTCATCCAGTGGAACTCCAAGGATCCGCGCGCTGCCGAGCGTTACGCTTACGTGGCCAAGGAGATCCTGCACCTTCCCGGCGAGACCAACGAGGAGCTTATCGCTGCGCTCGTCCAGAAGATCCGCGACCTCAACGACCAGCTCAACATTCCGCAGTCCATCAAGGATTACGCGAATGGTGGCGTGAAGGTCGACGCCGAGAACCCGCAGATGGTTTCCGAGGAGGAGTTCCTCGCCAAGCTCCCCGAGATCGCCGCGAACGCCGAGCAGGACGCCTGCACGCCGGAGAACCCGCGTGAGACCAAGGCTGCCGACTTCGAGAAGATTCTCAAGGCCTGCTACTACGACACCGACATCGATTTCTAATCGACTCTTGTTATCGTAACGAGGGGCTCCGCACGTATCTGTACGGAGCCCCTTTCTTTTTTCTTTTAGAGAATGGGATAGTTATGGCTGCAATTTTCAATAGCCCCAGCAAGTACATCCAGGGTCCGGACGAGCTCGCCAAGCTCGGCTCCTATGTCGAGCCGCTCGGCGCTAAGGCCCTCGTCATCGTGACGCCTTCGGGCAAGAAGCGCGTCGGTGCCAAGATCGAGGGCGGTTTTGCCGAGGCTAAGGCCGAGCTGCTGTTTGAGGACTTTAACGGCGAGTGCTCCAAGGGTGAGGTCGATCGCCTGGTCGCGCTCGCTCGCGACAACGGTTGCGACATCATCGTCGGCGTCGGTGGCGGCAAGATCCTCGACACCGCGAAGGCCGTCGCCTATTACCTGGAGTCCCCGGTTATCATTTGCCCCACCATTGCTTCGACCGATGCACCGTGCTCGGCGCTTTCGGTGCTCTACACCGACGATGGCCAGTTCGATAAATATCTCTTCCTTAAGGCAAACCCCAACATTGTCCTGATGGATACGACGGTTATCGCGGCGAGCCCGGTGCGCCTGACGGTTTCCGGTATGGGCGATGCGCTCGCAACCTACTTTGAGGCCCAGGCGACGCATGATGCCGACGGTGGCACCTGCGCTGGCGGCAAGGGCGGCATGGCCGGTCTGGCGCTCGCCAAGCTTTGCTACGAGACGCTTATGGCCGATGGCGTCAAGGCCAAGGTCGCGCTGGAGAAGGGTGCGCTCACGCCTGCAGTCGAGCATATCATCGAGGCCAATACGCTGCTTTCGGGCATTGGCTTTGAGAGCTCGGGCCTTGCTGCTGCTCATGCCATCCACAATGGCCTGACGATGCTGCCCGAGTGCCACGGCATGTATCACGGCGAGAAGGTCGCCTTTGGCACCATCGTCCAGCTGGTACTCGAGGATGCTCCGACTGAGAAACTCGAGGAAGTCCTGGGCTTCTGCATTGAGCTGGGCCTGCCGGTCACGATGAAGGAGCTTGGCGTTGCCGAGGTTACGCGCGAGCAGGCCATGGTCGTTGCCGAGGCCGCTTGCGCGCCCGAGGACACCATGTGCAACATGCCGTTTGAGGTGACGCCCGAGATGGTCGCAAACGCCATCCTGGGTGCCGACGCGCTGGGCCACTACTATCTCATGGATGAGTAAATCAAGCTAAGGAAGGGGCAAAGCCAACAGATGGCTTTGCCCCTTTTTGCTATGGTGCAAAACTAACCTGACCCCATCGCACCAAGTTGGTGCAAAGGGGTCAGGTTACTTTGCACCAATCGTTGTTTGATGAAGGGCGGATTCTCGTATGGCGCTTCCTATGGTTTATGGCGGTCCCGGCCGGTATGTTCAGGGGCCGGGCGAACTTTCGCGTCAGGGCAGGTATTTGTCATGGTTGGGCTGTGCTGCCTATGTCTTGTTTGACCAGGGCACCGAGGATCGGCTGTGCAGGCAGATTGTCGATGGATTTCTGGACGAAGATCTAAGCGAGCCGTTCTTTAAGATTTATGACGGTCCGTGTACGGAAGAGGCCGTTGTCGAAATGGCTCAGGAAGCCCAGGCTGAGTATTGCGACATGGTGGTAGGCATTGGCGGCGGCAAGATGCTCGATATCGCCAAGGCAGTAGCGTTTTATGCCGAGCTGCCGTTGTGCGTATGCCCCACGGCGGCTTCGATGGACGGTCCGTGCAGCGCGATTTCGGTGCTGTATCACGAGGATGGGTCGTTCGACCGCTACCTGATGCTCGAGAAGAATCCAGACCTGGTCGTGGTCGATACCAACGTGGTCGCGGCGGCCCCACTGCGTATGACGGTCGCTGGTATGGGCGATGCGCTGGCAACGTACTTCGAGGCGCGTTCGTGCGCCGCGGCGCACGGCGCCAACGAGCACGGTGGCGCGCCGGGGCACTTGGCACTGGTCGCGGCACGTGCCTGCTACGACACGCTTATGGAATGCGGCGTCGCTGCCAAGCGCGATCTCAAAAAGGGGCGTACATCGCCGGCGGTTGAGCGCCTGATCGAGTGCAATATTCTGCTCTCGGGCGTCGGCTTTGAGAGCGGTGGCTTGGCGTTGGCGCATGCCATCGCCAACGGTCTAACGATTCTGCCTGAGTGCAAGGCCATGCACGGCGAGGCCGTGGCGTTTGGCCTGGTGGTTCAGCTTCGTCTGGAGCGTGCACCCGAGCTTGATCAGGTGCTCGAGTTTTGCCAGCGTGTTGGTCTGCCGACGACGCTCGAGGATCTGGGCCTTGGCGAGATTTCCGATGCCGATCTGCAGGGTGTTGCAAATGCGGTCTTTAGAAACGAGCGTAATATGGCCAACGAGCAGGCCAAGGTGACCAAACAAAAGCTCGTGCAGCTCATGTGCGAGGCATAGTTTGGCGCTTGATTGACCTTGTGCAATCGAGGCGGCGATAGGCCATAGGCTATTTGTCCCAAAGGTGCTCCGCGTGTAATTTGCTCGAGGCACGGGCCGATGGCGTATCATTATTTCTTGCTTGTTTGCACTGCTCAGGGAGGGGCCGCGCATGGCGCAGGAACACGATCTGTTTGATGACATTATCGAGATCAGCAAGGGTTTCGACTTTCTTAAAAACCCGCTTGGCGGTGTGACCGACGCACTCGATCCGTCGGCGCCGCAGTGGAATCCTGCCGACTACAAGGAGCGTCCGCGCGGCAACACCATTCCATGCTTGACCTGCAAAAACGAAAAGAGCGGCTGCACCGCGTGCATGGACGTGTGCCCGGTCAACGCCATCGAGGTCGAGGAAGACGCCATCGAGATCCTCGATACCTGTCGCAAGTGCGGCCTGTGCGCCGCTGCCTGTCCGACCGAGGCGATCATCTCGCCGCGCCTGGCGCCCAAAAACCTGTATGACGACATCGTCTCTGCTGCTACGAGCCACGAGACCGCCTACGTTACCTGCACACGTGCCCTTAAGCGCATGCCGCGCGAGAACGAGGTTGTTGTCGCCTGTGTGGGCGATATTACGGCCGAGACCTGGTTCTCGGTGCTGGCCGATTATCCCAACGTGAGCGTGTACCTGCCGCTGGGCGTGTGCGATAAGTGCCGTAACACCGGTGGCGAGGACATTCTGGGCGAGGCCATTGCTACCGCCGAGGAGTGGGCGGGCACGGGCATGGGTCTGGAGGTCGATCCCAAGAGCCTCAAGTGCCATAAGCGCCGCGAGTACGAGCGCAAGGAGTACATGGAAAAGATCGCCCGCACCACGGGTCTGACGGTGACCAAACTCAACCCGGCGACGGCGGCGCTGGCCTCGGTGACGCAGAAGTTGAAGGCCCATCGCCATCAGATTACCCAGCTGGAGCGTACGCTCAACACCATGTGCGGCACCACGACGACCAAGCGTCGCCGTTCGCTCACGCACGGTCGACAGCTGGTGCTCTCAACGCTGCAAAACCACCCCGAGCTTGCCCAAAACATGCAGGTGAGTACGCCGGAGTGCGACTTTGACAAGTGCACGTCGTGCGGCGAGTGCGTCAATGTATGTCCCACGTTCGCCTGCGATTTGGTGGGAAGCGGCCGCTTTGCGTTGGAGTCCACGTATTGTTTGGGCTGCGGTGCCTGTGTCAAGGTGTGCCCTGAGCATGCGCTCAAGTTGGTTGAGCACGACGCGTCCAATCTGGTCGTCGTCGATCCCGAAGCCGAGGAAAAGGCCGCCCAGAAGGCGAAGGCCCACGAAGAAGCCCAGAAGGTCAAGGCCGAGGCAAAGGCCAAGCTCGATAAGATGCTCGACCAGGTTGAGAAGCTCGCGGACTAGCCAACGACCCCTATCTCTGCTTCATTCGTGCCGCCGTGGCGTCCGGGTTCGCCCAGATGCTGCGGCGGCGCTATACTTATGCAGTTTGAAATGCTTGTACCAAAAGGAGCTGTCGTGTCCCTTTCCATCGGTATCGTGGGCCTGCCCAACGTAGGCAAGTCGACGCTGTTCACCGCGCTTACCAAAAAGACCGGTCTTGCCGCCAACTACCCGTTCGCCACGATCGACCCCAACGTGGGTATCGTCGACGTGCCCGATAGCCGTCTGCAAAAGCTCGCCGACATCGTCAACCCGGGTCGCATCGTGCCGGCAACGGTCGAGTTCGTCGACATCGCAGGTCTGGTGAAGGGCGCCAACGAGGGCGAGGGCCTGGGCAACCAGTTCCTGGCCAACATTCGCGAGACCGACGCCATCTGCGAGGTCGTGCGCTACTTTAAAGACCCCAACGTCATGCGTGAGGTGGGCCGCACGGGCGAGTTCGTCGATCCCGCCGGCGATGCCGACACCATCATGACCGAGCTCATCCTGGCCGACATGGGCACGCTCGAGAAGCAGCTGCCTAAGCTCGAGAAGGAGGCCAAGCGCGACAAGGAGCTCATGCCCAAGTTCGAGGTCGCCAAGCGCCTGCTTGCCTGGCTCAACGAGGGCAAGCGCGCTGCGTCTATGGAGATGACCGACGAGGAGCGCGCCGCTGCCAAGGGCCTGTTCCTGCTCACTATGAAGCCCATCCTGTATGTGGCCAACGTGGACGAGGATATGCTCAACGACGATCTGGCGCCCATCGATGGTGTTAAGCCGCTGCCCATCTGCGCCAAGATCGAGGCTGAGCTTTCCGAGCTCGATCCCGAGGACGCCGCCGACTACCTGGAGAGCCTGGGCTTGGAGCAGCCCGGCCTGGACGTGCTCGCGCAGGCGGCCTATAAGCTGCTCGGTCTGCAGTCGTTCTTTACGGCCGGCGAGATGGAGGTCAAGGCCTGGACGGTGCGTCAGGGTGCGACCGCTCCGCAGGCTGCCGGTGTCATCCACACCGACTTTGAGCGCGGCTTTATTAAGGCCGAGGTCATTGGCTACGACGACTACATCGAGCTCGGCGGCGAGCAGGGCGCCAAGGCCGCCGGCAAGCTGCGTATTGAGGGCAAGGACTATGTCATGGCCGATGGCGACGTCGTGCACTTCCGCTTTAACGTGTAAGGACGACGCACATGTTTAAATATGGCAAAAAAGCCGGCTACATGGGTGTTGCGCTGCTCGTGCTTGCGGTGATTCCGCTGGTGGTCGCAGCGTGTGTTATCCCCAACATTGGTCCCGAGGTGGCAACAAAGTTTAATGCCGCCGGCGAGGCGACGCGCTGGGGCAAGAGCTACGAGTTGCTGGCACTGCCGGTGCTCAACCTGCTGCTGAGCGTGGCGACGTACTTTACGGCAGGACGCCAGGCTAAAAACAATGATGACTCCGCCGCCATGGCGCGTATCGTGTGCGAACGCTACCTGCGCAACGGTTGCATCACGGGTGTGTTCCTCAACGTGGTTAACGTTTACTTTATGTACTCGGCGATTACCGGAACGGGCTTTGGCTTTGGTTTCTAGCTTGTCCTTTTAGGCAACGAGCCTGCACGCATATTCAATGGCTGCTGCGAGGCCGCCGCTCGATCGTGGTTTAAAGACCATATCGGCGGCGGCCTCGTTTTCGTATCCGGCGCCGCGAAGGGCGAGCGCGATACCGGCTTCCAGGAGAAGGGGCAGACCGCGTTGGCTGGTTGCGATTACGGCAGCCTGATTGAGCGAGCAGCTATGCGTTTGGCATTGGATGGCAAGTTCACCTTGCGCCGGGCAAGGGACCAGAACGGCGGCGACGTGACTTGATAGCAATGCAAATGCTGTGCGCTCATCGGGCGAAAGGCATTCGGCTTCAACGACGACGAGCTTGGGCGGTACGCTGTTTGTGCAAAGCGTGGCTCGGTACGTGCGGACCGAAGAACCCGACATAGAAAACTCCTGTGTATTCGGCAAAACGTGAACTATAGTTTACGTTTATGTTCGGCTCCATTTCAAACTCGTCTGCATGGACGAACGTGCTAAACAGATTCTTGGCAGGCGGGTCGAAGAGACACGCAGGGACCTTGGTATCTCCAAGGTTGATTTTTGTGTGGCGACAGGAATCAGCCGACCCTACCTCGACCGAATCGAAGATGGGACGGCAAATTTCACGCTCAAGGTTCTATTTAAGATCGCGCCCGCCCTTGGCATGACGGTGTCAGAGCTTCTCGAGGGTATCGAATAGGGCGTTCCCCCGCTGTATTTGACGCTCTTTGAGCGGGTCCCCCTGGTTGCGATGTGCAAAATCGCGAGTATTCAGCACCTGTTCAGCCGTAGATGGTAGCCCGAGCGGCTGGCGTTGCCTTTTTAACAGTAGTTAATCCACGCGCTAAATAAAAATGAGGAATAAATATTTACTAGACGGCCCGTTCGTCCGAAAAGTTTGTCTAACAATCAGCCGATTCTGCGCCTCCGGCGGAGAAATTGCAGAATACTCCGATTTTTGCACGGCCTGAGGGGGACCACCTGTCGTTTGAGGCTGCGATAAGTGGAACTGCCTTGGGGATTACGCCATCGGGATGCGGTCGTGGTTGACTTGGCTGTAGAACAGGCGCTGGATTTCGGCTGCATCGCGTGACTGGCCGAGTGCCCACATGGTTTTGGCCACGAGCGTCTCGGTTGTCATATCGTCGCCGCGCAGAATGCCCGGATGATCGGCGTAAGCACGGCCGACCTCATAAACGCCCAGATCGAGGCCCTCTTCGGGGACCTGCGTGGTCATAACGACGGTGCGGCCCGAATCGACCCAGCGGAAAATTGCCTCTTGGAACGACTCGCCCGACTCACCAAACTCGGGGATACCGCCAATGCCAAAGGTCTCCAGAATCACGGCGTCGTAGCTATCGGCCAGGGCGTCCAGGATACCCGGGTTTACGCCGGGCGTAAGCTTGAGTACAAATACGCGCGGGTCGATGCTGTCGTAGAAACGCACCGGGTTTTCGCCCTGATGCGTGCCGTGAAGCCCGTTGCGCACGATGCGGTCGTTGCGGATATAGGCGATGGGCGGATAGTTGACGCTAATGAACGCGTTAAAGCTCATGGTGCGCTGCTTGCGGGCGCGCGTGCCGGCAATGGCCACGCCGCCAAACACGATCGAGACGCCGTGCGAATGCTCGTCGAGCGCATAGAGCAGGCTCTGGTACAGATTGAGCTTGGCGTCGGTAAAGGGGTTGCCCATGGGCTTTTGCGAGCCGGTGAGCACGATGGGCTTGGGGCTGTCCTGAATCAGGTAGGAAAGCGCTGCCGCGGTGTAGCTCATGGTGTCGGTGCCGTGCAGAATCACGAAGCCGTCGTGGTCGGCATAACCCTCGACGATGACGTCGCGGATACGCATCCAGTCACTGGGGCGCATATTGGTGCTGTCGATATTCATGGGCTGCACGACGTCGAGCTCACAGAGGCCCGAGATCTCGGGGACGCTCTGGGCGAGCTCCTCACCGGTCAGGGCGGGGGAGAGGCCGTTGCCGTCCTCGGTCGATGCGATGGTGCCGCCCGTGGCGATGAGAAGGATGCGCTTCATGCTGGTATTCCTATCGTATTTGCCGCCGCAGAGGCGGAGTCGTTCGGCAGTATTGTGGCACAGGGCGTCCAATGTTCAAACGTATTACATCATCTGTAACGTTTGGTAACACTTCAATTGCCGTCAAATAGGCCCCGGTCGTGCGTTTGCCGTGCGCTGATGGCTGCGAGGGACGAGAAACCCCATATAACGTGTACACTATGTAAGCTGTTTTCGTTTATTCGCGCGGGTGGGCACAGGCTCCCCGCCAACAAGAGGGGGAAACCATGGATCAAAAGGCTTCCGCAAAGGTCCTCGTACTCGACTTTGGTGCGCAGTACGGTCAGCTCATTGCCCGTCGCGTCCGCGACCTCAACGTGTATTCCGAGATCGTTCCCTGCGACATCTCGGCCGATGAGATTCGCGAAATGAACGCCTCTGCGCTCATCCTCTCTGGCGGCCCGGCTTCTGTGTATGCCGAGGACGCTCCGTCCATCGATCCCGCCATCTTTGACCTGGGCCTTCCCGTTCTGGGCTTTTGCTACGGCCATCAGATCACGGCCGTGACGCTCGGCGGCAAGGTCGGTCACTCCGAGGTGGGCGAATACGGCCGCGCCACCATCACGCGTACGGCCGGCGCCAAGCTCTTTAACTCCACGCCTATGGAGCAGACCGTGTGGATGAGCCACCGCGACGCCGTGTCCGAGGTGCCCGAGGGCTTTACCGTTACCGCCAGCACCGACGTGTGCCCGGTTGCCGCCATGGAGTGCGTCGAGCGCAAGATCTTCACCACGCAGTTCCACCCCGAGGTCAAGCACTCCGAGTACGGTCAGCAGCTGCTGAGCAACTTTCTGTTTGAGATCTGCGGCCTGGAGCCCAACTGGAGCATGGATAACCTGGTCGAGACCATGACAGCCGAGTTCCGCGAGAAGGTCGGCGACGACCGCGTGATTCTGGCCCTGTCCGGCGGCGTCGACTCCTCCGTCGTGGCTGCGCTGGGCGCTCGCGCCGTGGGCAAGCAGATGACCTGCGTGTTCATCAACCACGGCCTGCTGCGCAAGGGCGAGCCCGAGCAGGTGGAGGAGGTCTTCACCAAGCAGTTTGACGTCGACTTTATCCACGTCCACGCCGAGGACCGTTATGCCGAGCTTCTGGCCGGCGTGACCGAGCCCGAGGAGAAGCGCCGCATCATCGGTACGCAGTTCTGGAAAGAGTTCTTCGCCGTGGCGCAGCAGCTCGAGACCGATGGCAAGCCGGTCAAGTACTTGGCTCAGGGCACCATCTACCCCGACATCATTGAGTCCGGCGCTCGCAAGACGGGCGGCAAGACGGCTACCATCAAGAGCCATCACAATCTGATCCCGTTCCCCGAGGGCGTGCACTTCGACCTTATTGAGCCGCTCGACCACTTCTTTAAGGACGAGGTCCGCGCGCTTGGTCTGGCGCTCGGTCTGCCGGGTCATATCGTGTTCCGCCAGCCTTTCCCGGGCCCGGGTCTGGCCATCCGCATCATCGGTGCGGTCGACAAGGAGAAGCTCGAGATCCTCAAGAATGCCGACGCCATCGTGCGCGAGGAGCTCGACGCCTATAACCAGCGTCTGTTTGAGCAGACCGGCGAGCGCAACTCCGAGCATAGCTGCTGGCAGTATTTCGCCGTCCTGCCCGACATTAAGTCCGTCGGCGTTATGGGCGACGAGCGCACCTACCAGCGCCCAATTATCCTGCGTGCCGTCGAGTCCAGCGATGCCATGACCGCCGACTGGGCCAAGCTGCCCTACGACGTCCTGGCCCGCATCTCCGGCCGCATCGTGGCCGAGGTTCCCGGCGCCAACCGCGTGTGCTACGACATCACGTCCAAGCCGCCCGCGACGATTGAGTGGGAATAGAACATACGTTCGATAAAATAATATAGTATCAGATAGCGGGCACGGTTTCAATTGAATCCGTGCCCGCTGCTGTATGCGTGTCCTTGCACGCCCAATATGCGCCGTAAAAGCCGTCTTCTTCGACGTCAAAGTGAATGCGCTTCGTTTTCGCCTCTCAAAATCTTATTTTCACGATTTGCATTTTCATCCCGTTGTCACCGACCCTTGCGAGAAACCGGAAAAAGCAGCTGACAGAAGAGTCTCTCAAATCGTTGTAGCCCAGCATATAGCCGCGACTTGTGACCTGCAGACGGCTGTCCCACGTGCCGATTTCCTTGGCGGCATCCGAAACCGCAAAATATGCCCCCACATCCTTGATTTTTGCAGTCTTAAGCCATGTTTTTGCGATCATCTTTACCGCCGTCCGATTGGCAGCATCAAAGACCAGCACACTGCCGGGGAAAGCGTCCGCCATCCCCCGCACCAGTTCCCGGACCTGCTGGGTCAGAAAGTAATAGAACACCCCGGAGGCAAAGAACACCGCCCCGCGGGAGGCATCGATTTTGCTAAACCATGCGGCGTCTTTCAGGTCGCAGGGGATATTTTGTTCTCGATCCCCGGCGGGCAGTAGCTGCTGCCGCAAGGCAATCACATCCGGGAAGTCCAGATTGTAGATCTTGCATCTACCGTTGTCGCAGGTTCTGCCGGTGTTGTCTAGCCCGCAGCCCAGATTGACCACCGCCGCATTGGGGTGGCCTTTCAGGTAATCTCGCACCTCGAAAGCAAGATCACTCTGCCGTGTGGCTACCTCCAGCGCACCAAAGCGCTGCATCAGGCTGCGGGAGTTTTTCTCTGCCTCTGAAAAGTCGTAGTCGATCTGGTCGAGCAGACGAACCGCTGTTTCATCCCTGTAAAGGTTCGGGTACAACTCCGTACACAGCTTCCGGGAATACAGCGGGAGGATCAGCGTCTCCTGCACGGTGTTTTTCTCAATTTTACATTTCATAGGTTTCTTCCTCAGTGAATAAAAACTGTCATAATTGTCGCCAGCATAGCCGCTATGACCGTCATGCCTATCGCCATGTGCAGGATGGATGCAAAAATGCCCGTGCTTGATGCCCTTACTTCCGCGCCGTGACGCAGAGCCACTTTTTCTTTTTGTGTATCTGCACCTCGTGAAAACCCGCCTGCTCCAGACATGCCTTTAATTCAATGTCCTTGTAGATAGTCATGCCGCCGATGATCTGCGTCCACCTCTCGTCCTTGTCCGTATCGCCATTGCTTTCGTTGCAGATAAGAATTGTCCCGCCTGGCTTCAGCGCCCGCCAGACCTCACGGAAGCATCGGGGCAAATCAGGCCAAAAATAGACGGTTTCAAAGGCCGTGGCAGCATCGAAGTAGCTATCCTTAAACGCCATATCCGCCACACTGCCTTGCAGAACGGCGCAACGCCCCTCCTGAATTGCAGTTCGGTTGAGCTTTCTAGCCTTTTCCACGCTGACGGGCGAATAGTCGATGCCCTTGACGACGCCATGCGGGCATTTTTTCAGCAGCAGTTTTATGTTTGCCCCGCCGCCGCAGCCGCAATCCAGCACCTTTGCGTTTGGCGTAAGTCGTAGAAACTGAAGTCCCCACCGCGCCACAGGGCTGTGGCCCAGGTTCATCATGGCAACCATTAGTTTTCCGCCGAGGCCCACGGGCTTGCGGGTGTTTTCAAAGAACGACATCTGGCCCCTCCGATTTCGTGCATTCCGCATAGGTCAACGGGAACGAGGCCTTCAGCACCGCGCTTTTCCGCACCGCCCAGCCGTTTTGACGCAGGAAACGCAGGTATTCCTCGCTTGTCCATCTGCTGTGGAGGGGGAATCCCGCCATACTCATGAAAAAGGCTTTTGCCTTGCCGGAAACCGAGTTCCCGCGTGGGTGAAGGTTGGCGCGATGAGCACGCCGTCGTCCTTCAGCACCCGCCTGATTTCGTGCAGGGCCTTTTCCGGATGCGGCACTATGTGAAGTGCGTTGGACACGATCACCACTTCGAAGGACTTCTGTGCATAGGGCAGGCGGAACATATCTTGTACGGAAAAGTGCAGCTTTGCGGATTGATTGTCCCGCTTTGCTTCAAGGATCATCTTTGCAGAGGCGTCCGTAGCCTCGATGCGCGCCGCCGCATCCACGACGCTCTTTGCGATAAGCCCCGTGCCGGTGGCAACCTCCAGCACGGTCTTTGCTTTCACCACCGGCCGGATCAGCCCATACATCTTCTCATACGCCGCCCGGTCGTTTCGCATGAAACGGTCATACCGACCGGCGTTCTTGTCCCAGAAACCCTCGCGTTCGTGCATGGCTGTCGCCCCCAAACAGTTAGAGTCATCTAACTATAACACACGAATCATGCAGTAAGATGAGGCTAACCTTCTTTTCTTGGCTAAGACGCATCTCTTCGGTTTTCGCTTATAACGGCGCGAATCAGATACTAGGCTGGAGCTGAAGAAAGAGCTCGGCGGACAGGTAGGTCGATACCGGTTCCCAGAACGGTGATCAAGCCAATTACACCAGGGCCCTAGTCATTGAGTGGGAATAGAAAATTCCTTAGTTATGGGGGTATAAATTTGATTTCCTTTAGGATACACCCCCATAACTATATGAATTGACCTGCTGACTCCAATGAAGATTGGAGGGCAACTGCCAGGGGTGACGGCCCAGCGAGTGTTATTTTGCGAGCTATGCGCGTTGAAAGCGACCTTTCGTGGTATAAACTGCTTGCCGGAAGCCGCGGCTTTCAGAGTACGGCTTACGTGTACGTTTAACCTCCGTGGGCGACGGGGTGCCGCAAGGCGTAGAATATCGCCCACCTGTAGGGGCCTGCAGCGATGCGGGCCCCACTTCGTATGAAGAGGCGCAACCGGTGAAGGTCGTATCCATCTCCCAGGACTTCTTCGACCTCGTCGAGGGCGACCGCGAGCTCATGCTTAAGCACAATCTCCCCTGCATCGTGGTGGTGAGGCTACGTTTCCGCGGGAAGCGCAGGGACTTCGCCGTACCGCTGCATTCCAACATCGCCCCCAACGTGCCCAAAGACCAGTACTTTGCGTTGCCACCCCGCCCCACGACGCGCCCCGGCTGCCGCCACGGCATCCACTACATCAAGATGTTCCCCATAACCAAGTCCTACCAGCGCCGCTTCAGGACCGAGGGCTCGGCCTACTACGAGACGCTCCAGCGCATCATCGACGGCAACACCAAGCGCATTGTCTCCGAGTGCCAGGCGTACCTCGACCGCTACGAGCGCGAGGGAAGGCCCCACTTCGCCGTCGACATCGACCGTATCGTGGGGCTGCTGGAGGGCGAGAAGTAGGGCACTTCGGCTCAGTCTCGAGCCATGTGGAGTCGCTCCGCATTTTTGAACGCCGCGTGTGCGTCCCAAATACTT
Organism: uncultured Collinsella sp.; assembly: GCA_900542945.1. Classification (GTDB taxonomy): domain Bacteria; phylum Actinomycetota; class Coriobacteriia; order Coriobacteriales; family Coriobacteriaceae; genus Collinsella. The sequence continues at coordinate 46,438 of UQPI01000012.1, forward strand.
GAGAAACTTGAGAAACAAGCTGTGAAGTGCAGTGGCTCGCCCGTGCCCGTGCATAGCCGTCACCATTAGCGTCTACGCGGCGTCGGCTTCAAGTGGAACTGGCCCCACTGCTGTATATGGTTTGCCTTGCTGCACATGGCGATCAATGCCCGCGATGCTTCCGCTTGCGCTTCAGCTTTCGCTGCTCGAAGCGCGCCTCCGCCTCATCCGCGCGACGCTGGCTTCTTGCTTGAGCCGACTCCCGCTTCATCGCTTCCCGCTGTGCTGCGAGCGCCTGTTGTGCCTTGGTGCTCACCGCGGGCCGCTTAAGGGCTTTCGCTGCCTCGCGAGCGCGTCGCTTGGGATTCTTCGCGGGCTTGCTTGTTTCCGTGGCCTCGTCACCGAAGAACGCGAGCTTCGCCCATTTGCTTGTAACGAATTGCAGGATTTCCTCATCGGACGGTTCCGCGCCGAAGACGATGCGGGCGGCGCCGTATCTGCCGTCCTCGACATGCTCCGCCAGCCCGACCCAGAATTGGCCGTCGTGATATACGGTCAGGGTGGACGACACGCTGATCTGCATAGTTGGTTCCTCCTTTATGTAGATGACCATGCAGAGAAGGGACAACCAAGGAGGCAGGTTACTGATGCGGACTCCCGCACGCCCACGACTACCCGACGGGGACTGTGTTTTCATCTCTGGTGGTTGGATTGTAGCATGAGCGAATGCGCATTGACCTCGCTGCCGGCATGCTGTGACTGGTCGAGGGTTTTACCAGGAATGGGGAAAGCCGGCACAGGAGCTGCGCCCGGGCGATGTGGTCAACATCGCCCCGGGGGTGAAGCATTGACACGGAGCCGCGCCCGACGGCTGGTTCTCCCATCTCGCGCTGGAGGTTCCGGGCGAGGAGACCTCCAACGAGTGGTTGGAGCCTGTGAACGACGAGGATTATCTCAAAGCGACTAACAAAGAGGCTTAAGCACCGTCGCCCACCCGCGCCGCCGAGAGCAGTGCGCCCAAATCGGCCTGGATTGCCTCCGCCTTGCTTCCGAGCTGCAAGGGGGCTGAGTCGCCCGAGATGTTTACGCTCAACAGATGCACATCCGGCAGCTTTGCGGCCATGCTCCAGAACGGGAGCGTGATGATGCCGGGGGTCATCTCGCCCACGCCAAGCTCCAGCAGCAGCACGCGGCCAGCTCCGCGCTCGTGCACGAAGCGCTCGTATCGTCCGAGGCTCTCGCGCCATGTCGCACCCTGCAGAAACGTGTCGTCGCGCACCCACGGTACAAGATACTGGTTTTCCGTGCGAAAACGCTCATGCCGCTAAATTGGGCGACCGCCTGTACTGCAGCGGGATCATCCGCCCGAGCGATCCCTTAATCCGTCGCCCGTTGCGCCAATCGGCAGAAGCCACGCGTGGACGCTAATCGCTCGAGCGAATCGTCGTCGGTTTCCGTTTAACGATTTCTTTTTCCGCTATTATCCGACCCTCGGACTTCCTCGTGATAGAAGTAGTCCACGATCACCGGATGCCCCTGCGGGACTCTGCCATAAGGCATTTCGTTGTCCACAAAGGGGCAATCGTACTTCTTGGCCATTTCCTCGGCTTTTACTTCAAGCGCTTCAAAATAGCTACGGTTGCGCTTGTTATAGATCTCATCGTAAAGCGGTACGAGATCGGGATGTTTCTCGGCGATATAATCCAGGATCGCTTTTTTGAAACCACCCCGAAGATTGAGATTTTCGAGCCAAAACAAATCGCACCGATCCTTTACTCGCTCAAAAATCATCTCAAAATCCGTGATGCCGGGAAATACCGGGGACACGAAGCAGACCGTACGGATACCTTCGTCATACACCTGCTTCATAGCAGCGATACGACGCTCGATGCTCGACGCGGAGTCCATATCGTTCTTGAAGTTCTCATCCAGCGTGTTGATCGACCATGAAACGGTCACTCGTCCAAGCCTCTTCAGCAGATCGATATCCCGTACCACAAGATCGGACTTTGTGCAGATCAGAATATCTGCATCGCTGCCAATCAGCTGCTCCAGGAGTTTCCTGGTATTCCAGAATCGCTCCTCCTGTGGATTGTAGCCATCCGTCACAGAACCGATAACCACCCGCTGTCCAGCGTATTTCTTCGGATTCTTGATTTCCGGCCAATGCTTCACATCAAGAAAGGTGCCCCATTCCTCCTTGTGTCCGGTAAAGCGCTTCATAAAAGAGGCATAGCAATACTTGCAGGCATGCGTGCAGCCTACATAGGGATTGACCGAGTAGCCGCCTACCGGCAGGCTGGACTTGGTCATGATGTTCTTTGCTTCCACCTCATTGATGAGGATTCCATCGATCACTTCCGCCATGTTCTCTGCACCTCCAGCACTCTTTCGAATTCTTCCGGCAATTCCTGAATCATGTTTTCGTCCCCTATGACAGAGACGAGGTCTTCCTTCATAAACATTGGAATGCCAAGCGCGTGCGCCTGGTCCGTCAAAGACCATGCCCACTCCGGTTCCGTATGAACCTTCCTGCTCTGCGCCCCGGTCATGGTACCGACGACGATCCAGTTGATTCCGGAAAGGTCGACCGTACCGGGATCGTCGAATAGCGGCTCAAAAGTAACGAAGAAGTGATTTGCTTTGACGTTTTTCCGAAGGGCGTCGATACGCCACAGCTCCGCTTTCCTCGTCACCGTAACGCCAAACCATGCGTTTTCCAGATCGGTATCTAAATCAAGCAAATCGGGTCTCT
>UQPI01000013.1 GCA_900542945.1 uncultured Collinsella sp.
TTTGACCGGCTCTGCGATGCACTCGCGCAGCACCCTCTTGCCGGGCGCGTGATATCAATTCACGCTGTTCGTTCGGCAGGAACCGTACTGAACGTCCTCGAATCGCATGGACCACTCATCCCAAACTCCGACTCCCCCGTTATCATCTTCCACTGGTTTAGCGGTACTTCGGACGAACTCGCCCGCGCGCGTAATGCGGGCTGTTATTTTTCCGTCAACGAACGCATGCTCGCGTCCAAACGAGGACGCGAATACGCACGACAGATTCCACTCGACCGTCTACTGCTCGAGACCGATGCGCCGGCCGAGCCAAACACAGAAACAAGCGCGCAGTCGCTCATCAAATCGCTCGCAAGGACCTCGATGCGCATTGCCTCACTCAAAAACTGTGACGCAAAGCGCATCGAGTCGGTAGTTTTAGCAAATGCGCACTCTGTTTTTGACCTTCGCTAACCACTGTGGGCAAAAATGCCAAGGGACATGCGAATCGCACAACGCAGTCCCTATTTTGGAAGGCAGTACAATTCGGCAGCATTACACCAATTCGTGCATGAGATCACGGTTGCGTGCATACAATTCGTCAAAGATATGACGACGCGACGCATATAGCTCGTGGGCAGCCATATCGGGCACGATTGTTTGTGCAACGCCAAGGACTTGGGCGAGTTCATCCCATGATGCATAGGCGCCACCTGCGAGAGCTGCCATGATGGCATCACCGAAGCATGCGCCCACCGTAACCTTGGCAACCGAGACCTCGCGCCCGCATACGTCGGCGATAGCCTGCATCCAAACTGGATTCTTGGTTCCACCTCCGACAAGCATAATGCGCCCAATTGGCAGTCCATGCTCTCGCTCGATAATGTCGACATGGGATGCAACGGTATACGCGACGCCTTCCAAGGCGGCGCGAACCATATGGGCTCGCGTATGCCTTCCGGTCAGGCCAAAGAAGACGCCACGTGCCTCGGGATCGTTGAGCGGAGTACGCTCCCCCGCAAAGTACGGCAGGCACAGGAGCCCATCGGCACCCGGCGCCACATCGGCGGCATCATGCGCCATGACCGAATATGCATCGGGGCCACCGTGGCCCTCGGCCTCCACGGCGTCGCGATACAGCTCTTGGCGCAGCCACGATGTGAGTGCACCCGCCGTATTGGTCCCCGCGCAGATCCCGTAAGTTCCGGGAATGATAAACGTCCCTGGCCACAGGCGGGCATCATCGACCATATGATCAGCTAGGTAGATGAAATACGCCGTGCTCCCCAACTGAACCATCATATCGCCGGGACGAAATACACCCGTCGAAATGGCCTCGGCACCAGAGTCGCCCGTTCCCACTAAGACAGGTGTCCCTGCCGCGAGCCCTGTCGCCTCAGCCGCGCGCTGCGTAATCACCCCGGCAATATCGGTAGCCGACATTACCTCCGTCATCTGGTCAGGCCGGCAGAAACGAGCACATTCCCGAGCATCAACCCTCCAAGTGTAGCGGTCGTATAGGGGAAGAAAATCCTCCGCCAAGTAACGGTCCACCGTAAAACGCCCCGTCAACTTTGCGCATAGAAACGATGATGCCGTCAGGAACTTCGCGGCACGTTCGTGCACCTCGGGCATATTCTCCTTAAACCATAAGATCTTGGGAGCAATATCTGATGAGCAGGGATCGTGCCCGAAAAGTTCGCGTGCGCGACCTGACCCATATTCGGAAAGGAGCTCGTCAATCTGCGGCTTCGAACGTGCATCGACTCCATACAAAATCGCGGGCGCCAGCGCGTTGCACTCGGTATCGACCGGCACACAGTCGCAACCCAATGCGGAAAGGCCCACGCATCCGATCTGCGCCGCGTTAACCCCCGATCGCATCACCAGCTCGCGCAACAAGCGGCAAAAATCGCCCCACCAAACTGCCTCAGCATCATGCTGGTACCATCCATCACACGGGTTGTCCGTCTCATGTCCACAAGAGGCTTGGCAAACGATGTTGCATCGATCATCGATTAAAACGCCTTTAGAGGCGCTTGTCCCAATATCAATACCCAGATAGAGCGCCATAGGTGCCTACTCCCCTCGCGCCGTACGAGCGGCAGCCATAAAACGAACCACCCGCTCAACATCAACCGGGGCATCCAGCTTTCCGTCGCGCTTTAAGCACGTGCCGACAAACGCGCCATCGTAGTGAGCAAATACGTCAGCCACGGTATTTTCGCGACAACCGGTGCCACATACCACGGGCACTTCGCCAACACGCTCGCGGACCTCGTCGGCAAGCTCGCCCGAAGCGCCACGACCGGCAGCCGAACCGCCGATGACTATCGCATCCGGTAGGCAATTAAAGAGAAGTGAATCGGCAATGTCCGCGGTCGTGCGGTCGTTGAGATAAACCTCGCCCTCGCTCGTGATGAAGTGAAAAAGCTTGAGGTCGTCCAAGCGCAGCGCCGCCTTGCGACGCATGGTGTGAGCGAAATCTCGGTTAATCAGCCCGAGATCACCGGCCCAGGCACCGCAAAAATTGCAGCGCGTGAACTGCGCGTCGACGGCAGCGCACAGCTCGATTGTGGCATCACCATCGTAAATTGCCTCAGCTCCCCAAGGAGTCGACAGATCATGGGACAGAGCCCCGATTACATAGCCCATCGATGCAAGGGTTGAGGGAGAAACATGCTGCTCATAGGGCATCGAGAGCTCATTGGTAATCAAAATGCCATCGACACCGCCCTGCTGCAACGCCTCGAGATCGCGCTTGGCGGCTTCCACGACCTGCGATACGCTTCCGCCCGGGTAATACAGCGGATCGCCCGGCAGAGGACGCAGGTGCAGCATTCCGATAACCGGCTTTTCGTTCTTGAACATCGAAGTTAGAAACGACATAACGTGCTCCTTCATAGGGTTATTGCAGGGACGTTACTCCCCCAGCACCTCGACGTACACTTTTCGCTTCTGCGGACCGTCAAACTCCGCAAGATAGATGTTCTGGGCACTTCCGCACACGATGTGGCCATCTTGGACGGGAAAGAAGCAACTGTTTCCACAAATCATGCTCTTGATATGCCCACAGGAGTTGTTACCGGTGGCTCCGTAGCTCGGCAGGAAGTGTGCATGCGCATAGGGGGCATCGAGTGGGGCGATGCGATCAAGCGTCTCCATAAGATCCGTCTCCACGCAGGGCAGTCCCTCGTTTACCACGATTCCGCAGGTCGTATGCGACAAAATAATCGCCGCCAAGCCATTGGTCACCGAGCTGCGTTCGATGGCAGCGTGCACGTCCTCGGTAATATCGATGAACTGGTCCGGAGCAGTCGATAGATAGCTCAATGTCTCGAGCGTCACCATGTTCACTCATCCCCTTCAAGAAAACGCAGGGCATTACCCCAGTAGAGCCTTTCTCGCGCATCATCGCGCATGGGCACGGTATCGAGCGCCCGCTTGAGTTTGAATGCACGGAAGCGCGGCGTATTGCTGGCGAACATCACTTGGTGCGATAGCGCGCGCTCATACCACAGCGGCCCCATATCGACCGTGAAAAGACGCTGCATCATCTCCTCGGGCGAATCGATGTAAGTGATAGAGGTGTCCACGTAGCAGTTGGGATACTTGAGCAGCATCGCCACGGTCTCGCGCACCCAGGGCCAGCCAAAATGGGTCAAACTAAAACGCACATTTGGATGCGTTGCGATTGTGTGCTCAAATGCAAGCGGGTTACTGCGCGAGAGCTCTGCGCCCGGCTCCCAAGACATGCCGGCATGGAAAACCACCGGCTTGTTATAGCGCTCGCACAGTTCGTAAAGCGGCTCGGCCACAGCATCATCGGGGGCAAAACCCTGCTTTGCAGGATGCAGGCAAAGACCCTTTGCCCCCAACTCGGTAAAGGCGCGCTCCAATTCGTCTGCGGCACCGCTCACCTGCGGGTCTACGCTCGCAAATCCCCACAGACGATCGGGATGTGCGGCAACCAGCATGGCAATCTGGTCATTGGTGCCAAAGTGCCCTCCGCATGCCGTGGTTACATCGAGCGGCATGAGCGCGCTCTTCTGCACATCGCAGACGTCCATCTCGACTTGAAGCTCATCCCAATCCATGGGGCCCATATGCCCCATACCAAATTCTCGTGACCAAAAACCGAATCCATCAGGCTCATCACCCGGCGTACAGATCTCGCCGTAGAGCATGGGCTGGACCAACATGTCGATAACCATTTCGTACTCCTTTCCAGGCATTTGACCCTAGTACGGCTCAAACGAACCAATCACTCGGGACGACAGCTCAGCGCCCGCCTTCATACACGCCGGAATATCAAGGCCATCGATCACGCCCTTGGTAAACCCGGCAATATACGAATCGCCGGCACCCACGGTATTAACGACCTTCTCCGCCGGCACGATCCCGCACTCATAGAAGCGCTCACCGTCATAGGCAATGCTTCCCTTCTCGCCAAGCGTGGCAACCGCAACGCGCGGCCCCAATTCCTGCGCGTGACGTACCCAGTCCCGCAGCTCCGGAGTGTCATCTTCAAACGACATAAATGCGTAGTCAACGTAGGGAAAATGATTCTCGCAGGCATATTCGGGATCTTGGCTGAACACCGAGAAGTCCATAACCACCGTCTTGCCCGCATCATGCCACTCGGGCAGGAGGTCCAAACAATTGCCAAACAGGTCGGTATGAATGATGTCATGCTCTAGGATAAACGCCCGGTCATCTTCATTCGGACGATATGTCTCCATTACGCCATCGATTGCCTCGAGATGCACGCGATCGACGCCGTCTTTCAATGCCATGAGCATCACCGAGGTGTCGCCATCCTCCACCCGCAGATGAGAGATATCAAACCCCTCGGCGGCCAGCGCCTCTCTCATCTTGTCTCCGTACTCGTCCTTGCCGACAACCGACACGGCGGATACCGAAACGCCCATTCGTGCAAGATGGATACCCCAGTCAATGCCATTACCAGTCGGATAGAACACGCCGATGTTTTGATAGACGTCCGCACAGCAAAAACCAGCCGCACACGCTTTAATACCCATGGTCTTCTCCAATGTTCAAAAGGGGACCCACCACATGGCGAGCCCCCTTTTCGCGTTTCGCTTATTGTTTTGCATCGGCTGTCCAAGGCCTCATAGCCAGACCGCCGTACGCTTTCTTAAGCTATTCGACGATTGGTGCTCCGTGGCCCCAAGAACCTTCCATGCCGCACACGGTCGAGGCAAACCCGGCAGCAAAGTCGAGCGCGCGCTCGATGGCCTCGGCGCCACCCTCACCACGCTTGACGGAATCGAGATAGCACATCAAAAACGAGGTGAGGAACGAGTCGCCCGCCCCCATGGTGTCCTTCATGTCCGTTACCGGTTTAGCCAGCTGGCGGTAATAACGCTCGCCGTCGTAAGCGATGCAGCCCTCGGCGCCCGCCGTAGCCGACACAAAACGCGGACCCAGATCCTTCACCCATGCCAGACGCTCGCGAATCTCGTCCTCACTCGCGGCATCCGCCGCACTAAAGAAAGCAAAATCGACATAGGGCGCAATCTGCTCGTAGTACTCGTCGGTGGAGTCGTCCGAAAAGTCAAAAGAGACCGTGACGCCCGCAGCCTTCAACTTGGGCAGCTCGCGCTCGGTGAAGCAATAGTTGCCCGAATGAACCACATCGAACTGCTTCATGTACGAAAGGTCAAAGCGATCGAGAACATAGCGCGCATCGCCACGGATACCGCCCTCGTTGGAGCCGAGGAAGACACGGTCACCGTCAACGACGGTCACGCGAGCCGCTCCGTTCTCGCCAATCATCTGCTCGCACTTGTCAAGCTCGATACCCTCATCCTCGAGGCTTGCAATGACATGCTCGGCAGCGGCGTCATTGCCAAAAATGCCCATGTATGCAGAGCGTGCGGCACCGCATTTCTTGGCATAAACGGCGAAGTTCACCGCATTGCCGCCGGGATACATGGTGTGGATATGCTCGTAGCGATCGACGACGTTGTCGCCAAAACCGAGCGCGTTAACGTTAAATGCCATGGCCTTTGCCCCTTCTAGTACTCGACAACACCCATATAGCGACGGAAATCGGGATCGTGATCAAACACCTTGCCGCGTGCAGCACGCAGCTCGCAGTTCATGGCGTAGAACAGCACCGGGTCCAGATAGGCACGGACACTCGCCGGCACGGCTTCCATACCGTACTCCTTGGCATCGAGCACCATCAGCGTATCGGTATGCGTCTTAAGGAACGCAAGGGCGCGCTCGTCCATAGCACGGCACTCGCTGGAGCCCATCTGCAGGAAGTAAAAAACGCCATCCTGAGTAGCCTCGAAGGGGCCGTGGAAGTACTCGGCAGAGTGGATGTAGCTGCAGTGCTGCCACTGCATCTCCATAAGAGAGCAGATAGCGAAACCGTAGGTCTGGCTAAAGTTGGGACCGCTGCCCAGAATGTAGAAGAACTCGTGCTCCTGGCAAAGCTTGGCAAAACGATCGCCTAGCTCGGCATTTACCTTCTCACGTGCCGGGGGAAGAATCTTATCCATCTCGGCGATACCGGCATACATATCGGCAAGATCGGCGTAGCCCTCCTGCTGATCGAGCAGCTCGGCCGCAAGCGACAGCGAAATGCCAGCGGGGATCTCGGCCTGCGGCACGCCCTCGCCCCACGGGTAGACCCACGTGGTCCACTTGCCGGAGTCAATCTTGGATCCAGCGTTGTCGGTCTGGGCGATCACCGTAGCGCCGGCAGCAAGGGCAATCTCGCAGCCCTCGACGACCTCGGGGGTGTTGCCACTGTGGCTGCAAGCAATGACCAGGGATTTCTCGCCCAAGCGGCGCGGGCGCATGATATCAAACTCGCGAGCCGTATAGATATACGAAGTGAAGGTGGTTGCCTCGCGCTGCAGAAGCTCATGAGCCGGGATCAAATCGATCATGGAGCCACCGCAAGCAATCCAGTAGACGCTGTCGAACTTGCCCTTCTCGGCAATTGCCTCTTTGATCAGATCGTGTGCGTTCATATCCAGTTCCTTTCTTGTTTGGTCCGCAATCAATGACGTTGGCTGCGTGGCCGATAGTTGTTTTAGTCAATCAGATATTTCTCGAATGCGGCCATGTTCTTGGCATCTGCCGCCGCCGGGTCATCGTAGTAACGCCCGTCCGTGATTTCCTGGCCCAGCATGCCATCGAAACCATGGGCATTAAGCGTGGCGACGAAGGCGTCCATATCGTGCTTGCCATCGCCCCACACCAGATGGCCATACGGGTCACCGTCGATAAAGTGCATCTCGTGAATTGCCCCATCACCAAAGGCGGCAAACCAGTCCTCGAGCGTCTCGCCCGCAACGCCCATCGCGGTTGTATCAACCATGGGCTGTAAGTACGGGCTCGCGACCTCGTCAATCATGCGCTTCGCATCGGAAACCGTCGTTACAAGGTTGCTCTCCTCGGGACGCAGGCTTTCCATCGTAAGCACCAGACCGTGCTCACCGGCATACTCCGCCAGAATGGACAAGTGCTCGCGGCTGCGCTTCCAGGCTTCCTCGCGGTCCTCGTCCCAGTCGCCCCAGCCCGAGTTGACGGACATACGGTCGCACCCAAGTACCTCGGCAAGCTCAATGCCGTGCTTAAAGTACGCCAGGCTGCGCTGTTCATGCAGCGGTTTGCGTGCGCAGTACTGCCAAGGATAGACAACATTCTCGGGGCACAGAGTACGATACCTAAGCCCACGGTCTGCAGCCTTTTTCGCCAGGACCTCAGCCTCAAAGTAGCCCGTGTGGTCGAGCGTCACATGCGGCTCCGCACACCACAGCTCAATGGACTCAAAGCCCAAACGCTGCTGCACATCAAGGAAGTAATCGAGCGACCACATGATGTAGTGGATATTCATGCCCGCAATCTGTTCGCGGCGCAGCGTCGGTTTGGATTCAGACATCTTATGCCTCCTTATTTCGATCGAACACGATTTGTCCGTCCGACATCGTCATATCAACCGAAAGATCGCGTGCGTCGCGATAATCGAGGTCGAACACATCCCGATCGAGCACGCAGATATCGGCAATCTTGCCGACCTCAAGCGTACCCAGTTCGTCTTCGCGCATCAGATCGTACGCGCCCCCGGCAGTCCAAGCACGCAAGAGCTCGACAAGCGTCAGCGCGTTGGCCTCATTCACGGGCAGTCCATCGTCGAAGTATCCACCGCACGCGCTGTAGATTGACTCGCCCAGGCTCGGAATCAGCAGTGGCAAATCCGTACCACAGCACACCGTGCATCCGGAATCTTCCATGCCGCGGCGATTCCAGCTGTGCATAAGTCGCGTCTCGCCAATTTGTCGACGCATCATCGACACGCAATCCTCGCGCCGGTCCAGCGTCAAAATCTGCGGATAGACCTCGCAAATTCCACCTAACTTGCCAAACTCGACAAGATCGGTCGGATCAGAGTTCTCGAGATCGGTAATCGCATGGCGGCGAAGCAACCGTCCATGCTCGTCTCGAGGCAGCGAGGCATAGAGCGCCACGGTGCGACGAACGGCGCCATCGCCCTGGCAATGCAAGGAATATCGGAAGCCGTCAGCATCAATTGCGCGCAGCTCGTTCTCAATCAGATCCCACTCGGGCTCCTCGACAACCGTCTTGCCGGCAGCTCCCGCATCGGCCGTGTCCTCATAGGGGTCAATCATCTCGGCAAGCCCCGCCCATACGCCGCGATCGGTCATACGGTTGAAGCCAGAAAAACGAACGAACGGTCCCCGGAAGCGCTCTCGTGCCTCGCGAGCATACGTCAGATTTGCACCGGCACCCACCGGCTGCGACATCATAGAGACGCGAACCGTCAGCTCGCCAGATTCTTCACGGCGAGCCATTTCGTCGGCAAAACCGTAGTAGTCATCAAACGCCATCTCCTTGATGGCGGTAACGCCGCGCTCGTTAAGCATGCTCATGTAGTCCGAATACCCCGCACGTACCTCGGGCAGCGCGAGGAAATCGCTCATCATGCGCCAGATCTTTTCGGCATAGCACGCCTGGGGCGTGAAGCCGTATCGCACACTGGCGGCAGCATTGAGAACGCAGGTCTCCGCACCCGGTGTAAAGCAGACGACAGGGATATCGCCAAAACAATCGTCAAACACAGCCGCCGTATTTGCGTTCTCGGCATCCGATGCCAACGTTTCGGGTAGGTTGTGGCCAAAAGCCGCCGCGCAATCCGGATGACCTTCTTTCCATGCACGCAAGAGCGACACGGCCTCTTTGGCATCAGCGATGCCGGACAGATCAGGCCCCAACGTCCGCAGCGCCCAGCCTGTATAGAAGGTATGCACATCGATCAGGCCAGGCATGACGGTGCGGTCGCCCAGGTCAACTACCTCGTCCGCCTGGGTCAAATACGAAGCTAGCTCACACTTGGTGCCAACAGCCTCAATTCGATTGCCACGGACCGCTACGAAACCTTCAAACGGCAGGTCCCCCGTACCGGTAAAGACGCTCTTAGACGTCAGGACCGTCAAACGATCAGACATCACAACCACCTACGCCGGAAGCATGCCAGAAATTGCCGTTACGATCAGGCCAAAGACGACCATGAAGATGAAGAACTTCCAAATGGTCTTCCACCATTGGCCAAACGAAATCTTAGCCACGCCAAGGCCGGCAACCGTCATGCCCGCCACAGGACTGATGGTGTTGATGGTCTGGTTGGCAAACTGGAGCGCGGTAACGGCCGCCTCGGGATTGAGGCCCATGAGCTCGGTCAGGGGGCCCATAACGGGCATGGTGAGTGCCGCCAGGCCAGAACTCGAGGGAACCAGCAAAGAGAGCAGGCCAAGGACGATATACATAAACGTGGTGTAGACGGCGGCGGGTGCACCGGCGAGCGCAGTAGCGAGCGCCTGGAGGATGGTGTCGATGATCATGCCGCCCTCGGCGATGACCAGAATACCGCGAGCGATACCGATAACGATGGCGGCGTACGCAAAGTCGGCGAGACCTTTAACGAACTCCTCAGCAATCGTCTGCTGGTCAAGACCGCCCAGGATACCGGCAAGCAAGCCCATGCCAAGGAACACGGCGGAAATCTCATTCATGTACCAACCCTGGGTCACAAGACCCCAGACGATAATGCCCATACCGCAAGCAAAATCGATAAGCACGAGCTTCTGACGGGTAGTGAACTCTTCCTCGATGGAGGCATCGGTCACGGAAAACTCGATACGCTTGAGCTTATCGTCCTCGTACGTAATGGACGACTCGGGGTTTTTCTTGACGCGCATGGCGTAGCGCATGGCCCATGCGATACCGACGGCAGTGAAGATGACCCAAGAAACGGCGCGCAGCCACAGTTGCGGATTGCCCTCGATGCCAATGATGCCCTGGGCGATCAAAACATTAAACGGATCGATGGTCGAAGCGCAATATCCCAGGTTAGGACCAAGGAAGCAGATGATGAATGCCGTCATCGAGTCATAACCGATACCCATCATGATGGGAATGAAGATGGCATAGAACGGCAGGGCTTCCTCAGACATACCAAACGTGGTGCCGCAAATGGACAGCAACGTCATCGTGATGGGAATGATGAGGATGTCCTTGTTCTTGAGCTTTTTAATCACACGGCTCATGCCGGCATTCAAAGCGTTGGTCTTGGTGATGATTGCGAACGACCCGCCAATCAATAAGACGAACGCAACGACGTCGGCAGCCTCCTGGATGCCCTTAGTGGGCGCTTGCAGGACCGCGAAGATATCCTGCCCCAGATTGATGGTCTCGCCGGTCTCGGAATCGGTGTAGTTCTTATCGACCTGTTCATAGGTTCCAGCAACGGCGACTTCACGCTCGCCCGCCGCTGTCGAAATCGTCTTGCGCTGATACTGACCAGAGGGAAAGATCCAAGTCAAGACCGCAAAGACAACGATCAGCAAGAACATGATCGTATAGACATGCGGTAATTTGAACTTAAAACGTCTGTTTGTCTTCTTCGCCTTCGTATCTGACATAGATACCTCCAAAGAACTCGAGACTGCATCGCATCTCGCTTCAACGTTTGCACAAGGCAAACGTTCTATGACGTTCTATAGGTTACCAGCAGCTTTTCTCGCCATCAAGATAATTTCAAACTGATTGCCGCAACGCGGTTGAACGGTTGCGTTTGCGCCGTGAACGGTATGGAAACGCCCGGTGAGATGATCCACCGGGCGCTTTCATACGCAATGTCCTAGATGTCAAAAACGTAGCGAGACCCAACGATCCGCTGACGACCGATGATAAACGGCCGCCGCTGCTCATCGAAAAAGAAGGCTTCCATATAAAACAAGGGTTCGCCAACGGGAACTGCCAACAACCGAGCGACCTCGGGCGACGCACACGCGATCTCAAGCGTGCATGGGTCGGTAAACGCGGGCGTGCGGCCCGTCAGGTTGCGCACGAACTCAAAAATGGATTGGTTAGATAGAGGTGCCGTTGATAGATAGGCGTTGTCCTCGTAAACATATATGTTGTTCTCGAGCATGACAGGGACGCCATCGGCAGTACGCACGCGCTCAACGCAGATCAAGTCAGTTCCAACGGGAACACCAAAGAACTGTGCTTCGGTGGAATCCGCCGGCAGCATCTTTCTCGAAATGACACGCGCCCCCGGTTCCATTCCGTTAACGCGGCATGCGTCCGAAAAACTCTGGACGTCATCCTTCTGGCGAATCTTGCGCTTGAGCTTGGGGGCATTGACAAACGTGCCTTTCCCCTGTCGCTTCGTTAGATAGCCCTGTTGGACGAGCTCCTCAATAGCGCGTCGCACGGTAACGCGGCCAACTTTATAGCTCTCAGCCAATTCGAATTCGTTGGGTATCCGCGCACCTGCCTTGTAGGCACCGGAGTTGATTTCGTTTTTGATGATATCGATAACCTGTTGGTACAGCGGTATCGCTGCTTTACCGTCAGTTAGCCCTTCAGTCGGTGGCATATACCCTCTCCAAGCACAATTAAGTCTAAAACGGACTTAGGGGCATTCAACAAGTCCTTAAGCCCGCATTAGCTTAAAGTATGCTAGGTGTCGCACCAAAATGTCGGCTATTTACTCATCAGACCCGAAAAACGCGCAACTACCGCGCTCCTAAGAAAGCTCCAGCAGCTCCGGCAGCTGGTCGATAATCTTGTCCGCGGCATCCTGGCTAAAGCCAAAGCGCTCCTCGCGCTTGGCGATTACCGTCAGTCCGGCACGCTTACCTGCGGTAATGCCATACAGAGAGTCTTCCACACAGCAACAGCAATCAGCAGGCAATCCCAAACGGTCTATGGCATGCAGATAGATGTCGGGCTCGGGTTTGCTGCGCTTGAACTGCTCACCCGAGACCAAAAACTCAAAGTAATCGCGAATGCCGCAGGTACCCAGCACCTCCTCGATATTGTTGAGAGGCGATGACGACGCCAGCGCAACGCGAACCCCACGCTCTTTCAGCCCCGCTAGCGTCTCGGCAACGCCGGGGTTGAGCAGCTTTCTATAGTCGCAGGGATACGCACTCGCCCACACCTCATAGCGTGCCTCGGCAGCCTCGACGCCGAGCTTGCCCAATCCCGCACGCTCATGCCAATCGACGAGTACCTGCTGAAAATCACGGTGCGATGACCCCACAATTGCATTAAGCTCGTCGCGCGTCACAGAAATCTGCAGGTAATCGATATACCTCTCGAGTTCCTTTTGATAGTAAAACTCGGTGTCGACCAAAACACCATCCATGTCAAAGATAACGGCGTCGAACGGAAATGCGGACACGGCACCCTCCCTAACAAAAAGGCGCCCGCAAGCGGACGCCCGAACCATGCACTATCGGCGATTCTAACCCAGCAGCTGGTCAAGTGCCACCGCAATGCCATCTTCGTTGTTGTTGGCGGTCACCATCTGCGCCACTGCCTTAACCTCGTCGACGGCGTTACCCATGGCAACACCGGTACCCGCCCACTCGATCATGGACTTGTCGTTCTGGCCGTCGCCAAACGAGACGACCTCGCTGGCATCGATGCCGAGCTTGGGCAGGGCACCCTCGAGCGCGTGGGCCTTGTCGATACCGGGCGCCGTGTACTCAAAGTACCAGTCGGCCGTAAACATGCCCGAAAGCGTCTGCTTAAAGGGCGCATACATCTCCTCGTAATGCGCCTGCAGGTAGGCTGGATCGCCCGCCGTCAGCAGCTTATCCACGGGATAAGTGTCCACGACCTCATGCAAGCTCTCGACCTCACGGATCTTAAGGTCGCACGCATCGCGCTCGTATTTGACGATGTTTTTCTGCGAGCCATCCGGCAGCGTGATCATGCAATGGTACGAGTCCTCGACGTGCAAATCGCGACCGAGCGAAATCATAGGGATCACGTCAAAATTGCGCAGGTGATCAATCAGACGGTGCAGTTCGTCAGTCGGCATGGCCTGGTCAAAAAGAATCTCATCGGTCTGAGCGTCGACCACATGCGCACCATTAAAGGCCACCAGTAAACCATCATGGTTTTGAAGGTCGAGCTCCTGCGCCAAGGCGTGCAGCCCCCATGCGGGACGACCCGAAGCCAAGATGAGCTTAATACCCGATTCCTGCGCCGCAAGCAGCTTCTCGCGCGTACGCGGGCTGATCACCTTCTGGTCGTTGGTAAGCGTACCGTCGATATCCATTGCGATGGCTTTGATTGCCATATATGCCTCCCTGTCATTGAACAACCTTGTCTGAGCCATCATACAGAACACCCACGGCGGCGCTGTTTGCAACGGGAAAAATGTCATATTGTCCCAAACATGAACGGCGCGCCTTCGACGATTGCGATGCCCGTCGAGGCGCCTCCCGATACATTCCATCCTATCCAAATAGCAAGGGGCCCGTATCCCAACGGATACGGGCCCCTTTCAGCCATAAGCCAACTCAGCCGTAAAGACTACTTGCGATGAGCGCGGTAGAACTCGATGAGCGCCTGGGTCGAAGCGTCCTGCTCGGCCTTGGCGGCGTCGTCGTGGAAGGCAGGAGTGATCCGCTTGGCAAGCTGTTTGCCCAGCTCAACGCCCCACTGGTCATAGGAGTCGATGCCCCAGACCGTGCCCTCGACAAACGTAATGTGCTCGTACAGGGCGATGAGCTCGCCGAGCGCAAACGGGGTCAGCGTGTCACCGAAGATCGAGGTCGTCGGACGGTTGCCCTCAAAGCAGCGGGCCGGGACGATCTGCTCGGGCGTACCCTCGGCGCGCACTTCATCGGCCGTCTTACCAAAGGCGAGCGCCTTGGTCTGGGCCAGGAAGTTGCCCAGGAACAGCTCGTGGACATCCTGGCCGCCGTCGGTTGCGGGATTGGCAGTATTGGCGAAAGCGATAAAGTCGGCCGGGACCACCACGGTGCCCTGATGCAGCAGCTGGTAGAAGGCGTGCTGACCGTTGGTGCCGGGCTCGCCCCAGAAGATCTCACCGGTATCGGAGGTCACAGCGCTGCCGTCCCAGCGGACGTGCTTGCCGTTGGACTCCATGGTGAGCTGCTGCAGGTAGGCCGGGAAACGGTGCAGGTACTGGCAGTACGGCAGCACGGCGTGGCTCTTGGAACCGAAGAAGTTGACGTACCAGACGTTGAGCAGGCCCATCAGCGCGACGGCGTTGTTCTCGAGCGGCGTGTTGCAGAAGTACTCGTCGATGGCATGGAAGCCCTCGAGGAACTGCTGGAAGCGCTCGGGGCCGAGCACGACGATCAGCGACAGGCCCACGGCGGAGTCGACGGAGTAGCGGCCGCCGACCCAGTTCCAGAAGCCGAAGGCGTTGGCGGGGTCGATGCCGAAGGCCTCGACCTTCTCGAGTGCGGTGGAGACAGCGACGAAGTGCTTGGCCACGGCCTCGGCGTTCTGCTCATCGGAGCCGTCGATGGCGCCCTGGGCCTTGAGCTGCTCGAGCATCCAGGTCTTGACCTCGCGGGCGTTGGTGAGGGTCTCGAGCGTGGTGAAGGTCTTGGAGACGATGATCACGAGCGTGGTCTCGGGATCCAAACCCTTGAGCTTCTCGGCCTGGTCGTTGGGGTCGATGTTGGAGATATAGCGGCAATCGATACCGGCGTCGGCATAGGGGCGCAGGGCCTCGTAAGCCATGACCGGGCCCAGATCGGAGCCGCCGATGCCGATGGACACCAGGTGCTCGATCTTCTTGCCGGTAACGCCCTTCCACTCACCGGAGCGCACGCGCTCGGCGAAGGCATACATGCGATCGAGGACCTCGTGCACGTCGGCGACGACGTCCTGGCCGTCAACGATGAGCTGACCCTTCTCGCTTGCCGGGCGGCGCAGTGCGGTGTGCAGGACGGCGCGGTCCTCGGTGGTATTGATGTGCTCGCCGGAGAACATGGCGTCGCGGCGCTCCTCGAGCTTCACCTCGCGGGCAAGATCGCACAGCAGCTTGACGGTCTCGTCGGTCACCAGGTTCTTGGACAGGTCGAAGTGCAGGTCACCGGCGTCAAAGCTCAGCTTGTTCACGCGCTCGGCATCGGCGGCGAACCAGGCCTTGAGGTCGATACCCTCGGCCTCGAGCTTCTCCTGATGAGCCTCGAGCGCCTTCCAAGCGGCAGTCGACGTAGCGTCGATAGGTGCGGCAACAGTTGCCATATAGTCCTCCTCAGCATACGGGCGCAAGCCTCCACGCGCCCGGATAATCAGATAGTCCTATTCTAGCGCAGGTCAAGACTACAATCAGCGAGCGTTGCCAATCCGCCCCCCAACGGCAACCGACCAAAAAGGGACAGGTTTATTTTGGCAGGTCAAACGCTTTACCAACCAAAAATAACCTATCCCTTTATGGTAAATATTAGGCCGCGGCGCACACACTGCCGAGCAGCTCGCGCAAGGGCGAGCCGATACCCTCCAGCAGTTCGGGAGCGATGATGGCGAAAACGGGAACCTCGCCGGCACCCACAACGGCGGGCACTTTTCCCTCGGAGACGATGCATCCGTAGGGAACAAAGCCGTCCTCGCCGGCATCGAGCACGGCCATGCGACGAGCGAGTTCGCGCGCAAAGCCCGCCGTATCGGCATCGCCGATCGCCAGGACAAAGTCCACGCCTTCGTCGGTCGCCAGGGCCACGGCTTCGTCGATCAGCTCGTCTCCCCCGTCGCCCTCGACCGAGCCGCAGCGAAATAGCGCGCGCTCGAGCAGAGCTCGATCAAGCGAGCCGAGCGCCGCCGAGACAAGCTCATCGCGTGTATGCTTGTCACCGCCCAGCACCACCAGCGCCTTGGTGCCGCCATAGTGGGCAACCAATCGCCCGCACCAGCGAGCCACGTCCCCATCCGCAACCAAGCGCGTCGGCATACCAAACCCATAGTTAACCATTATCCCCACAACCCTTCCGTGCTTTATGGTGGCATCAATCGTTAGCCTCATGCTACGAAGCGAGCTTTTCCGAGCTGTTTCGCGCTCTTTAGGGCTGCGTTAAAAACCCGATGCAACCGCACGACCATACCTGCCAAAAAGGGACAGATTTTGACGGTGTCCGGTCGAGCAGGTATTATCGAACAGGTATTCGATAAGAACATGTGTTTGATGGGAGGGCTCGGATGGCGCACGAGCAGCACACCTACATCTGCATCGACCTCAAGACGTTTTATGCCAGCGTCGAGTGCGTCGATCGTGGGCTCGATCCGCTCACCACCAACCTGGTCGTTGCCGACGAATCGCGCGGACGCACGACTATCTGTCTCGCTATCACGCAGGCTATGAAGGACCTAGGGATTCACAACCGCTGTCGCCTGTTCGAAATACCCGATGGCATCGACTACATTAAGGCCGTACCGCGCATGCAGCACTACATGGAGGTGTCGGCGCGGATCTACGGTATCTACCTGGAATACGTCAGTCCGCAAGACATTCACGTCTACTCAATTGACGAGTGCTTTATCGACGTGACGCCATATCTGGACCTCTATCACACCGATGCGGAAGGCTTCGCCTGCATGTTGCGCGACGAGGTCCTCGCGCGCACCGGCATCACGGCGACGGTCGGCATCGGCCCCAACCTATTCCAGGCCAAGGTAGCACTCGACATCACTGCCAAGCATGTGCCCAGTCGCATCGGCACACTCGACGACGAGACCTTTCGCAAGGAGATCTGGCCCCATCGCCCCATCACCGACATCTGGGGCATCGGCCCCGGCGTGGCGGCCCGTCTCGAGAAATACGGTGTCTACGACCTGATGGGGGTCGCAGCGCTCGACGAGAACCTGCTCTACGACGAACTCGGCGTCAATGCCGAATATCTTATCGACCACGCCTTCGGGCGTGAGCCGACAACCATCGCCGATATCCAAGCTTATCGCCCGCAAGCGACCTCGACCACCACAGGGCAGGTGCTCTCGAAGGGCTATGCCTATGAGCAGGCCTACACCGTCTTGCGCGAGATGGTCGACAACGCCGTGTTGGACCTAGTCGATAAGCACGTGGTCTGCGACAGCATCTCGCTCTTTGTGGGTTATGCGAGCGAACGAGCTGACATACGCCGCCTCGACGCCAGCGGTACAGCGCAATATGTGGACGGATGCGGACACCTACGCTCGAGCACGTCGAGCATCGAACCCACCGCAACCGCCGGCCCTGAGCTCGCGCCCCGTGCGCCCAAGCCCGTCCAGCGCGATGACGAACGGCGCCGCCTGGTGCGGGAGGCGCAGGCTATCGATGGCATCTTTGTGGGAGAGCATGGCGGCAAACCGCGCGGTGGCTATGCCGCACTCTTAGCGCACTCCAACGCCTCGCGCAAGCTGCCCGAGCGCACCAATTCGTTTAAGAAGATCATGGGCTATTTCGATGAGCTCTGGGCGCAGACTGTCGATCCCAAACGACCAGTCAAGCGCATCAACCTGGGATTTGGCAACCTCATGCCGGAGGAGTTTGCCACCATCGATCTATTTAGCGATGTCGAGGCCGATGAGCGCGAGCGCGAGCTGGCCCGTGCCGTGCTGGCTGTAAAAGGCAAATACGGCAAGAACGCGCTGGTTAAGGGACTGAGCTTTACCGCCGGTGCCACCGCACGCGAACGCAACGATCAGGTAGGAGGGCACCGTGCCTAAGCCCCAACAGCAGCCGATGCGGCCACCGACACCTTTTGAACGCCTAGCGGACCCCGAGGGAAGACGTCGCTCCGCCGACCCCAAGCTCACCGCTAACGGCGCCGTCCGTGCCGGCCGTGCCGCGCAGTTTATGCCCTTTGCCGCCCTCACGGGATATTACGAACTCGTGCGCAAGCAAGAGATCACCGCCGAACCAAAATGTGAACTCACGGAAGAAAAAGCCCTCGAGCTTTCGAAAAAGCTCGAGGGCCTCAAACGTGGCGACCTGGTGCGCGTCACCTATTACGATACGTACGGCTATCGCGCTCGCACGGGCATCCTTGACGAGGTACTCCCCGCCTTCAAGCTCCTCAAGCTCAAAGACATCGCCATCGACTTCGATGACATCCAGGACATTGAGCTACGCGGACGAGCCTAGACAAGGACGCGCATCCAAGGCAAGGCCTACAGCGTCATGACGTAGTAACCCGCGTCCTTCACGGCCGCCACGAGAGCACCGCGATCGATTGGTCGCTTGGAGCGCACGCGCGCCGTGTGGTCCGCGTACGTTACCGTTGCCCACACACCATTCAGCGCATTGAGGGCATTGGCCACATTCTGAGCGCAGCCATCGCAGCTCATGCCGCCGATGAGCAGCTCATCGCTATAGGGGTAGTGGGACGGATCGGTATCCGCAACCACTACCTTCTTGGCCTTCTTACCGCTCGTGCCATCGCTGCAGCAGCTCTTTCCGTGTGTCGAAGCGACAATACGCCGCAGGCCAAAGAACATGCCGACGACAATCGCGGCAAGCACGATGATATTTGCAGGGTTTAGCAAGTCTTCCATGCGATCCCCTTTCTCCAAACTCTTATACCTATACCCCCATGGGGTGTTCCCATCTTACTCCAAACTCGTGTCGGTTCGGTCAATTAGTTTCCCGCTTCAAACTTTTTTGTTGACCTTGGCTTACTTTCGTGTATAAGTTTTCCTAGGCTAACAACTGAGAACCCGAAAGGAGCATCGTGACTCGAACCATTGACATCCCAACATACCAAACGGCTGTCGTGCGCAACTGCTCCCCTACGCTCGCAGGTATCAAGCCGGCCTCGCTCTTTACCTATCCCGGCGTTTACGCCAACCAAGGCGGAAAACCCGGCGCCGCCCATATCGAAGAGCGACGCTCTCGCCTGCTCGCGGTCATTGCCCAATGCAACCGCGAGCTCCAGCCACTCGGGATCCATATGAGCGTTTTGGTCTGGCGCCCCTGCGGAGCGCTCATCTATGTGTACCGCCCTGCGGACCTCATGCGATACCTCTCCGACCCCCGCGCCACGACGGCGCTTACCGCCGAAGGTTACGATGTCCACAACCTGCCCGCATCCCTGGTGCATCTCGCCGCGCGCATCACGCTGGCAAGCAGCAATGCCGCAGAAAGCGCCTATGACAGCAGCGTCTGCGCACTCGCGCGAAATAGGCACTGCGATACGGGGTGCATGTGCGAGTTCCCCCACGAAATTGGCTATTTTTTGGGCTATCCCTACGAAGATGTCCATCAGTTTATCGTCCAGCACGGCGAAAACTATAAGGTCTTTGGCGCATGGAAGGTATACACAAACGTTGAGCAGGCGCTCACGACCTTCGATTCCTATCGCGCATGCACGCAATACCTTACGTACATCTATCAACAGGGCTGCACCCTGGGACAACTTGTCCAGGCAACCCGATAGAGCATACAAAACGCGGCCGCACACCGCACAACCGAAAGGAAAACATATGAGCAAGATCGCAGTCGTCTACTGGAGTGGTACAGGCAACACCGAGGCCATGGCAAACTTCGTTGCCGAAGGTGCAACCGATGCCGGCACCGAGGCAGAGGTCATCTCCTGCGCCGACTTCTCCGCAGATAAGGCCGCCGACTACGACGCCTTTGCCTTCGGCTGCCCCGCCATGGGCTCCGAGGAACTCGAGTACGATGAGTTCCAGCCGATGTGGGACGAAGTCAAGGAAACCCTCGGTGACAAGAAGGTCGTCCTCTTTGGCTCCTATTCGTGGGCCGAGGGCGAGTGGATGGACAACTGGAAGGCCGACGCCGACGAGGCAGGTGTCAACGTCGTCGATTCCGTCATCTGCTACGACGCTCCCGACGATGAGGGCGAGGCGGCCTGCCGCGCCCTTGGAGCCGAGCTCGCCTAGCGGCAATGAGCTCCGCCCATAACGCGCTCTGCACCAAAACACATTCGCATCCCAACAAAAACGGGAGCCGGATCACATCCGGCTCCCGTTTTCTGTTATGTCAGTCATATAAAGCGGCTACGAGATATTTCCCAAGAACGCCTTGGTGCGCTCGCTCTTGGGGTGGTCGAAGACCTCGCTCGGCGTACCCTCTTCCACGATAACGCCGCCGTCCATAAAGACGACGCGGTCGGCGACGTCGCGGGCAAAGCCCATCTCATGCGTCACGACGATCATGGTCATACCGTCACGTGCAAGATCGCGCATAACGCCAAGAACGTCGCGAACCAGCTCGGGGTCGAGCGCCGACGTGGCCTCGTCAAAGAGCATGACGTGAGGGTTCATCGACAGGGCGCGGGCGATGGCAACGCGCTGCTGCTGGCCACCCGAGAGCTGGCTCGGCATAAAGTCGATGCGCTCGGCAAGACCGACCTTGGTCAGCTCCTCGATAGCGATTTTCTCGGCCTCTTCCTTGCTGCGCTTGAGTACCTTTTGCTGTGCGAGCATGACGTTCTTTTTGACTGACAGGTGCGGGAACAAATTGAACTGCTGGAACACCATACCCAGATGCGTACGTACCTTGTTAAGGTCGACGCCCTTGGCGCAAACGTCCACGCCCTCAACGACGATCGAGCCGCTCGTGGGATGCTCCAGACGATTGATGCAGCGAAGCATCGTCGACTTGCCCGAGCCCGAAGGACCCAGGACTACGACGACCTCGCCCTTGTGCACATCCAGATCGATATCGCGCAGGACCACGTTATCGCCGAAGGCCTTCTGGAGGTTCTTGATGCTGACGACGACCTCGTTCGAGTTATTGGTTTCGCTCATGATAGGACCTCCTTACAGACCGGCGATGTGGTCGGCGGGCGTCGCGACGACCTGTCCAGCGCTCTTGGCGGGACGCTTCTTCTTGGTTTCGGCCGTCCCCAGAAGCCTCGCCTCAAGACCGCTCACCAAGCGAGCAAGCGGCAGGGTGATGACCAGGTAGAACAGGGCGGCAACCACATACGGCGTAATGGAACCCGTCGTGGCCACGATGGTACGGGCGTTCATGACGATCTCGACCACGCCCACGGCCGCGAGCAGCGACGTATCCTTGTAAAGCAGGATGAACTCACTGGTCAGCGTAGGCAGGACATTGCGGAACGTCTGCGGAATCATCACGTAGAGCAGTGTCTGGAAGGCATTCATGCCCAGCGAGCGCGCGGCCTCGTTTTGGCCCTTGGGGATCGACTGAATACCGGCACGGAAGATCTCGCACAGGTAGGCGGACGAGTTCATGGCCATGACGATGACGCCCAGCACATAATCGTCAACCTTGACGCCGGCCAGCGGCAGGCCAAAGAACGCGATGTAGATCTGCAGGAACGCCGGCGTACCGCGGATGATATTCACATAGATGCCGGCAAGGCAACGCAGGATGCGCGACTTGGAGATGCGCATGAGTGACAAGGCAAAGCCAAAGGGAATGGCCAACGGAAATGCCACGAGCACGATCGAGAGCGACATGAGGAAGCCTTTGAATACGATCGGCAGGCTCTGAACCAAAATGACCGGGTTCAGGAACAGGCGAAGGAACATGTTGGAATTCCATGCCTCGACCCACGGCTGCTCCTTAAGGTCGGCCAGGAAGTTATCGAATGCCGTCACGCCCTTAATCTCGACGGAAGGAATCTTGGAGATCTTCTTGGTTGAACCGTCAGCCAACGTGTAGGTGCCGCTAAAAGCCTCGTCGCCGCCCTCGACGGGGAAGGTCACGCCGTAGACCTCGACACGTAAATAGCCGCCGGCCGGAGCCGTCTCGCCAAAATCGATCTTGAGCGTCTGGCCGTCGACCTTGCACGTAGGCTTCATGGGCGTACGGTCCATGAGGTCCTCGCCCGAGAGCATCGTCAATCGCGTGCCATCGGTACCAAACGTCGTGCCGTCGACAAACGTCAGCGATAGACCGCTCAGCTCCTCGTCGGCATCGGCCTGAACTTCCCAGGTAATGCGCGTCTCGGTGCCGCCGACCACAGCGCTGCCCGAACCGGTGTTGGGTCGGGCAGTAATCTTTGCGGTCTCAAGCGCCTGGGCGGTCGTGGGCGCATATGCCCCCGCGCACACCAGCGCGAGCGCCACGGCCATGACGCAGGCTAGCTTTTGGGGCAAGGCGGGCAGTGAAAAACGCTGCTCCGTGGCCCCTTTGTTCAGTCGAGACAAGGTGGCTCCTATCGTAGAAGTTGCCGACAAAACGAGACGGAAACGCTCTCCGTCAAGAGAGGCGCAAAGGCCCTCTCCGCAAAACGGAAAGGGCCCGCGCGCAATCAAGCATTAATTTACTTGATGTTGTACTTAGCCATGAGGGCGTCAACGGTACCGTCGTCGGTCAGGTCCTTGATGGCCTGGTTGATGTCGTCCTTGAGCTTGGTGTTGCCCTGGTTGATGGCGATGGCGTACTCCTCGCCGGTGCTGACCTGCTTGATGGTCTGGCAGGTGTTGAACTGCTCGGCGGTCAGCTGGCTGGCAACGGAGCGGTTGGTGACTACGGCATCGCCCTTATCGGACTGCAGGGCGCTGAAGCACTCGGTGGCGTCCTTGTAGGGAACGATCTTAGCCTTGGGGAAGTTTTCCTGAGCAAAGGCCTCGGCGGTCGATCCAGACTGGACGATGATGGTAGCGTCGGCGTTGTTGAGCTTCTCGCTGTAGTTGTCGGCCGTGATGTCGGTGTTATCGACCTTGGTCACGATAGCCTGATCGTCCATGTAGTAGGAATCGGAGAAAGTGACTTCCTTCTCACGCTCGGGCGTGTCGGTGATAGCCGCGATGGAAACGTCATACTTGGCGCCCGAAGCGACACCCGGAACCAGCGTGTCAAAGTCATTGTTGACGTACTCGACATCCAGGCCCAGCTTGTCGCCGATAGCCTTGATAAGCTCAAGGTCAAAGCCCTGATAATCGCCGTTGTCGTCCTTGTACTCAAACGGAGCGTACTCGGCAGAGGTGCCGACGGTCAGCGTACCGTCCTTGACGAGCGCGTACTCCTTGGAGCCGTCGACCTTCTCGACCTTAGCGTCGTCAGAGCTGCTGGAACCGGCATCAGAACCAGAGGTGGCGTTGGACGAGCCGCAGCCCGTCAGTGCGAGGGCGAGTGCCATGGCGCCCGTGGCGGCAAATGCGCCAAGCTTCTTCAGCTTCATAATCAGTCTCCTTCCGGTGACCCCGTTTGATTCAGAGGTCTGCAAAAACTGTTGGATATTATGCGCCCGTTTGGAAGAATCCGCAATTAGAAAACTGATTGAAACAAACCCATAACGTGAATGGAACACTCCACTTTATGACAGTCATTACTGCTGCAATGACCTTAACAGTTTGATTTCAGCCGCATAACCTGCAAGTTCGTTCGGTGTCTCCAAAATGAATGGCAATGCGCGCAAGCGGCCATTCGATACAATATTCTGCATAACCTGCATACCGCCGCCAAACTCCTCGCTGCCAAGGTAGCCCTTGCCGATGCACTCGTGACGATCTTTATGGGCACCACTGGGGTTCTTCGAATCGTTGATGTGTACGGCACGCAAGCGGTCGATACCCACCACGCGGTCGAACTCGTCGAGTACGCCGTCCAGATCATGGATGATGTCGTAGCCGGCATCGCTCACATGGCAGGTGTCCAGACACACGCCCAGCTTGTCCGATAGCTCTGGACGCCTGGCGGCAGCACCCTCGATAATGCGCGCCAGCTCTTCAAAGCTACGGCCCACCTCGGTACCCTTTCCCGCCATGGTCTCGAGCAGCACCGTCGTCTGCTGGCCCTCAAACATCACCTGGCACAGGGCGTCGACGATCATCTGAATGCCGGCGTCGGAGCCCTGCCCCACATGCGCGCCGGGGTGGAAGTTGTAGTAGTTGCCGGGCAGTGCTTCCAGACGCTGCAAGTCCTCGGCCATTGCCTCCAAGGCGAACTCGCGCGCCCGCTCTTTAGCCGAACAGGGGTTATAGGTATACGGAGCATGAGCCACAAGCGGGCCAAAATCGTTTTGCTCCATAAGCTCGCGCAGGGCCGCCACATCATCCATATCAAGGTCTTTCGCCTTGCCGCCGCGCGGGTTGCGCGTGAAGAACGCAAAGGTATTGGCGCCAATGGACAGCGCCGTCTCCCCCATCGCCCGATAGCCCTTCGTCGTCGAAAGATGACACCCAATCGTTAGCATCTCCAGCTCCCCCTCATCAGTTGCGGTGAAATAGTTCCTGTTTGGCCCCTATTCTGCCGCAAACAGGAACTATTCCACCGCAAGTTATAAAAGGGTCATGAGGAGCGCGTTATGCGGAAGGCTTTAAGCGCGGCCGTTACGGGGCCAGGCTGGAAACGTCGGCGCACATCGTCGAGACGCTCGGGAATATCGATGTGTTGCGGGCAGTGACGCGCGCATTTGCCGCATTTGACGCAGTTGCTCACCAACTTGGGCTCGCTCGTCCGCACCGCGCTCGCCGTAAAATACTGCGATAGACCCGTAAACCAGCTGTGCGCATAGCTTGCATTGTAGGCGGCAAAACACCCAGGGATATTGATGCCTTTGGGACACGGCATGCAGTAGCCGCATCCCGTACAGGGCACGCGATTCGATTTTTCAAATTCCGTCAGCACGCGCGCAATGGTATCGAGCTGAGCGCCCGTCATCGAATCCGGCAGGGCTCGGTCGGCCAGCGCCGCGTTCTCATCCACTTGCGCGGTATCGGTCATGCCCGAAAGCAGCATCGTGACCTGAGGATGGTTCCACACCCACGAAAGCCCCCAGGCGGCAGGAGTGCGCAGGCGCGGGTCACGGGCGCCATCGAGCACGGCGCGGGCCCGCGGAGGCAGCTTGCCCGCCAGGCGTCCACCCAAAAGCGGTTCCATCACAAACACCGCGAGCCCGCGCTCGGCGGCTGCCATGAGTCCCGCCGTCCCCGCTTGGTAGCGCTCTCCAGCGTAGTTGTACTGGATCTGGCAAAAATCCCAGTCATACGCGTCAAGCATCGTGAGGAAGTCCGCCGCACTGCCGTGGTACGAAAAACCTATCTGGCGAATACGCCCCGCAGCCTTTTGGTGCGCAATCCAGTCCTCGATGTCCAACGCCACCACGCGCTCCCACTGGGCGGGCGAGGTGATGTTGTGCATAAGGTAGTAGTCGATATGGTCGGTCCGCAAACGGTGCAGCTGCTCGTCAAAAAAGCGGTCGAAATCCTCCGCACATTTGCACGAAGCGTGCGGCAACTTAGTCGCCAGCAACACCCGGTCACGCAGCCCCAGGCGCTCAAGTGAGGCGCCCACGCACACCTCGTTACCGGGATAAAGATATGCGGTATCCAGATAATTAATCCCCTGTTCCACCGCACGGGAAATGATGGCATCGGCCGTCTTCGCATCGGGGTGCCCCGGCGCACCGGGAAATCTCATGCAGCCCAGACCCAGAGCAGATATTCGGTTACCACTTTTGGGGTCAACGCGGTATTGCACGGCCCCTCCCTTCGCCATCAGCGCCCCGGCAAGGCGAAACACAATGGTCACGCGGCCGAAACATCGTGGAATCGCAATCGAGAACGTATCGTAACGTAGCAGAAATCGAGCCGTCACGACACCGCTTTAACATCAGCAAAAAGCCCGATGAAAGGAGTCGCCCATGCCCGCGCTCGACCTTTGGAACCTCGCATCCCAGCTCAAAAGCACCGATTATCGCTGGGTCGACCTCACCCACACGCTCTCGTGCGACACCCCACACTGGTTTGGCTTTAAGCCGTGAGTTCCCATGCGTTTGTTCTTCTAAATACCGCTATCCGGAGCACGCAACACGCTCCGGTAAAACCAGAGTTGAGGCTAACTTTAGGACCCCACGATCTCGTCCTCATCATCACGGCAAAGGACGACGCCGGCGCTTCCCAGCGCAGCGACAGCAATCAGGGCCCCCACAACGATAGGAGCAGCACCGCACGAGCCCTGCATGCCCGCGATCAGCGCGGCCGTAGGACCAAGGCAGCCAAGCACTAACGCGACGGTGGCAATAGCGATATCTCGAGCGTTCATGAGACCACTTCCTCCACGGGAAAGACCTTGTTTCTCATGACTTAGTGTGCCCCGCGCCCATATGCCCAACGTAGCGCCACGGTAAGGGTTCTGTTAACCCAAATGCACATATAAAACGGGCGCCCTTACGTTGCCCAAAGGCTCGGTAACGACGCCCGCCCGTCATGTCCTATTGGCTTATGGCAGATTACCAACCGGTGTAGTAGTCGGTGGTTCCGGCAGCGCAGCCGGAGTCATAGACCTTGCACTCGCCCTTGGAACCGGTAAACGTGGAGCCTTGGGCCTTATCGCCCGCGGCAACAACGTAATAGCCGTCGGAATCGCGCCAGAAGCCCTCAGAATCCTGAGTCCATTCGCCCGTGCGATAGTGATAAAGCACATTGCTGCTGTAATAGGTCTCACGGCGGCCGTTATAGTTATTGACGCCGCTCGAGCGCGTCAGACCCGAGCCGTTCGCGTAATACGCAGCAGACATGTAAGACGAGCCGGAGCCGGCGTTGAAATACGAAGCCTGAACGGCCTCAGCGGCCTCGGCTTCGGCTGCGGCAGCCTCGAGCGCCTCGCGCTTGGCATCCTCAAGCATGGAGCGAAGCTCGTCGAGCTCGGTCGACGTGGCGTCGACCTCCCCCATCGTCAACAGGCTGCCCGCACCGTCGATGCAACCCTGCAACACAGCACGCTCGTCATCGGTAGCATAGTCGCCATACATATTCATAATGATCTGAGCGCGCATCTCCAGGGAATCGCGCTTTGCCCCCATCGAGGCGTTCCACTCCTGCATAGAGCCATAACCGTCGCCGCGGTAGTCGACGGGCTGCACCAGCGTCGCCTCGGACGGCGTAGATCCGACCGTATCGGATAGTGTTGCCGCGTGGGCATCAGTTGCGCCGGCGCCCATCAAAAGTGCCACGGTCAGAGCGGCGGAAAGGGCGGCGGCTTTCGGTTTTCGTGAATCGATCCTCATGTAGCTGGAAACCTCCGTAGTGCGTTTTTGCTGCGTTTAGGCTGCGTGTGATTCGATCGCGCTGCATAGTACCCCGAGCAAATCGCGACCTGCGGTTTTTCTCAAAAGGTGCACGTCATTTGCGTAAAACTCACATCCGCTCAACAGGAGTTTTCCACAACTCGAATGCATAAAGCGTGTCAAAAACCCTGTTTTTGCACCCTCTCTATGCAAAGAAGGCGCCTGTGCAACCATTGTTCGCACAGGCGCCTTGAGCAGGCATTTTATGCAGTTATACCTATCGAGTCGCAAGGGGTCCTTGCACAAGTCGCCTTACTCGTCCAGCGCGGCGAAGGCCTGCTTCAGATCCCAAATGATATCCTCGGCGTTCTCGGTACCGATGGAAAGACGGATCGTGGAGGGCGTGATGTTCTGCTCGGCGAGCTCCTCGGCAGAGAGCTGGGAGTGCGTGGTGGTAGCCGGGTGCACGACGAGCGACTTGACGTCGGCCACGTTGGCGAGCAGCGAGAACACCTGCAGGTGATCGATGAACTTCCATGCAGCCTCCTGGCCGCCCTTGATCTCAAAGGTAAAGATTGAGGCACCGCCACGGGGGAAGTACTTCTGATAGAGCTCGTGATCGGGGTGCTCAGGCAGGCTCGGGTGGTTCACCTTAGCGACATGGCTGTCACCAGCCAGGAACTCAACGACCTTCTTGGTGTTCTCGACATGACGGTCGACGCGCAGCGACAGAGTCTCGGTGCCCTGGAGCAGGACCCAGGCGTTGAACGGGCTGATGCAGGCGCCCTCGTCACGCAACAGGATAGCGCGGACATAGGTTGCGAAGGCGGCGGGACCGGCAGCCTCGGCAAACGAAACACCATGGTAGGAGGGGTTGGGCTCAGCGATCTGGGCGTACTTTCCGCTCGCCTTCCAATCGAAGTTACCGCCGTCGACGATCACGCCGCCCAGCGAGGTGCCGTGGCCGCCGATGAACTTGGTTGCGGAGTGGACGACAATGTTGGCACCATGCTCCAACGGACGGAGCAGATACGGGGTGCCGAAGGTGTTGTCGACGACAACCGGCAGACCGTGCTTCTTGGCGATCTCGGAGATGGCGTCGATGTTGGGGATGTCGGAGTTGGGGTTGCCGAGCGTCTCGAGGTAGATGACCGTGGTGTTGTCCTTGATGGCGCCCTCGACCTCGTCCAGGTTGTGGGCATCGACGAAGGTGGTCTCGACGCCAAACTGGGAGAGTGTATGCTCCAGCAGGTTGTAGGAGCCACCGTAGATGGTCTTCTGAGCCACCACGTGGTCACCGGCCTGGGCAAGAGCCTGCAGGGTATAGGTGATGGCAGCAGCACCGGAGGCGACGGCAAGACCTGCCACACCACCCTCGAGTGCGGCGATACGGTCCTCGAAGACGCCCTGGGTGGAGTTGGTCAGACGGCCGTAGATGTTACCGGCGTCGGCAAGACCAAAGCGGTCGGCGGCGTGCTGGGAGTTGCGGAACACATAGCTCGTGGTCTGGTAGATCGGCACGGCGCGGGCGTCGGATGCAGGATCGGCGCTCTCCTGGCCAACGTGCAGCTGCAGGGTATCGAAACCAAAGGTGTGCTCGGGGTTGTTGATGAACTGGCTCATGATGATCTCCTTGATCAAATAGAAGTAAATAAGAGTAAGAGAAATAAGTCGCTGTCTCCTGATCACGCCGACGGGCGCAAACAGGAGCCCGGCATTCGTCTTGGTAAGCAATTCATATGCGGGCCTCCCTTCGCGTCCCGGTTCCGTGGTCGGCTTAATTACCTACCGCCTTTGTGTGTTTTGAATAGTACGAGCATTGTCTCCCTCGGTCAATCACTTAAAAGCGCTAACTTGTTATCTGTTTTATAGATAACTATCGAAAGGATGGCGTCGATGACCCTTCAGCAGCTTCGTTTTCTGATCACCGTGGCAGAGTCCGGCTCAATCAACGCCGCAGCTCAACGCCTCTATACTGCTCAGTCCAACATCTCCAACGCCGTCAAAAGCCTGGAACAGGAACTCCACCTGGAGATCTTTACGCGCTCCAGCCGCGGCGTCACGCTCACCAACGACGGCACCGAGCTTTTGGGCTATGCGCGCCAGGTCGTAGAGCAGGCCGACATGCTCGAGGCCCGCTACGAGGACGGCGGTACCCCGCAAGCCCGCCTCGCCATTTCCGCCCAGCACTACGCCTTTTCGGTCGAGGCCTTTGTCAACGTAGTCGAGCGCTGCCGCGACAGCAAGTTCGAGTTCATCATGCGCGAGACCACCACATCGCAGATCATCGATGACGTCCGCGCATTTCGCAGCGATATCGGCATTCTGTATCTGGATGACTTTAACGCCCGCGTTCTGCAGAAGGCCTTCGCCGATGCCCGCGCAAGCTTCCATCCCCTCTTCGACGCGACGGTCCACGTCTTCGTTAGCGAGCGCCATCCGCTCGCACGCCGCCCTCAGCTGTCCCTTGCCGACCTCACGCCCTATACGCGCTACAGCTTTGAGCAGGGAACCTCAAACTCCTTCTATTACGCCGAGGAACCCTTTAGCTATGTCCCTTGCGACCGCAACATTCGAATCTCGGACCGCGGAACACTTACTAACTTACTTATCACGTCGAACGGTTACACCCTGTCGACCGGCGTCCTCTCCAATGAAATGCAATGGGGCATGGCATCGATCCCCTTGGCAGACGCCCCGACGATGCATGTGGGCTACATCATGCATGACGACCGCAAGCCCTCTCCCCTCTTGCAGCAATACCTCGACGAGCTCAACCGCATCATCCATGCCAACCAACTGTCAGAAGACGGGGTAGAAATCGTAGACTGCTAGCCCCCGACGGGCATGGCGCTACAATGGTCACTCACACGAAACGTACCCAACGAAAGGAAGCCCGTGAAGGTCATCATCTATACCGACGGCTCGGCCCGATCAAATCCGGGACGCGGCGGCTACGGCGCCGTGCTCAAATACACCAACCCCGCCGGCAAGACCTTTACCTCCGAGCTTTCGCGCGGTTACGCCAAGACCACCAACAACCGCATGGAGCTCATGGCGGTCATCGTGGCACTCGAGGCACTCAACCGCCCCTGCGAGGTCGAAGTCCATTCCGATTCGCAGTACGTCGTCAACGCCTTTAACAAGCACTGGATCGACGGCTGGAAAAAACGCGGATGGAAAACCGCCAACAAGCAGCCCGTCAAGAACCGCGACCTATGGGAGCGCCTACTCACCGCCAAAAGCAAGCACAAGGTTGAGTTCATCTGGGTTAAGGGTCACGCCGGTCACGAGCTCAACGAGCGCTGCGATGAGCTCGCCACCACGGCGGCCGACGGCAGCAACCTCGATATCGACGCCGGCTTTAACGAGAGCGACCTGTAATAGCATTCTCGCGCAGCTTTATATCCCCACGCGCTACACTCATCCCGTAGACCAAACAACGCAAGGGGGACGTATGCTGCGCATCGCGACCATCGGCACATCCATGATCACCGACGACTTTATCCAAGTCGTCAACGCCAACAACCAAGCCGCGTTTGTGGGCACGCTTTCGCGCGATGCAGATCGCGGCGCCGCCTTCACCACTAAGCACGGCGGCGAGCGTAACTTCACCGCACTTGACGAGCTCGCGGCAGCCGCCGACGTCGACGCCGTCTATATCGGCAGCCCTAACGCACTTCACTACGAGCAAGCCCTTGCCTGCATCGCCGGTGGCAAGCATGTCATCGTCGAGAAGCCCTTCTGTGCCACCGAAGCGCAGGCGCTGGAAGTCTTCCGCGCTGCCGAGGCAGCAGGTGTCGTGGCCCTCGAGGCCATGCGTCCCCTCCACGACCCCGCCTTCCACGCCATCGAGGACGCTCTGGGCGAGATCGCCCCCATCCGCCGCGCCTCATTGCGCTTTGGCAAATATTCCTCGCGCTACAACGAGATTCTCGCGGGACGCGCCACCAATATCTTCGACTGCAATATGGCATCGGGTTCCCTCATGGACATTGGTGTCTACACCGTCGAGCCCATGGTCGAGATTTTCGGCATGCCCTCCGGCCTTACGAGCATGGCTACTCTGCTCGACCCCACCACGCGACAGCTCACGCACGGCCCCATCGACGGCTGCGGTTCCATCCTCGCCAGCTACGGCGGTGGCCGCATCTCCGTCGAGCTCGCGCACTCCAAAATAACGAATGACCTGCTGCCCTCGCAGATCGAAGGCGAGCGTGGCACTATCCAGATCGACCATCTGTCCACGCCCCGCAACGTCCGCATCGACTATCGCGGCGATGTCGTACGCGGTTCGGCAACCGAGGCACCGCGCGAACAGGGCGACAACGGCCGCGTGCTCGACCTGCCCAAATCGAGCAACACTATGGAATACGAACTCACAGACTTTATCACCGCCATCGGCGGCATCGATAACGTTAAGGAAGAGATTTGGGAGACCCCGGCGGGACGCCACGAGCTTGGCCACTACCGCGATGTCACGCTCGTCTCGCTGCGCATCATGGATGCCGTGCGCCAGCAGGCCGGCATTACCTTCCCGGCCGATGCAGGCAAGCAGGCCTAGCGATGGGTTTTTTCGACAAGCTTTTCTCGGGCGTCGCCGGCGGCAGCCGCGAACCCCAAAAGCCTTCTGGCGTCGAGCTCGAGCTGCGCCGTAGGCTCACCGTGCTCGCAAGCGACGCGGCCACTCAAAACGCCCCTCAGCGCTATTTTCTTCGGTGGGAGGGCCAAGTCCAGGGCGTCGGCTTTCGCTTTACCAACACCAATCTCGCGCAGACGCACGCACTCACCGGCTGGGTGCGCAACATGGAAGACGGGTCAGTCGAGATGGAGATACAGGGAGCTCCGGCAAACATCCTGTCTCATCTCGAGGCGCTTCATGCCTCCTATGAGCGCATGGGAACACGTTTTCGCCTCGTAGACGCCCAGGCCCGAGCCCCGCTTGCCGATGAAGACGGTTTCAGTCCTCATTATTAGTATTGTGTGCTAAATACGGTATCATTTACCTACGACCGTTGATAGAAAAGAGGCGAAGCGCATGGCCGTACAAAGAAGAAACACCAAGCAGCGGAAGCTGGTTCTTGATGCCGTGCGCCAAAGCTACAACCATCCCACCGCCGATGAGATCTACAACGCCGTGCGCGAACAGGACGACAAGATCAGCCGCGGTACGGTCTACCGCAATCTCAATCTCTTGGCCGACGCCGGCGAGATCCTCTCCATCAAGACGCCCGGCGGCAGCCGCTTCGATCGCACGATCGAGCCGCATGCGCATATCATCTGCACCTCGTGCAGCCGCGTCATCGACGTACCGCTCCCCTTCGATGCTCAGCTCGACGCCAAGGCATCCGAGCAAATCGGCTGGCACGTCACGTCGCACTACACCATCTTCGAGGGTCTCTGCCCCGACTGCCGGTAGATGTTTGGGACATGCCTTAAAATCCACCTTTCTGCACTCTGCAGCAAAAAGTAGATTTCTAGGCATGCCGCATATATCTACTCGGCGAGTAGGCGATGCAGTTCCTCTTCGACCGTGCGCACGTAGCGGACGCGGTCGTTGATGCCGCGCATGGTGGGGTTGCAGCTCTCCATCAAATAGGGATGGCCCACGACGTTGAGCATGTCGCGATCGTTCTCATTGTCGCCAAACGCCATCATCTCATCGGGCGAAACCCCCAGGGCACGACCATAATCGGCAAGCGCGGACCCCTTGCCCGAGTCAAAGCCGATAAAGTCAGTCCATTCGGTTCCCGACGTCATCACATCGACTCGGTCGCTAAAGAGGCGCTCGAAATACTCCAGGGCCGCCGGCTGATCCACCTCGGGCGTCTGAAAGGCAATCTTAATGACGTCCTCGTCGATGTCCTCGGGACGGTCGACTACCGCCACATCACAATGGACCTCATAGCGCAGGTGGTCAACAAACGCATCG
Organism: uncultured Collinsella sp.; assembly: GCA_900542945.1. Lineage (GTDB taxonomy): Bacteria > Actinomycetota > Coriobacteriia > Coriobacteriales > Coriobacteriaceae > Collinsella. Next base: position 33,181 of record UQPI01000013.1, read on the forward strand.
TTGCCGTTCATGGTGTAGAGATGCCCCTCACACGACAGGGTCACGTCGGCACGGGGGTACGCAACCACGGCATTCGCGATATCCATGGCCAGGCCACGTTCCATAGAACGCTTGACCACGGCACGTCCCTCGCTCATCACCAGGGCTCCGTTTTCGCATACATAGGCGAGCTCATCGGCCACCGGGGCAAACAGGTAGCGCAGACTCGCATATTGACGGCCACTCGCCGGCATAAACACGATACCGCGACGATGCAGCTCATCGATAAGCTCAAAGGCCTCGGAACGCGGCTCCCGCTCCCCAGGATGCAGCAACGTACCATCCAAATCACAGGCGATCAGCTTGATTCCCTCAAGACCCATATGCTTCCCCCAAAGCATCTCATCAACAGCAAGACGGGCCTTGGTCGGTCGCCCCTCAAAGCCCGTCTTGCGCATACGCGCGCTTAGCCGCGCGTCTTTTTTACGATGGTAAAGTCGGGAGCCATGCTCACGACAACATCGGCCGCACTCGATGCAAAGCGTCGACTGGCATCGAGCTCGCGCGAAACGATCGAGATTCGAGCTCCCTCGACACCCCGGAGCATGCGGCCCAAAACAGGCTGCACCGGCGTATACATGCGCACGGCATGCTCGTCCGAATCGCCTCGGAAAAGCGGCGCGTGCATATTACCGATCTCCCAGCACGCATGCGCGAGCGCAATCGGGTCCATGCGGTCAACTTCGACCAAATAAACCTCGGCGCTGCGCAGGCGCACGACAACCGCCACGGGCACCATGCCCGAACGGTCGATGGCGAGCACGTCACCATCGGCAAGACGACCGTCGTCGGCAGCATCCAGCCGAACATCGACTGTGCGCCCCAGCTCCGTCACGCCTACAAACGCGCATACATCAGCCTGGTCCCAATCGAGCAGCAGCTCGTCAACTTCAAAGACGCCGCCTAACTTCCGGCGAAGCAGGAGTTCATAGGACGGATCGTTGAGATTTCCGAGGCACGCTGTCGAAACCAGATTCGCAGGCACAGCCTAGTCCTCGACCTCGACAAGCTCAATGTCAAAGTTGAGGTCCTTGCCGGCCAACTCGTGGTTGGCGTCGAGCGTCACGGCCTCGAGCGTCACGTCGATGACCACGGCGGGGACGGGCATGCCGCTCGGCGTGGACAGGAAGAGCTTCATGCCCTTCTCGATCTGCTCGATGTTGGGAACCTGCTCGGCCGGGAAGGTCAGAACCATCTCGGGATTGTGCTCGCCGTAGGCATCGGCAGCCGGGATGTGCACGGACTTCTTCTCGCCCACCTGCATATCGATAACGGCGGCGTCGAAGCCCTTGATCATCTGACCGGCGCCGCAGGTGAACTCCAGCGGCTCGCCGCGATCGTAGGAGCTATCGAACTGCGTGCCGTCATCGAGCGTGCCGCGATAATGGGTCTTGACCTTCTTGCCCTGGTTGGACATGGCAACCTCCGTGATAAGGGCGGCGCAAACGCAAGCCGCCGTGAACATATGGCGCTAACTATACCCTAGTCATACAATTCAAAGACAGTTTGCAAAGAAACGCTGCAACCGGAGGAACCATGGCATATCCCGTATTTGACCTACATTGCGACACCGCCGACCGCATCGGCTGGGCCACGCTCGATCTCGACCTGCGCTTTACCGCCGGCACCGACGGTTATTTCCCCGGCGACGAAACGCATCCGCAAGATTTCGACCTCATCGAGGGAAACGCCTGCGCCATCTCGCTCGCAAAGATCGGCAACACGCCGTGGGCACAGTGTTTCGCCACGTTTGTCCCCGACGAGATTCCCACCGCCCACGCCGCGCGCTTCCAGGCGCAGATCATGGCGCACATGAGCGGCCAGGCAATGCTCAACCACGACCGCATGGTCAACGTACGCAGCGCCGCTGACATTCGCCCCGCGCTCAAAGACGGCAAGGTCGCCTGCATCCACACCATCGAAAACGCCACGTTCTTTGCCGAGGACCCCGCGCTGATCGAGGTGCTCAAGAGCCTGGGCGTACTCATGTCATCACTCAGCTGGAACGCGCAGGGACCGCTCGCGAGCGGACACGATACCCACGCCGGTCTTACCGCCGCCGGCATCGAGGCGCTTACGCAGATGGAGCACGCCGGCATGGTGCTTGACGTCTCCCATCTTAACGACGAGTGCTTTGACGAAGTTGCCGCCCGCGCCACGCGCCCCTTCGTCGCCAGCCACTCCAACTCCCGCACTGTCTGCGGCGTCAAGCGCAACCTCACCGACGACCAGTTCCGCACCATTCGCGACATGGGTGGCATCGTCGGCCTCAACTACTGCAGCGAGTTCCTATCCAACGACGCAACCGACGAGACCGCCGCAGACGTCACCTTCGAACAGCTGGCGGCCCATATAGAGCACTGGCTCGACCTGGGTGGCGAGGACGTCATCGCACTCGGCGGCGACTGGGACGGTGCCAAGGTGCCCGCCTTCCTCTCCGATGCCAGCAAGATGCCCGAATTCCAGAACATGCTCTCCAAGCACTTTGGCAAGACCGTGATGCAGAAGCTCTGCAGCGACAACGCGCTTGCCTTCTTTGAGCGTTATTAATTTCACATTCCTTGAGCGGGCCGGCATGCCGAACGGTCGACATGCCGGCCCGTCCCCAATCCAAAGGACCGCTTTTGACGCAGCAATTCACGATTTCCGTACCCCGACCGGATGGGACGCCCATCCCCGTCGTCGTTACCAAAAAGCGCGTCAAGAACTTCAACCTACGCGTCACATCGAGCGGCGAGGTCCACGCCAGCGCACCGATCGGCGCCAGCCGCGAACGTATCGAAGCGTTTGTGAAGCGCAACAGTGCCTGGATTATCAGCCGACTTTCCCAGCGCGAGCAACGTCAGGCGACGGCGCGAGAGCCGCTCAGTCCCTCGTCCATCATTGCGCTTTGGGGCAAGCCCGTCACGGTACAGGACGCACTCGATCACAACTTTGCATCACCCGCACCGCGGCCCAAACAGGCCACCTTCGCAAGTTTTATGGGTACCGACGAATCGGACGAAAGCCCACAGGCTAAGCAGCGCGCAATCCTCGACGGCCTAACGTCCGACGAGCTCCAAGCCCACATCGACCAGCTCTATGCGTCCGAGGTCGCATCGGCGCTGCGCGATATGGTGCACGCATACGAAATCGCAATGGGTGTCGCCGTTTCCCGCATTTCCGTACGCAGCATGAAAACGCGTTGGGGCTCATGCACGCCCAAATCCGGCGCCATTCGCATCGCGCGCGAGCTCGCCGCCTACCCCGTCGAATGCCTCGACATGGTTGTCGCCCATGAGCTCGTCCACTTGCTCGAGCCAAGCCACAACCAGCGGTTTCACGCCCTGCTCGACACGTACTGCCCTAACAATAGAGCTCTGTCGCAGCGGCTCAAGCAGCCACCCCTCAACAAGCTCTAGCGTCGACTAGCGCACGCGCTCGATCTCGACGCCGCAGCTTGCCAGCGGCAAGCCGACAGGCGCCCACGGTTTATCGAGCTTTATGCGCACACCAAGCAGCGAGGGATAACGGCGCAGCAGCATCTGGGCCGTCCCCTCGGCTGCCGCCTCGATGAGTTTAAACGTATGCTCGCGCAGATAGCCATCAACATCGTGGCACACCGAGCCGTAGTCAATCGAGGCATCCAGGTTATCGTGCTCCCCCGCCGCGCGCAGGTCGGCATAGAGCACCAGAGAAACAATGAACTTCTGACCCAGCGCGTTCTCCTCGGGATACACGCCATGGTTGGCAAAAACCTCAAGGCCGTCAATGGCAATACGATCGGCATGGCGCAGATCGTCATAGCTCACGTGAGGCACCGCCGTTGCGGTGGATATTTCGCCCCTTCCACGGCGAGCGAGCTCGGCGCCTTCAGTCTTGGTGGCATTCTCGGGCAGTTTCTTGTTACTCATCGCGATCGTCTCCTTCGTTTAGAACCCCGACCGCGCAAATCAACTACACGCGAATCGACAGGTTCTTTTTATCATCGCTCCAGTTGCAAGCATTGCGCGCGGGGCATGCAAAGCAGGCGCGCGACGCTTTGTCGGCTGCATAGAGCAGACGCTCAAGCGGTTGGCTGTTCACGCGCAGCTTTCGATGGCCCAGAATGGCCGTCTTAATGGCTGCGGCATCGGCCGGCTCAAACGCCATGTCATCGGGCATGCCACCGAGGATCGCATCAGCGACGCGTTCGCTTGCAACATCATGGGATATACCCGATTCATACTGTTCATCTTTGCCGATATCGTGAAGAAGTGCCGTGGCGTAGATGACCTCGCGGTCAAATTCGAGCTGCTCCTCGAGATTCTTGATCCACATAATGCGAGCGACATCGAGCAGATGGTCAATACCGTGGCGGCAGAAGATGCGCCCCGATTCCAACTGTGCAATGTTGCCCAGGTGCCGCCGGAACAGCCCGTTGGTACAAATGTAATCAATGCGAGGCATGGCGCCAAAGGGGGCCAGGCCCGAAGCCATAAAGCCGCGACGCGACGTCCCCTCATCGGTCTTCGATGTAAAGTCGTTGACGACTCTCATGGTTAGCGGTCCAGCATCCTAAAGAAACGCTCCTCGAGCGCGGGATCGGTCTCAAAGACGCCGCGGCGAGCGAGCGTCACGGTCTTGGTGCCGGGCTTTTGCACGCCACGCATCGTCATGCACATATGCTCGGCCTCCATCAACACAATCGCTCCCTGGGGAGCGAGATACTCCATGAGGGCATCGGCAACCTGTGCGCACAGTTGCTCCTGCAGCTGAAGACGGCGGGCATAAACCTCAACCGTGCGGGCGAGCTTGGAAAGCCCAGCCACCCGACCGTTAGGGATATAACCAATGGCGGCCTTGCCATAAAACGGCAGCAGATGATGTTCGCACAGCGAGTAGAACGTGATGTCGCGCTCGATAACCAAATCGTTCGAAGCGACGGCAAAGGTTTTGGACAGGTGTTCCTCGGCACTCTGGTCCATACCGCCGGCGATCTCACCATACATACGGGCAACGCGCGCCGGGGTCTCCAGCAGGCCCTCACGAGTTGGGTCCTCGCCTATGCCCTCAAGCAACAGCTTAATGGCGGCCTCGACTTTTTCCTGATCGACCATCTGGGCCTCACTTTTCCGATTTCACGTTCGCGCTATGGTACCACGCCCTCCGGCATCGACCACAAGCTACATAGTATGGGTCGAATAGACCGGATCATCACGCCAAAGTTCAACCGCATCACAAAGCGCAACGCCCTCGCGCTCAGCACGGGCGCGCGTAGCGTTCATATCGATCACGCGCTGGTTGCTCGAACCCCTAAAGCGCAGCGAGATATCGTACAGGTCCTGAACAAACGGGCCGTCCACCAGCATGTCAAGGCAGGCAAGGATGCGGTCCGTCACCTCGGTATGATGACGACCACCCGGCATAAGCTCCTCGAGCACGTCACCGGTAAAGCACCAAATGGTCTTCCCCGACCCCACTGGATAGGCCGCGCGAACACGCTCGACAAACTCAACGAGCCCCGCCTGATTCTCGGGCTCCATGGGCTCGCCGCCCAAAATCGTCAGACCATCGATAAAGGGATGGTCGAGGCTCTCGATAATCTTGTCCTCGACGGCGCTATCAAAGGGCTCGCCCGCAGCAAAGTCCCACGCAACAGAGTTAAAGCAGTTCTTGCACCCGCGACGGCACCCACTCACAAACAGAGAAGTACGAACGCCTTCTCCATCAGCAATGTCGAAATACTTAATGTTCGCGTAGTTCATAGGTAACTCTCCCGGGAGGCCGGGACATATCATCCCGTCCTCAAACATTCTCGGCCTTCGGCCTGCGAAACTGCGGGCGGGACGATATGTCCCGGCCTCATGCAAAGGGTAACTCAATGAACGAAGCGAACATCGAGCATAGGGTTCGAGGTCCAATAAAAACTGGGTTGCGGCTCAACCACCATCGCAAGTAAATCGCAGCTGCAACTCGAATTATTTCCGCTAAGAACTTCGAAGAGTGAGCAGACCGCATGCTGCATCTCAGCTACATCAACTTGGCTGCCCTGTAGCGAGGCCCCGGACCTTTGCTCGATATGAGTTCCGCACGAACAGGAGGCGCCAGTGGCGCCTCCGTCGTGAGCCAGGACTGTCCGAAATAGCGAGTAAAGGTCCGGGGCCTCGCTACAGGGCAGCCTGGGATGGTTATTAGAGATGCAGCACGCGGTCGCGGATCTCCTCGGTTCGACCCTGGTTCCAGAACTGGGTACCGATGTAGCCGCACGTACGACGAGCGACGTTCATTTTCTCCTGGTCGCGGTTGCCGCAGTTGGGGCACTCCCACACCAGCTTGCCATCGTCCTCGACAATGCGGATCTCGCCATCGTAGCCACACACCTGGCAGTAGTCGCTCTTGGTGTTGAGCTCGGCGTACATGATGTTGTCGTAGATGTACTGCATCACGCGAATGACAGCCTTGAGGTTGTCCTGCATGTTGGGAACCTCAACGTAAGAGATAGCACCGCCCGGCGAAAGCTGCTGGAACATGCCCTCAAACTTAAGCTTATCGAAGGCATCGATCTCCTCGGACACGTGGACGTGATAGCTGTTGGTAATGTAGCCCTTGTCCGTCACGCCCGGGATAATGCCAAAACGACGCTGCAGGCACTTGGCGAACTTGTAGGTCGTCGACTCCAACGGCGTACCGTACAGCGAGAAATCGATGTCGCTCGCAGCCTTCCACTCGGCGCACTTGTCGTTCATGCGCTGCATGACGGCCATGGCAAACGGCGTGCCTTCCTTCTCGGTGTGGCTGTGGCCCGTCATGTACTTGACGCACTCATACAGGCCAGCATAGCCCAGGCTGATGGTAGAGTATCCGCCCACGAGCAGCTTGTCGATCGTCTCGCCCTTCTTCAGACGAGCGAGGGCGCCGTACTGCCACAAAATCGGTGCAGCGTCAGAAAGCGTGCCCATCAGGCGCTCATGACGGCACAGCAGAGCACGGTGGCACAGCTCAAGGCGCTCGTCGAAGATCTTCCAGAACTTGTCCATGTCCTGATGCGAGCTCAGCGCGACATCGGGCAGGTTGATGGTCACAACACCCTGGTTAAAGCGGCCATAGTACTTAGGTTTGGTCGGGTCATAGTTCAGCGCGTTGGCGACATTGTTAAAGCCGTTGCCCGAGCGGTCGGGCGTCAGGAAACTGCGACAACCCATGCAGGTGTAGCAATCGCCGTTGCCGGCGGTCTCGCCCTTCGACAGCTTGAGCTCGCGCATCTTCTTCTCGGAGATGTAATCGGGCACCATGCGCTTGGCGGTACACTTGGCAGCCAGCTGGGTCAGGTAGAAGTACGGGGAATTCTCGTGAACGTTATCGTCCTCGAGTACATAGATAAGCTTGGGGAATGCCGGGGTAATCCACACACCGGCTTCGTTCTTAACGCCCTCATAGCGTTGACGAAGCGTCTCCTCCACGATCATGGCAAGGTCGTGCTTCTCCTGGGGCGTACGGGCCTCATTGAGATACATAAAGACCGTCACGAACGGCGCCTGGCCATTGGTGGTCATAAGGGTCACGACCTGATACTGAATCGTCTGGACGCCGCGACGGATCTCATCGCGCAGACGGTCCTCAACGACCTCACGGACCTTTTCGGCAGATGCCGAAACACCGAGCTCCTCAAGCTCGCGAGCGACCTCGCCGCGAATCTTTTGACGGCTCACCTCAACAAACGGGGCAAGATGGGTCAGCGAAATAGACTGGCCGCCGTACTGGGAGGAAGCAACCTGGGCGATAATCTGCGTCGCGATGTTGCAGGCAGTCGAGAAGCTGTGCGGCTTCTCGATCAGCGTGCCCGAGATAACGGTGCCGTTCTGAAGCATATCCTCCAGGTTCACCAGGTCGCAGTTATGCATGTGCTGGGCAAAGTAGTCGGAATCGTGGAAGTGGATCAGGCCCTCGTTGTGGGCATCCACGATCTCCTGGGGCAGCAGCACGCGCTGAGTCAGGTCCTTGGAAATCTCGCCGGCCATGTAGTCGCGCTGAACGGAGTTGACGGTCGGGTTCTTGTTAGAGTTCTCCTGCTTGACCTCTTCGTTATTGCACTCGATCAGCGACAGAATCTTGTCGTCGGTCGTGTTCTTCTGGCGCTTCAGGCTCTGGACATAGCGATAGATGATGTAGTGGCGGGCGACCTCGTAGCAGTCGAGACGCATGATCTCGTCCTCGACCAAATCCTGGATCTCCTCGACCGAAACGGTGTGGCCCGCGTTCTCGCATGCCTCGGCGACGTTTTGCGCCGCATAAACCACCTGGCGGTCGGTTAGACGAGAGCTCTCCTCGACCTCCAAGTTTGCGGCGCGAATCGCATTGACGATCTTATCGATGTCAAAGACAACCTCGGTGCCGCTGCGCTTGATGATCTTCATCCTCTTGCCTCTTTCGCGTCGTAGTCTCATTGCGCTTCAGAGCCAAACGATGCCCGGCAGGGCTTGCCCCTGTCTTGCGGCGCCGTCGCGCAATCTGTGTTCTCGATAAACCATAGGTCCTCATGCGGACAATCCTCGCGGCCGATCAAGCGGCTCAAAGATCTATCCAAATGGGGCAAATAAGGTCCTCGTTCTCTGTCCGCCATCTATCATACGACAAAGAGGCATCTATATCCTGTATTCTTTTTTTAGTTCAAACACAACATATAGTGTTTCAGCAGGTCAAAGCAATTGGTCATTTTGCAGACGCATTAATTATGAGGGGTTCTTCGCAAGTCGGTAAAACGTTACCAACACGGCTACCTGCATGGCAGTTATAAAACCCCCTTAGTCAAGCCGCTGACAAATCCTACCAAAACCAAGCCGCTCACGCCAAAAGAATCCAAAAGATTATGCTTGACCAACATGTTGCGGTCGTGCCTTGCCGAGCCCCATGTAACCGCGGCACGAATCCTTGAAAGATATGTGTATGCAAACAGAGAAGATGAGAGTTTTCTCGGATGGCTACTGAGAAACATCCCAGAAGATCAAAAAACTCGAAATTTGGTGACGTATTTGGCGACCCATTTGGCGAGCAAAATCAAAACCACCCCTAGAAGGGGTGGTTTGCTCTTAGGGTGTAACCCTTGGATTTCCGGCACGCGTCTAAAGGCGCCGGCCCTCACGGGGTTCGGGCCGCACTGCAGATTGACCCGTGACGGGCCGGTCAAACCGGCGCTATTTACGCCCCGGCCCCCTATCGAAGGGGTCCTCGTACTCCTTGGCGCTCAGCCGGTCGAGCGCGATGTCGGCCTTCCCCTGCTCCCGGATGTACTTCGCGATCGTGGCCTCGTTCAGGCCGACGGTGGACACGCAGTGGCCCTCGGCCCAGAACTTCCTGTTGCCGAATTTGTACTTCATGTTCGCGTGCCTGCCGAATACCATCAGCGAGCTCTTCCCCTTCAGGTAGCCCATCACGCTGGACACGCTGTACTTCGGCGGTATCGCCAGCAGCATGTGGACGTGGTCGGGCATCAGGTGCCCCTCGATGACCTCTATCCCCTTGTACTGGCAGAGCTTCCTGAAGATCTCCCCAAGGTCGGACCTTATTTGGTTGTAGATGACTTTGCGCCTATACTTCGGCGTGAACACGACGTGGTACTTGCACGTCCACTTCGTGTGCGACAGGCCGTAGGCCTTCTGGGCCATACGCCACCACCGCCCTCTCGACTCGGATTCCTTGCGGCCTGAACAATCGCAAGTGTCCGGCGAGGGGGCGGCTTTGTAAAGCCGTTTGGCCCCACCCGCATAGCGGGTGGTTTCTGATGCGGCGCGCTGCGCGCCCCGCACAGGCTAAAGCCTGTAAATAAAACAGCCCAGAGGCTAAGCCTCTGGGCTGCGAACATTTGGTGGGCGTTAGAAGATTTGAACTTCTGACCTCTTCCGTGTCAGGGAAGCGCTCTCCCCCTGAGCTAAACGCCCAAATGGAGCGGACAACGGGGCTCGAACCCGCGACCCCAACCTTGGCAAGGTTGTGCTCTACCAACTGAGCCATGTCCGCTTACGAGGATTAATCTTACGTGATACCCGCATCCTATGCAAGAACTTTTTTTTGAAAAGTTTTGCGACGCCCTCTCGAACCTCGCGAAGACATCAGCCACCATGGAAAGCGCGGGCAAACGCAAACTCGCCGCAAGAGGCCCCCTACAACTCAGCGAGCATGATCCAGGCAGAGCTGTCCTGCGCAAGTCTGCCGTCTGCAAGCGGTGATGAGGTGAGCAGGACCTTGCCCGCCGGCAGCTCCACGGGTGCTGCACCGAAGTTCGTCACACACGCCCAGCCGTTGTCGCGGCGATAGGCGATGACGCCGCCCTCAGCGCCCTCGGCACCATCCGCAAGGCCGGTGCGCCCGTCAAGATCGAGCCACGCAAGATCGTTGGCGCACCCGCGCAGCTTGCGCCGCAGCCAGAGGGCGTCACGATAGAGCGCAAGCATCGATGTCGGGTCCGCTTCTTCCCTATCGGCAGCGTAATCGGAAAACCATGCAGGCTGCGGCAGATGGGGCGCCGCATCGGCGTCCGCCGGTGAAAACCCAAACGATCCGCCCTGCGTGGGATCGTCCGCTGCCACCCACGGCAGGGGCACACGGCAGCCGTCGCGCCCCTTCTCGCGCTTCGGTCCGTGCGTATTGGTCGCAGTAGGATCTTCGAGTGCGGCCCACGGGATATCGGCCACCTCAAAAAGGCCGAGCTCCTCACCCTGATACACGTATGCCGAGCCCGGAAGCGCCAGCTCAAGCAAAAGGGCCGCCCGCGCGCGGCGCTCGCCGAGTTCACGGTCCTCGTCATAAGACGACCCGTCGCGTAAGAGCCAGTCAAGCGCAATCTGGTGGTAGCGCGTCGCCTTGATTTGCGGCAGGGCATAGCGCGTCGCCACGCGCGGCACGTCGTGGTTGGAGAGTACCCAGGTCGAGGCGGAATCGGATTCGATGGCCGCCTTCAAGCCCTCCTCGATTGCAGCGTGCATGTCATCATAGGTCCAAGTGGCCTTGGCGAACTCAAAGTTAAATGTCTGGCCAAGCTCGCTGGGGCGCGCGTAGAGATACTGGCGCTCGGGCAGCACCCACGCCTCGGCAACAGCGCTGCGCGGCGGATTATAGCGGTCGAACACGCGGCGCCACTCGCGATAGATCTCGTGAACCTCGTTGCGATCCCACAGCGGATGGGTGCCGTCGTCAACCATGTCATCGCCCTCGGCGAGATGCCACTGGTCGAGATCATCGCGGTCGAGATCCTTGGCGAGACCGTGCGCCACATCAATGCGAAAGCCATCGACGCCTCGATCGCTCCAAAACGCCAGGACGTCGCAAAAGAACGCGCGAACCTCGGGGCATGACCAGTCAAAGTCCGGCTGCTCGGGCGTAAACATGTGCAGATACCACTGACCGTCCGCAACACGCGTCCAGGCGGGGCCGCCAAAGTTGGCATTCCAATTGGTGGGAGGCAGCTCGCCATGCTCGCCGCGACCATCACGGAAGATATAGCGGGCGCGCTCGGGCGATCCGGGGCCGGCGGCAAGAGCGGCTTTGAACCAGGGGTGCTGGTTGGACGAATGGTTGGGCACGATGTCGACGATGACCTTGATGCCGCGCGCGTGAGCCGCGGCGATCATGTCATCGAAGTCGTCAAGCGAGCCGAGACGTTGGTCGACATCGCAGTAGTCCGCCACGTCATAGCCGCCATCGACAAGAGGCGATGGGTAAAACGGGCTCAGCCAGATGGCCTCGATACCCAGCCGCTCAAGATAGTCCATCTGCTGGGTAATGCCCGCGATATCGCCCAAACCCGAACCAGTCGAGTCCTTAAACGAGCGCGGGTAAATCTGATAGATCGCGGCATCGGACATCCATGAGCGCGAGGAGGACTTTTCTGTAGCCATGGGGTGTGTCTCCCTTGCAACGAGGTTTTGTGAGATGCCCACGATGATACGCCCAAAGCTGACATTCACGGCAATCAACGCCGCAGCCACGCCCCAAACGCTCGCCCCCTCTCGGGCTCGAGCCTCCTGGGACAAATCGATCGATTAGTGAAAAGAACGGAAGACTTACTCCCCCGGCCACGACAGCGAGCGGGCTCCGGGTGCCCCAGGTTGCCGCGAAAGAGGAGGGAAGCGTACTTTATGTACGCGACCGACGATTGAGGGGCAAGATGGGGTGCCCGGGGCCCGCGCAGCG
>UQPI01000014.1 GCA_900542945.1 uncultured Collinsella sp.
CGTCATCTGGTTACGCGGGCTGGTAAGCCCGCGTAACCCTAATAATTGGCTTCGTAGCCGTTGCCGTCGCCGGTGGGCTCTTCGTAGTAGTCCGAATCGCTCGAATCGCTTGAGTCATCGGAATCGTCAGAGCTGACCGATGAGGTTGCGGTACCGTTTGCGTAGTCGTCAGACGTGTTGTTGCTGAGGTCACCGATCGTGGAGCTGGAGCCGTCGGAAAGACCCATGGTGTTGGGGCCCTTGGGGTCCTTGCCGGCGTCGACACGGGCCATCATTTCCTTAAGCTCGTCTTCGTAGACAAAGACATAGCTCACGCCGTCGATCATGGTGCTGTCGTCGGCGTACGAGGGCAGGTTGGCCGAGTAGATACCGTCGACATCCATACCGCGCATGGCATTGACCGTAGCCACGATATCCTGAACGCTCATATCGGTTACGAGCATATCGGACAGCGAATTAACCAGGCCAAAGATCTTCGTGGCATCGAAGTTATTGAGAATCTGGTTGCCAAGGGCGCCAAGCACCTGACGCTGGTGGCGCATGCGCGTGTAATCGCCGTCGGCATAGGTGTAGCGGCAGCGGGCATAGGTAAGGGCGGTGGCACCGTCCATATGCTGTTGGCCAGCGGTAATCTTAATATCCAGGTGCTCGGGGTCGTCAACATCATCGGTTGCGTTAATGTCGATACCGCCAACCGAATCAATCAGCGCCTGCATACCGTCGAAGCTGACCTCGGCATAGTGGGAAATCTGAACACCGCACAGCTCGTTGACCGCCTCGACCATGGCCTCGGCGCCGCCAACGGTATGGCAGGCGTTGATCTTCATGGTCTCGCCCTTGTACTCGACCTTGGTGTCGCGCGGAACGGAAATGAGCGTCGCCTGCTTTTGCGTGGGGTCGATGCGTGCCAGGATAATCGAGTCGGCACGATACGTATCCTCGCCCGGACGGCCGTCGGTGCCAAGAAGCAGCACGTAGAACGGATCCTTTGCCTCATCGGTGTCAACCAGAACCCGACGCAGATTGTCGGTAATGACATTAGAATCGCCGAGCTTGCCCATAATGGTGGCAAACCACAGGCCGGCAGCGGTAGTGGCACTCAACAGCACGCCAAGCACGACAATGAGCGCGACGTGACGAATCGTGTGGCTACGACGACGTTGGCGAGCGCGCTCGGAATAGCGAGCCACGTTATCGCGACTGTAGATCTTGGCCTGCGCACCAGTTGAGGGTCTTCGGGTGGTGGTATCTGCGAGGGGCTTTTTATTAAACATAGGCAACCTGTATTAGTAGATGACGGGATCGGGGACGGTAGCATGCTCGACATGCGCGCCGAGCGCCTGCAGCTTTTCGACAAACTGCTCGTAGCCGCGCTTGATGTGATGGATAGCCGAAACCTCGGTCGTCCCGTCGGCGATCAAGCCCGCTACGACGAGGGCCGCTCCGCCGCGCAGATCGGGCGAGGTAACCTGTGCACCCGAGAAGCCCTTGACGCCATGAATCATGGCATGATGGCTCTCGATACGAATGTCGGCACCCATGCGCACCAGCTCAGAGGCAAACATAAAGCGATTCTCGAAGATGTTCTCGGTAATAACGGAACTGCCGTCGGCAAGGGCGGAGAGCACCATAATCTGCGCCTGCATGTCGGTCGGGAAACCGGGGAACGGAAGCGTCTGGATGTCGACCGGCTTGATACGCTCGGCACGGTTCACATGGACGCCATCCTCGACGCGCTCGCAGTCGATACCCATGAGCTCCATCTTCTTGAGCACCATGCCCAAATGAATGGGGCAAAAGCCCGTGACATCGACACCGCGATCGTCCGCCATCAACGCACCGGCGACGATAAAGGTACCGGCCTCGATGCGGTCGCCCACCACGCGATGGATAACGGGATGGAGCTCTTCCACGCCTTCGATAGTCACGACGGGCGTACCGGCGCCAACAATCTTGGCGCCCATCTCGTTGAGCATGTTAGCGAGATCGACGATCTCGGGCTCGCGGGCGGCATTGTCGATAACCGTGGTGCCCTGTGCGCGCACAGAGGCCATGATGAGATTCTCGGTCGCACCGACGCTGGCGAACTCGAGCGTGACGGTGGTACCGCGCAGACCTTGGGGCGCATTAGCGTTGATGTAACCGTGGGCGGTATCGAACTCAACGCCCAGGGCCTCAAGACCAAGAATGTGCATATCGATCTTACGAGCACCCAGGTTGCAGCCGCCCGGCATGGCAATTTTGGCGCGATGGAAGCGGCCCAGCAGGGGCCCCATGACGGCGGTGGAAGCGCGCATCTTGGCAACGAGCTCGTAGGGGGCCTCCCATGAATCGACCTGAGAGGTATCAATCTCGAGCGTGTGCTCGTCGAGAACATCGATCGTAGCGCCCATGCCCTTGAGCACCTTGCCCATAACGTGGACATCGGAAATATCGGGCACGTTCTGCAGCGTCGTCTTGCCCGGCGCCAGAAGCGTTGCCGCCATGAGTTTGAGCGCGGAGTTCTTGGCGCCCGAGACGGGCACGGAGCCTCCGATGGCGTGGCCACCCTCAACGCGGATAATATCCAAGGTCTACCCTTTCAAAAAGCATGCCCGGGGTGGCTGGGCCATCCCGGGCATGATGTGTTCGCAAATGGTCGAACGCTAAATCGTTTGACTATTGGGCAAGCTTGAGCTTACACCATGCGATTTCATTATAGAGGTAGGCGCGGCGTGCATCATCCTCCGACAAATTACCCAGCTTCTCTTCAAAACCTTGAATATCAGCTTTAAGCTTGTCGGCATCGACGGTCGCCAAATCGCAAGCGCGCTCGGCGAGAACGGTCACGACATCGTCCGCAACCTGGGCATAGCCGCCGGCCACGGCAAACGTGTGGTCGACAGTGCCCATGGCCTTATCGGAAACGCGAACGTAACCGCGGTCGATCGTGCAGATCTCGCTGGAGTGAGCAGGCAGGACGCCAAACTCGCCATCCGTGGACGGAATCGACACAAACGCAGCGTCGCCCTCATAGGCGCAGCTCACGGGGCACACGATGCGGATACGCATAACCTACTTCTCCCCCATCTTGCGGGCGCGCTCGCGCACGTCCTCAATCGTGGAAGCATAGCGGAAAGCCTGCTCGGGCAGGTCATCGGCCTTGCCGTCGACAATCTCGGCGAAAGAGCGGACGGTATCCTCGACGCGGACGTAGACACCGGGGTTGCCGGTGAACTTCTCGGCGACGTGGAAGGACTGCGAGAGGAACTGCTGAATCTTACGGGCACGGTTGACCGTAAGGCGCTGCTCCTCGGACAGCTCGTCCATACCCAGAATGGCGATGATGTCCTGAAGGTCGGAGTACTCCTGCAGGAGCTCCTGGACCTTGACGGCGACACGGTAGTGCTCCTCGCCGACGATCGAGGGATCGAGAGCGTCGGAGGAAGATGCGAGCGGGTCGATAGCCGGGAACAGGCCAAGCGACGAAATGCTACGCGAAAGAACCGTGGTGGCGTCGAGGTGCGTAAACGTCGTGGCAGGCGCCGGGTCGGTCAGGTCGTCTGCGGGGACGTAGACAGCCTGGACGGAGGTAATGGAGCCCGTCTTGGTCGAGGTAATACGCTCCTGGAGGTCGCCCATCTCGGTTGCCAGCGTGGGCTGGTAACCAACGGCGGACGGCATACGGCCCAGCAGTGCGGAAACCTCGGAACCTGCCTGGGAGAAGCGGAAGATGTTGTCGATGAACAGCAGAACGTCCTGGCCGCGATCGCGGAAGTACTCAGCGGTGGTAAGGCCGGCCAGACCGATGCGCAGACGCGCTCCGGGCGGCTCGTTCATCTGACCATAGACCAAGCAGGTCTTGTCGATAACGCCAGACTCGCTCATCTCGAGGAACAGGTCGGTGCCCTCGCGGGTACGCTCGCCGACGCCGGTGAACACCGAGGTGCCGCCGTGCTCCTGGGCGAGGTTGTTGATGAGCTCCTGAATCAGAACGGTCTTGCCGACGCCGGCGCCGCCGAACAGGCCCGTCTTGCCGCCACGGATGTAGGGCTCGAGCAGGTCGACGGCCTTGATGCCGGTCTCGAAGATCTCGGTCTTGGTGGTGAGCTCGTCAAAGCGGGGCGCTGCATGGTGGATGGGGTAGAACTCCTCCACCTCGGGCATGGGCTTGCCGTCGACGGGCTTGCCCATGACGTTCCAAATGCGACCGAGCGTCTTGGGACCAACGGGCATCTTCATGGGCTCACCGGTATCGGTGGCGATGAGGCCGCGCTGCAGGCCGTCGGTCGAGGACATGGCGACCGTGCGGACGACGCCGCCCGGAAGCTGGCTCTCGACCTCGAGGATCGTGCTCAGATGACCGATCGGGGTCTCGGCCTCGACCGTGAGCGCGTTGTAGATCGGGGGCACCGCGCCGTCAAACTTGACGTCGACGACAGGGCCGATGATTCGCACGATGCGACCATCACCGGCAGTCGTCTTCTTGGTGGCTTCCTCGACCGCAAGCTTTACGGTGTTATTAGCCATTACTGTTCCTCCAATGCTGAGGCTCCGCCGACGATCTCGTTAATCTCGGTCGTGATCGAAGCCTGGCGCACGCGACTATACGTGCGGGTAAGGGTCGAGATGATCGCGGTGGCGTTTTCCGTCGCGGAGTGCATGGCCTTGCGGCGTGCACCCTGCTCGGCAGCCGCCGAATCGATCAGGGCCTGGTAGATGACCGTCAGGATATAAGACGGCACAAGCTTGCCGAGAACATGCTCGGGAGAGGGCACGAACTCGAACGTGGACGAGATGCGCTTAGGGGCGTCGGTCTCGTTCTTACGCGGACCGTGGGCCATAGCGATCATCTCGGGGTCGAGCGGCAACAGATGCTCGACGCGAAGCTCCTGATCCACGCGGTTCTTGGCGTGGTGGTAGACAAGCTCGACACGGTCAAGCTCACCGGCACGATACGCATCGCAGATATGAGAGGAGATCATGCGGGCCTGATTGAAATCGGGCTCAGAGGAGTTGCCCTCAAAGTGCATGACAACGTTTGCGCGGTCACGGAAATACGTGGCCGGTTTGCGCCCACACGCGATGATCTCGCACTCGATGCCGTCGTTCGCCCAAGAAGCGGCGAGCTTTTCGGCCGTGCGCTCCACCGTCGTATTGAAACCGCCGGCAAGGCCGCGGTCCGAGGCAATAACGACAATCAGGCCATGCTTGACGCTCTCATGCTTCTGCAGCATGGGATCGGTGCCCGAACAGGAAGCGTCGCCGGCGACCGTCAACATGACGTCGGTCAGCGCCTCCTTATAGGGCTCGGCCTGCTTGGAGCGATCGAGGGCACGACGGATCTTGGCCGTAGAGACCATCTCCATCGTACGCGTGATCTGCTTGGTCGTGGTAACCGAGGAGATTCGCTTCTTAATGTCGCGAAGGTTGGCCATGGGGCTTAGTTCTCCTCTGATCCAGAAACATCCGAATGGTGCTTGGCCATGAACTGCTGTTTGAAGTCGCCGATGACGCGCAAGAGCTCAGCCTTGGTGTCATCATCGATCTTCTTGGCGCGAACCTTGTCGAGCAGCGAGCCAAAGCCATTGTCCATGTACTCGATGAGCTCGGCACGGAAGGGCAGCACGTCGGCGATCTCCAGGTCATCCAGGAAGCCCTCGTTGCCAGCGAACAGCGTAACGATCTGCTCGCCAACCTCAAACGGCTTGTAACGCGGCTGCTTGAGGAGCTCAGTCATGCGAGCACCGTGGGTCAGCTGCTTTTGCGTGGCCTCGTCGAGGTCGGAGCCGAACTGCGTAAAGCCAGCGAGCTCCTGATAGGAAGCGAGGTCCAGACGGAGGTTGCCGGCGACCTGCTTCATGGCCTTGGTCTGCGCATCGCCACCGACGCGGGACACGGAGATGCCCACGTCGACTGCCGGGCGCTGACCCTGGAAGAAGAGCTCGGACTGCAGGTAGATCTGACCATCGGTAATGGAAATGACGTTGGTCGGAATGTAGGCCGAGACGTCGCCGTCCTGGGTCTCGATGATCGGCAGTGCCGTCATGGAGCCGTAACCGTTCTTCTTGGACATCTTGACGGCACGCTCGAGCAGACGAGAGTGCAGGTAGAAGATGTCGCCAGGATAGGCCTCGCGTCCGGGCGGACGATGCAGCGTCAGCGACATCTGACGGTAGGCCACAGCCTGCTTGGACAGGTCGTCGTAGATGACGAGCACGTGGCCGCCGGGGTTGGTCTCGCTGGCGGGCTTGCCGTCCTCGCCGTTGTACATGAAGAACTCGCCGATAGCGGCACCGGCCATAGGCGCGATGTACTGCATAGGGGCGGAATCGGCAGCGGTGGCCGAAACGATGATGGTGTAGTCGAGCGCACCGTGCTGAGCGAGGGTCTCGCGGATGTTGGCAACCGTGGAGGCCTTCTGGCCGATGGCGACATAGATGCAGACCATGCCCTTGCCGCGCTGGTTGAGGATAGCGTCGATGGCGATGGCGGTCTTACCGGTCTTACGGTCGCCGATGATGAGCTCACGCTGACCGCGGCCAATAGGCACCATGGAGTCGATAGCGAGCAGACCGGTCTGAACCGGCTCGCACACCGGGGTACGATCGATGACGCCGGGAGCCTTGAACTCGATGGGGCGACGGTGCGTGGCGACGATGTCGCCCAGGCCGTCGATGGGCTGGCCGAGCGGATTGACGACGCGGCCGAGCATGGCACGGCTCACGGGGATATCCATAATGCGGCCAGTGGTGCGGCACTCGTCGCCTTCCTTGATGGAGTCGACGGCACCGAACAGAACGGCGCCGACCTCGTCACGGTCAAGGTTCTGGGCAAGGCCGAAGACGGTCTCACCGGTATCGGAGCTCTTGAACTCCAGAAGCTCGCCTGCCATGGCGCTCTTGAGGCCGGAGACGCGCGCGATGCCGTCGCCTACCTCGTCGACCGTTGAAACCTCATGCGTATCGACCGTCGCGGAGAGGCTCGTGAGCTGCTCCTGCAGTTTCTTGGCGATATCCTGGGCATTGAGGGTTTCGGACATTAGGCTTCACCTCCGTACGAATTAGCAGAGTTTGCGAGGGTCTCCTGCGCGATGCGCAGCTGCGTCTTGACGGAAATGTCACGACGCTCGCCGCGGGCCTCGAGCACCAGGCCGCCCACGATAGACGGGTCAACCTGCTCGATAAGGAATACCTTGCGGCCGAAGTCCTGCTCGCATTTCTTAGTGATGGTTTGACGCAGCTCGTCGTCGAGCGGGATCGCCGTGGTGACGGTCACGCCCACTACATCCTCGTCTTCCTCGGCAACATACTTAAAGGCAGCTGCCACCTTGGGAAGAAGGTCGAGCTGGTCGCGCTTGGACATGGTGTCGAGCACGGCGATGATCTCGGGGCTGGCAGAAGCCAAGCGCTCGATCATCTCGAGGTCCTCGAACACATGGTTCTCGGCCTTAGCGGCTTCCAGAAGGGAGCGCGCGTAGGTCTCGAGCACCTTGTCCTGATAGCGGCTAGTCGGCATTCAGGCTACCTGCTTCCTGGATGTAGCGCTCGATGAGCTTCTTCTGCTCGGCATCGTCCTCGAGTGCCTCGCCCACGATCTTGGTGGCGACGGCAACGGACAGGTCGGCGATGGAGCTCGCGGCACCGGCGTAAATGGACTTGCGCTCGTCCTCGACGGTCGTATGGGCCTTGGCGATGATCTCCTCGGCCTCCTTGTGAGCAGCCTCGATGATACGGGCGCGCTCGGACTCGGCGTCCTTACGGGCCTCGAGAACGATGTCGGCAGCCTGACGACGGGCGTCGGTGACGATCGAGTCGGACTCAGCGCGCTTGGCGATAGCCTCCTGCTTGGTCTTCTCGGCCTCGTCGAGGCTCTCCTCGATCTTCTTGCCGCGCTCCTCCATGGTTTTCATGATGCCCGGCAGGGCGACCTTGGCCAGCACGATCCAGATAATCAGGAAGGCGATAAGCGCCGGGATGAACTCCGCCATCTTAGGGATGAGGATGTCCGCACCGGCAGCGCCGTCCTCGGCGAACGCGGAAACCGGCATGAGCAGCGCGGCCGCGGACGCGGAGAGTGCGATCGCGCTCTTCTGGGATGAAAGATTCATACTTGACGCTCCGTGCTATTTAACGATCAGCGCGACAACGAAGCCGATCAGAGCCAGAGCCTCGCCGAAGGCGGAGCCCATAATGAAGACGGTGAACACGCGGCCCTGGACCTCAGGCTGACGGGCCATAGCACCCGTAGCACCCAGAGCAGACAGGCCGATAGCAAGACCAGCGCCGATAACACCGAGACCGTAACCGATAACTCCCACGATTCCTCCTTTGTCGTGCGTGTCTTATTTCACGCAGGATAACCTTTTTATAACTGCCGGGCTCCATGGGTACGGGCACCGGCGGTTTAACGAATTACCTTACCTTTAAGGCGCGAACGGAAGACTACTCCTCCTCCGCGACCTCCTCTGCCTCGGAGACATACACGGCGGTAAGGACCGTGAAGACGTAAGCCTGGATGGCGCCGACCACAAGCTCGATCGCATAGATCAGGATGAGGATGGCAAGCCAGGCCAGCGAAGGCAGGGCGCCAACGGCGTGGGCCGCGGAAACCTGCTGAAGCAGCGGCTGCATGAACATGCTCGCCATGATGGCGAACGAGCCCATGACCACGTGTCCTGCGAACATGTTGCAGAACAGACGGACGGCGAGCGTGATGAGGCGCAGGAAGGTCGAGAAAAGCTCGACGACCCACACGAGCACGTTCATCGGGAAGCTCACGCCCTGCGGGGCGAGGCTCTTGATGTAGCCGATCACGCCGTGAGCCTTGCATCCGTAGTAGATGAAGTACACGAAGGCGAAAATGGCGAGTGCGGCGGTGGAGCCGATTGCGCCGGTGCCGGGCTTCATTCCCGGAATCAGGCCGATCATGTTATTGATCAGGATGAACAGGAAAAGCGAGCACAGGAACGGGAAGTGCTTCTTCCAGTTCTCACCCACGACACCCTTGCCGATATCGTTCTCGACGTACTCGATGATGTACTCGAAACCGTTGACGAAGAAGCCCTTGGGAACCAGGGTCTGCTTCTTCTTGAACACGGCCAGGACGATCAGGAGCACGATCGTGGAGACGATCAGCCAAAACGAGTACTGCGTGATGCCGCAGCTCAGATCGCCCACGACAGGGGTGGAGCTGAACTCGCTGACCAGATGATTAATCTCATCAGGCAGCTTTTCAAAAATTTCCACGACTTACCTTTCGACCTCATGAGGATCTCGCAGCGCCTTGGCGACACGAACCGCGCAGGCGGCCATAAAGGCCACGAAGCCGATCGCCTCGCCCAGGAGGAACATGCGAAATGCCTCTCCGAACAACACAAACACAACCAAGGTAAAGACGAGCAGGGCGATTGCCGAGACCGCCAGACTCACCATACCCTTGAGCATGTCCGCATTCTGTTTATCGTCAAGAACCGGCTTGAGCGTAAAGACAAAGGGAAGGAAGGCAATTGCGCCCGCGATGGCGCCTGCAACGATAGCGAGCAGATCGGCTATCTGAAACACTGGCGTCCTCACTTTCCTTTTTAACGCTTCACAGAACAGTTCCCGCCAAACATTGGTGACTATTGTACGAGCCAATCGCTAAAGTACAACCGAAAAAGCATCGGTTAATACGCACCTGTTCGTTTTCTTAAGACCTTCTTTATGCCGCAGGTACGGTAATACGTTTTTCTCGAACCCTGCAGGGCAAAACGTCCGTTAACAGGAGTGCGCGCGGTCGCCTTTTGTTCGTCCGCGCGCACCGTTTCTTCGTATTTGCAGCCGCGGCCGTTTAGCCCAGCGACTAGAGCGTGCCGTAGATGCGGTCGCCGGCGTCGCCGAGGCCGGGAACGATGTAGGCAGCCTCGTTGAGATGGTCGTCGATGGCGCAGGTATAGATATGCACATCTGGGTCCTTCTCGGTCAGCGACTTGAGGCCCTCGGGGGCCGCGACGATGCACAGCATGCGGATGTCCTTGACACCGCGCTCGCGCAGGTAGCTGATGGCCATCTCGGCCGAACCGCCCGTGGCAAGCATGGGGTCGACGACCAGGCAGATGCGCTGGTCGATATCCTTGGGCATCTTGCAGTAATACTCGTGCGGCTCGTGGGTGACCTCGTCGCGCTCCATGCCGATGTGACCCACGCGAGCGGAGGGCACCAGGTCGAGGATGCCGTCGACCATGCCAAGGCCCGCACGCAGGATGGGCACGATGGCGAGTTTCTTGCCGGCAAGCTGTTTGAACGTGGCGGTAGTGATGGGGGTCTCGACCTCGACGTCTTCCATAGGCAGGTCGCGCATGGCCTCGTAGCCGTCAAAAAGCGCGAGTTCGCGCACGAGCTGGCGGAACTGGTTGGTGCCGGTGTTTTTGTCGCGCAGGATCGACAGCTTGTGCTGGACGAGCGGGTGATCGACAAGCGTCACACGGGACGCATCGTAGGTGACGGTCATGGGTTGATTGCCCCTTTCGTTGCGGCCGCAAAACGGCCTTGCTGACAAGGTGTGCAGCAATGTTGCCGCCGCACGCCATGCATTAGTTTAGCGGTTTGTTGTATCGAGCAGCCCATCGCAGCCCTACTGTGAGGTGCTGAGCGAGCGCCTGACTGCATCACGCCAGCCCGCAAGGTTTTGCTCGCGGCGCTCGGCGGACATGTGGGGAAGGAAGGTCCTAACGATCTGGGCATTTTGCTCCAGCTCTTCCAGGTCTTCCCAATAGCCGACGGCAAGACCCGCCAAGTACGCGGCACCGATTGCCGTGGTCTCCACCGTCTCGCATTGCAGCACGGGGATATCCAGCAGGTCGGCCTGGAATTGCATGATGAACTCGTTGCGCGAGGCACCGCCATCGACAGACAGGCGCTCAATCGAAAGCCCCACGTCCTGCTCCATGGCGCGCAGCACGTCGTAGCTCTGATATGCCATGGATTCGCAGGCGGCACGTACGATGGTCGCACGGCTCGAGGCGCCGGTCAGACCGCACACGATACCGCGAGCATGCGGGTCCCACCAGGGAGCACCCAAACCCGCAAAGGCGGGAACGAAGTAGCAGCCCTCGTTGTCGCTAATCGAAGCAGCGAGTTGTGCCGACTCGCTCACGCTCGAGATGATGCCCATGTTGTTGCGAAGCCAGTTCATCGTTGAGCCGGCGGCAAAAATAGAGCCCTCGAGCGCATAGCCGACTTTGCCGTCCGCAGCGATACCGATGGTGGAGACCAGGCCATTCTTGGATTCGACGATCTCGTCGCCGGTGTTCATGAGCATAAAGCAACCCGTGCCATAGGTGTTTTTGGTCTGGCCGGGACGGAAACAGCAGTGGCCGAACAGCGACGCCTGTTGGTCACCTGCCACGCCCATGATGGGCGGCATGTTGGTCATGATGTCGCTCGCGACGCGGCCGTAGTCGCCCGAGCTCCAGCGAACCTCGGGCATCATGGAACGTGGAACGTCAAAGAGTGCCAGCAGGTCGTCGTCCCAATCGAGCGTATGGATATTAAAGAGTGCCGTGCGGCTGGCATTGGTGTAGTCGGTGGCAAAGACCTGGCCGCCGGTGAGGTTGTAGATGAGCCAGGTGTCGATGGTGCCAAACATGAGGTCGCCCGCCGCCGCGCTTTCGCGTGCGCCGTCGACGTTGTCGAGAATCCACTGCACCTTGGAGGCCGAGAAATACGGGTCGAGCGTGAGTCCCGTGCGGGAGCGCACCAGCCCTTCTGCGCCCTGCTCGACAAGCTCGTCGATCAGAGGTGCGGTACGGCGGCACTGCCATACGATAGCGTTATAGATCGGCTGACCGCTCACGCGATCCCAGACCACCGTGGTCTCGCGCTGGTTGGAGATGCCGATGGCGGCAATGCGGTCGGAGTGGATACCGCTCTTAAACTGGACTTCCATCATGACGGCGATCTGGCTAGCAAGGACCGCCATGGGGTCTTGCTCCACCCAGCCGGGACGCGGAAAGCTGGTTTTGACGCTGCGACGTGCCTGCGCGACGATGCAGCCGTACTCGTCGACGATGGTCGCAAGTACCGAGGTGGTGCCGCAGTCGAGCGCCATGATGTAGGAACCGCCAAAGTCAAACGAGGCATCTTCCATGCCCAGGCTGCCCAGATTCAACGACATCGCTTAAACCTTTCTATTGCATCGGGTCGGACAGGACCCGTTCAATCTCTGATGCGGGAAGTGCGCCTTGGCGCAGGATCTGGAGCTCGCCGTGCTGAAACGACACGATGGTCGAGGCGTCGCGACACGGGGTCTCACCGGCGTCGACGGCAACATCGACCCCCTCCAGGATGCGACCCTCCACCGTGATAAAACTTGCCGGCGCGGGCGCGCCATGCGTGTTGGCGCTGGTGCAGGCAAGGGGGCTGCCACAGGCGCGAATGAGCGCCTGCACCACGGGCGAGGCCGAAGCGCGAAGTGCCACCGTGTCGTCGGCAGCGCGCATAAAGGTCGGCACGCAGGGAGCTGCCTTGACCACGATAGTCAGGGCTCCCGGCCAGCATCGTCGCGCGAGTATGCGGGCATCTTCCGGGATATCCACGCCATAGCGGTCGAGTGCTTCGACGCCATCGACCAGCCAAGCGACGGTTTGCGTGAGTTCACGTTGCTTGAGAGTGAAGATACGGCGATAGCCGGTGCCGAGCGCAGGAACTGCGGCGCCATTGACGGCAGCCTGCGGATCGCGCGGCCACGATGGGAATTCGCTTGTATCTTGGGGCACGGCGTCCGAGAAGGCGTTGACTGCCACGGCGACACCGTAGACGGTCTCGGTCGGGATCAAAGCCAGGCCGCCGCGGCCGAGCACCTCGGCCGTGCGCTCGACGGCAAGCCGATGCGGCTCGCGCGTTCCCTCGTATACCCGATAGACCGTCTGCATGTGTATGCCAGCCCCTTACGCTCTGGTGCAAGTTTGTTTACTGTGGGGCATTCTCGCACGAAACGTTCAACCTATTTGCCCAGAGCGCATGTTGGTTTGGTGAGCGGCTCTAGTAGTCGGTGAAAGTGAGGGGGTTATTGGACTGCGACGAACTTCTTTGGCCTGCCGGCGTGACGTTCTTGGGCGGCGTAACGCTCGATGCTGTCTATCGTTATCATCCGACGGCCGTCGACGAGTTCAACATCGAGCTTTCCGGCTTTGACCAGCGCGGTAATCCGCGGAGCGGAGACTTTGAGGTCCAGCGCTGCGTCTTTAAATGTTCGGCACGCCGCTTCCCGAGCGTCCTCGTGGTCGATTTCGACTGAAAGGGCCACGACCTCGGCCGAGCGTTCGTACCCCGCCGGAGTCAAACCGTTGTTGAGGTCGTCGGCCAAAAACGCCATCAGTGCCTCGGTGGCATGGGCAATCGCTTCTTCGCGCGTATCGCCATCGGCAAAGGCGCCGGGAATCTGCGGGAAGCTAGCGCAGTAACCATCGTCTTCTTTTATGAGAACGCAGTCATAGGTAAATCGCTGCCTCATTTTGCCTCCAACTACCATCCAGCTTGGCGACGAATACTTGCCCACGTGCCCTTCTTTGGTCGATCACCACCAGAGCCGTTCACGGTGACAACGCGGTCACCAGAAACATACTTAGCATGACTACCGACTTGCGCGACCTTCACGAATCCATCGTGCTTGAGTAGGGCAATGATTTCCCGAAAGGTAGGAGGTTGCATGGGCCGACCTCTTTCAGCCGTCCTAATTATAAACTACTTTATAATTTTTGCTAACCAGTTAATAAATATTACTGGCGTTGCTTGGGCTCGGTGACGATGGCTCGGACAATGCGGGGGCGATCGGTGAGGTCGTGGACGATACGCACGTCCGAAAGGCCTGCCTGGCGACAGAGCTCGGCCGCGGCATCGAGGGTACCCTCGTAGAGCTCGCAGGCAAACAGGCCGCCGGCGCGCAGCATGTAAGGCGCCGCGTTGAGCAGGCGGCGGAAGATATCGAGGCCGTCGGCGCCGCCCTCGAGCGCCAGGTCGGGCTCAAAGTCCTTGACCTCGTGCGGCAGCGAGCGCATGACGTCGGTCGGGATGTAAGGTGGGTTGGAGACGAGCACATCAAAGGTGCCCCACTCTTCGCGGGGAATGGAACTCACCAGGTTGGTGAGGCTAAAGGCAACCTCATCTGCCGTGAGGCCGAGGGTGTCGCGGTTTTTGGTGGCCAGATCGATGGCGCGCGACTCGATATCGGTGGCGGTGCAGGTAACGTGGCCGCGGCGCTCCCAGGCAAGGGAGAGCGAAATGCAGCCCGTGCCGCAGCCGACCTCGAGAACGCGGGCAGTGCAGGGCTCGGCTGGGGCAGGCGCAGCGGTATCCTGAGCTAAAGCCGTCTCCTGGTCGGCACCCTCGATGGCGACGCCGTATTCGTCGAGCTCGGACTCGGCGGCTTCCGCGGCTTCGGCTTCTGCTGCCTGCGCGGCGGCTTCCTCGGCCTCGCGATCGGCCAGTTCCTCGGCATAGGCACGGCTGCCCAGTACGTCGCCGCCTAGCGCCGCCTCATCGGCAGCCGTCAGATTAGCGGCACGGCGCTCGGCAGTCGCCCGTTCGTCTGCCAGCGCGGCCTCGGCCTTGCGTGCCTCCTCGACCTCATCGTTCCAAGGCAGCTCAACACGCTGACGGGCAGCAGCCTCGGGGCTCAGTACCTCGGCATCCAGATAATTGAGGACTTCCTCGACGAGCATCTCGGTTTCGGGGCGCGGAATGAGCACACCGGGAGCGCACGCGACGTCAATCATGCGAAACTGCGTGCTGCCGGTGATGTACTGCAGCGGCTCGCCTTTGGCGCGACGAACGACGGCCGCGTGCATGGTCTCGAGCTGGGCCGCGTTAAGCGTCTCGTCCATGCGCATATACAAGTCGATGCGCGCCAGGCCCGTGGCCGCGCACAGCAGCCACTCGGCAGAAAGACGGGGATGCTCCTCGCCGCGCTCGACCAGGTACTCCTTGGTCCACTCGAGACAACGCTTGATGGTCCAGATCTCGTTTGCCATGGGGCCCTCCCCTCTTAAGCGCCGGGCGGCGCGCGAATGTCGGAGCAGATTGTAAGCGAGGCCAGCGCCTGGCAAGGGACGATTGAAGGCGATTATCGAGAATCAGCCCAGAATTTTGCTTGGAGCCCACCTGAAGTGTTCATTCGTCGACGTCTAAATCTGCATCCGTCAAGCTTTTGGCAAGGTTGCCCCAAAACTGACCAATATCTAACCAAACGCTTGCCACATCGCTTGACGCGCGACGCGTCAAAAATCGCCCCGCGATTTCTTGGACGTTTTTTCGAGCAATATTTTCAATTGCAGATGCATGCCGTTAATTACTTTAAGCAGGTAAGCAGCTCAAAGGCCATCAAAACCGATTGAATAACATCTCAAAGCAATGTCCCCAATGACTCCCTACGGATCATTTGACAACCAAGGAAACGCCGATGTTTTGGCAATGCCAGCGAGCGACGTCCAGAGCGAACAAGTTGGCATGAAAAAGGCAAGGCATAGACCTTCTGGTCATGCCTTGCCTTTTGAATGACAAATTGTCGCTCTGGGCGGCGCGCAGCGTCGAGCCGTTACGCGGTTTGGCAAAACCGCGTAACCTACTAAACGGCCTGTGCCAGCTTCTCGGCACGCTCGGCGGCGGCGAGCGCCTCGATGACGGTGCCGAGCTGGTCGCCCAGGAGGACGCCGTTGTAGGTGGAGTTGAAGCCGATGCGGTGATCGGTCACGCGGTCCTGGGGCTGGTTGTAGGTACGGATCTTCTCGGAACGGTTGCCGTGGCCGATCTGGCTCTGGCGCTCGGCACCGAGCTCCGCCTGCTGCTTCTCGAGCTCCATCTCGTACAGACGGGCGCGCAGCATCTGCATGCAGACTTCGCGGTTCTGGATCTGGGAGCGCTGTTCCTGCGACTGCACCACGGTGTTGGTGGGCAGGTGGGTGATGCGCACGGCGGAATAAGTGGTGTTAACGCACTGACCGCCAGGACCGGAGGCGCAGTAGGTGTCGATACGCAGGTCGGACTGGTTGATCTGGACGTCGATCTCCTCGGCCTCGGGAAGTACGGCGACGGTCGCCGTGGAGGTCTGGATACGGCCCTGGGACTCGGTCTTGGGAACGCGCTGGACGCGGTGCACGCCGGACTCGAACTTCATGACGGAGTAGACGCGGTCGCCCTCGACCTTGAACTCGATGGACTTAAAGCCGCCGGCCTCGCTGGGGCTGGAGTCGAGCACGGTGGTCTTCCAGCCGCGCGACTCGCAGAAGCGCTGATACATCTTGTACAGATCGCCGGCAAAGATGGCCGCCTCGTCGCCACCAGCGGCGGAGCGAATCTCGACGATGGTGTTCTTGTCGTCGTTGGGGTCGCTCGGGATGAGCATGTACTTAATGTCTTCCTCGAGCTGGGGAAGCTTGGCCTCGTTTTCGGAGATGTCCATCTGGAGCATCTCCTTCTCATCGGCATCGGTAGTATCGTGGAGCATTTCCTTGGCGGCCTCGATGTCATCGAGCGCGCCGATGTACTCGCGCGAGGCAGCGATGAGGTCGGACTGGTGCGCGTACTCCTTGTTGAGACGCGTGAACTCCTTGATATCGGAGGCGACGGCCGGGTCGGAAAGCTTTTTCTCGAGCTCCTCGTAGGCCTTGATGATCTTTTCGAGCTTGTCGCGCATGACGGGACTCCTTTATATGCGTGAAGGTGAAAATCGGCAGAATTGATGGGGCGCACGGCGCCATTGCGGGGGTAAGTCCAGCTAGAGCATGTCGATCTTCAGATACATGCGCATCCCTTCGCGTACGGGGTACATAGTTGCGGTCTAACCCATACATGATAGCGTGCGCAGGCAAACCTGCATATAACCCGCACGGAATGAGCGGACGTAGCCGTTGGGGACGTTCCTTTACGACTAGTCGTTTAAGAACGTCCCCAACGGCTAACAAAGGGACTGTCGCCTTGTCGAATTCTAGAGCGTTTGGAGCAGGGAGATGAGAAAACGGATGCCCTGGAGGTAGGCTCGGCGGGTGATGCGCTCGTTGGTGCCGTGGACGCCGCGGTCGCACTCGTCATCGTCGACCACAAAGGCCGAGAAGCGAATGCACTCAGGGCAAATGCGCTGGTAGTTAGCAGCGTCGGTCGCGCCAATCACGGTCGAGGGCACAATTGCCACTGGCTCGAATGATCCGTTTTCCTCCGTCCCCTTTGGATCACGGAAATAGCGGACGGCGATGGAGCGAACCGCCTCGAGGCCGGGACCACCGATGCGCGGGGACGGCGAGGGTTCGGAGCTGCCGGGGCCCAGCTCCACTTCGACACGACCGGCAAGGTCCGCCCCGGCAACCGCCTCACGGCAGCGCGCCACAACGTCGGCCACGCTCGTGCCCTCAAGCATGCGGAAGTTAATGTTTGCCCACATATCCTGCGGCATTACGTTAGCGCCGGTGCTGCCACCCTCGATCTGCGTGGGCGCGCAGGTGGTGGTCACGAGCGGATAGAGCTTCTTGCTGGTGAGGCACTCGCGCACGATGGCGTCCTTGTTGGCGGCAATCTCGTCGGCCGTGTAGAGCCCCAACTCGATAAGCTGGGCGGCAAGCAAGTCGGTCACGCGCGTCGGCCACTCGATATCGCAGATTGCGGTGATGACACGGCTGAGCGCCTCGAGCGACGTACCGCCGTAGGGGTTGGACGAATGTCCGCCCGCGCTCTTTGTCTTGAGCACAATGTCGGCATAACCTTTCTCAGCCAGGTCGGCGTGCATGAGCCAACCCTCGCCCGCACTGTACTCGGCAGCCGGAACGATGCGGTAGTCGCCCTCGTCGATCAGGTACTCGAGCTCAACGCCGCGCTCCTCGAGCGCGCGGCCGATGGCGCCTGCGCCGTACTGCGTCGTCTCCTCGTCCGGGCCAAAGGCCAGGAGCAGTGTGCGCTCGTGCTGCCAACCGTGCGCCAGCGCATACTCGACAGCCTCGAGAATGCCTGCGACCTGGTCCTTCATGTCGATCGCGCCGCGGCCCCAGATGTAGGTGTCGTCCACGTGCCCGCTAAAGGGGGCGTGCGTCCAGTCGGCCTCGGTACCCGGTACCACGGGAACCACGTCCATGTGGCCCATGAGCATAACGGGCTTAAGAGCCGGATCGCTGCCGGCAAGCGTCACCAGCAGCGAATGGTCGATAAGCTCGACCTCGCCCGCCGCAAATACGTGCGACCAGGCCCGCTGCATATAGGCGCGCAGGTCGTCGAAGGGCTGCCAGTCCACCGCCTCGGCATCCATGCTCGAGATGGTCGGAAACGACAGCACGCGGCCCAAGCGCTCGCACGCGCCGGCCTCGTCTATATCGGCAAAATCGTCCTCATGCGCAAAGAAGCGCCAAACCTCGGCCATGACATCCTTTCGATTGTGATGACGAGGGCCGCCCCACGGGAGCGGCCCTGCAACGTAAGTGTTTGCGGTCGGTTATTTGTCCTCGAGATAACGCGAGAGGAACTCGCGGGTGCGCTGGTGCTTGGGGTTGCCGAAGAGCTCGGCCGGTGCGGCATCCTCGAGCACCACGCCCTTGTCCATAAAGACCACGCGATCGGACACCGTGCGTGCAAAGGCCATCTCGTGCGTGACGACGACCATGGTCATGCCGTCGGCAGCGAGCTTGCGCATGACCTCGAGCACCTCGCCCACGATCTCGGGGTCGAGCGCTGAGGTCGGCTCGTCAAACAGCATGATCTGCGGATTCATGCACAGGGCACGAGCGATGGCCACGCGCTGCTTTTGACCACCGGACAGGCGACCCACGGCGGCGTGCGCGAACTTTTCGAGTCCCACGCTCGTCAGATGCTCCATCGCGACCTTCTCGGCCTCGGCCTTGCTCATCTTTTTGAGCGTGACGGGCGCGAGCGTGCAGTTGTCGAGCACGTCCATATTGTTGAACAGGTTGAAGCCCTGGAACACCATGCCGATGTCCTCGCGCAGCTTATTGATATTGCAGCGCTCGGCCGTAAGGTCCTGGCCGTGGAACCAGATGTGGCCCGCGTCCGGGGTCTCGAGCAGGTTGAGGCAGCGCAGGAAGGTCGACTTGCCCGAGCCCGAGGCGCCGATAATGGTGACGACCTCGCCGGGATTGACAGCGAGGTCGATGCCCTTAAGCACCTCGAGCGAGCCAAAGCTCTTGCGCAGGCCCTCGACGCGGATAAGCGGCTCATTGGTCTGTGCGGCGGCCGCGGTGCCGGTAGTGGCGGTATCTGCCATGATGATTCTCCTCGTCTTTAGCCTAGTTGGAGCTGGGCAGCGTTGCCGGGGCCTCGGCGCCAAGCTTTTTGCCAAAGGCCTCGAGCAGGCGGCTCGCCACGAGCGTCAGGATCAGGTAGACCACGAGCGCCACGCAGTAGACCTCCATCTGGCGGTAGTACACGCCGGCGACCGTGGTAGTAGCGTACATAAGGTCGAACACGCCGATGACCGAGAGCACCGACGAATCCTTGATGTTGATGATGAGCTCGTTGGTGAGCGCCGGAATTGCGTTTTTAATGCCCTGGGGGAACACGACCTTGCGCATAGCCTGCCACTGCGAAAGACCCAGCGAACGCGCCGCCTCTGCCTGGCCGGGGTCGATGGACTCGATGCCGCCGCGCAGGACCTCCATCATGTAGGCAGTGGAGTTGAGCGAGATGGTGACGAGGCCAGCGGTAAAGGTGCTCCAGATTTGGTTGGCCTGGGCGGTCTCGAAGCCCATGCCGCGCAAAACGGTGAAGCCCGCGTAATAGATGAGCAGGCCCTGGACCATCATGGGCGTACCGCGCACGATGGTGGAGTAAACGGTCGCAAAGCCGCGGCCGATGCTCTTAAAGAAGCGCACCAGGTCGTTGTCCACGCGGTCGAAGGTCTGAATACGCAGAAACACAAAGAGCAGCGCCAGGAAGAATGCGATGACGGTGCCGAAGGTGGCAAGCGCGATGGTGATCTCGATGCCGCGGATGAAGAAGTCGCCGCTCTTGTAGGTCATGTAGACCAGGCTCGACAGAAAGTCGCTGGGATTGGAGTCCGAGACAATGCTCACCTGCACCAGGTCGACAAACGACATGACGCAGCGGTCGATAAAGAAGATCGCCGCGATGGCAACCACGCCATAGCTGCCCAGGCGCGCGCCGCGACGGCAACACTCAGATGCAAACGGCGACGTTTCGCGATAGTCGTTCCAGTGTATGAGCTTGGTGACGAGCGCCGCCGCCGACACGACGAGCCAGGCCCAAAGGATTACCCAGAGGCAGTCTTGGAACACGCCCGTGGGCGCCAAGAAGCTCAGCGGCGTTGGGTTGCGCTGGCTAAACGCCAGACCGAGCGCCGCGATAACGCTCGTGCCCAGGTACACATAACGGTGGTCGGCCTTGATAAAGGAGGCCAGACGATTGATGCCTTTCATGCTGCCTCCCTATGCCGGCTGACGGTCGAGGCACGCGTCCCACATTTGGTCGCGCTCCTCTTGGCTAATGCCCTTGAGTGTCTTGTCGATGAGCTTAAGCAGTTTGTCCGAGCCCTTGCGGCAACCGACATTTGCCGTGACCTCCTGCTTAAAGCCCTCGCCCTCGGCAAAGTGGATGGGGACGATACCGGGATTTTGGGCCATATAGCCCTTTTCGTTCTCCGTGTTGTAGGTCACGGCGTCGCACGTGCCCTGCAGCAGATTCGAGAACACCGTGGGGACCGAATCGACCGGGTTCTTGTGCACAACGCCCGGAATCTCGTCGATGACGGTATCGAGCATGGTGTCCTTTTGGCCGAGCACCGTGGCACCGCTGAAGTCGCTGAGCTTGGTGGCGTTTTGGTAGGGCGAGCCCTCTTTTACGAACAGGCCAAAGTAGCCAATGAAGTACGGGTCGGAAAAGCCGACGGACTCCTCGCGCTCGGGCGTGGCGCTCATGCCGGCGATGATGAGGTCAATCTGGCCGTTGTTGAGCGAATCGATAAGGCCCGAGAAGCTCTGCTTGACGGCAACGGGCTCGCCACCGAGGGCCTTGCAGACGATCTTGGCGATCTGCACGTCGTAGCCATCGGCATAGGCGCCCTGCACGTTGTCGATGGGGATGGTGAACTCGCTGGCCTCGGAAACCTGCCAGTTGTACGGGGCGTAGGCCGCCTCCATGCCAATGCGGATCTTGTCCTTGCCGATCACGGAATCGGACAGGTCGTCGCGACCGCCGCCCGTCGTGGGCTGAACCACCTTGAGCGTGGACGGGCGCTGACAGCCGGCGAGCGCGCCGGCGACGACGGAAGCACTCGCAGCGAGAGCGCTACCCAGGAAGATGCGACGACTGCACACCGGCTGGGCCTGCGCGTCGCGTTGATGGGGAGAATGCATAATCTGCCTTCCCTGTTGAATCGTATGCTGACGACTTAACAGGATATACGCCAGCGACCAGCAGCGCAGCACAAGCTCGAAAAATTAATAGACACACGGTAGTCATTGGGAGCGTCGATGTTTTGGCAATGCCAGCGGGCGCCACCCAGAGCGAACAAGTTAGCATGAAAAAGGCAAGGCATAGACCTTCTGGTCATGCCTTGCCTTTTGAATGACAAATTGTCGCTCTGGGTGGCGCGCAGCGTCGACCGGTCCGTCGTTCGTTAGAACGGCGGAACCTCTAGAGCAAGGTGACACTAAAGCTGCGGACGTCCGTCTCGCCCGGCGCCAGCGTGATGGTGTTGACCTTGTGCTCAAAGACATCGTCCTCGGTGTCCATGGTGGTATGACCGGTCCAGGGCTCGAGCGCCACAAACGGAGCGTCGTTGGCGGCAGACCACACGCCAATGTACTTAAAGCCCTCAAAGTCGATCTTGACGCCGTGGCCCGACTTGCGACCGTGCAGCGTGAGCGTGGAGCCCGGAGTATCGGTGAACATGATGGCATCGTTATCGAAGCTGCGGTGCGTGATGGGCAGCACGTCCGAGTTATCGGGAGCCTTGTAGCTGCCCTCGAACGTCATGAGACCGTCAGGCGTGATGATGGGGGCCTCGTTGGTCCAAGCCTCGGTAAATGCCAGCTCGTAATCCTCGAATGCCTCGTCCTCGGCGCCAGGGGCGGGCACGTTAAATGCAGGGTGGCCGCCCACCGAGAACGGCAGGTCCACGTCGCCAGTGTTCGTAACGGCAAAGGTCTGGGTAAGCGTGGCGTCACCAGTCAGGGCATAGGTCATGTTGAGCTTAAAGTGGAAGGGGAAAGCCTTGAGCGACTCAGGCGTGTCGGTGATCTCGTAAGTTACCGAGGAACCGTCCTCGGAAACCTCGACCAGCTTGTGCTCGACAATGCGTGCGAGGCCGTGGCGCGGCATCTCGCAGGTACCGGCCGCAGACGTTGCCGTGTTGTTGCGCAGCGAGCCCACAATGGGGAACAGGATGGGCGCATGCTTGCCCCAAAAGGCCGGGTCGCCCTGCCACAGATACTCGTTGCCGTCGAGGGCAAGGCTCGTGAGCTGGGCTCCCATGGAATCGATGGCCGCGGTGAGGCCGCCGCGCTTGATGGTAGTGACGGTGGACATGCTACTTCCTCCAAAAGTAAACAATAGTGTCGAGGGCTATTGTCCCACTCTTGGCGGCAGGTCGCGACGGCGGACGCAGTTATTGAGCAATCGCGTAAAGGTCAAACCCGCCCTGCGGCGTGGTGTCGACCGTATCGGGCGCCTGCGAGTTAAAGCTCACGGGGATCATGCGCTTTGAGGCGCGGAAGCGCGTGCCGTCGGTGGCGACGGGCGGTTCATCGACGGTGAGCTCGTAGTCGCCGGGCTTGAGCTCGATACCGTCACCTTCGGAATTGACGTATTGGTACTCGTCGACCGCTTGCCCCTTGAGCGTGCGACCCACAATATGGACGAGCATCTGGCTGTCGCCGCGCGTAGTATCCCACGTCGCGCCGTCCTTGACCTCGACCGACACATGCACCGAGCGCGTGCGGCTGAGCGATTGTTCGACGGACATCTCGACCTTGGCGGCGTCTTGGCGCTGCTGCTCAACGTGGCCCCAGACGCTACCGATTGCCGAGCAGGCGATAACGCCGGCCATAAAGGCGATGAGGATGGGGCCGAGCGGCGAGCGGCGGCCCGCGTCTTCCTCGCGAGCCAGGTTGGGGCGACGCGTGGGGGCGGGCGCCTGGGCACCCTGCGCGGGCACGTCGAGTATGCTGAAGGATGCCGTGCTGTCGGGGTCGATGGTGTGGCGCGGCTGCGGGGTCTTTGCCGGCGAGATCGACATGTCGGCTGGCTCGCCGAGCGTGGCCGTAGCATCGGCTTTGGCCTCGTCTGCCTCGGCCTGGGCCCAAGCTTGTTCGAAGGTCAGAGGCTCGGCGGCATCGGAGGCGGCGTCAGGCTCGACAGTAGCATCGCTGCCGGCCTCGTCCTCGTCGCTCGACACGTCACGCGGCGCGGGCTCGTCCCACTCCTCGTCCGGAGCCTCGCCCTCGCTATACCACCATTCAAAGTTATCGATATCCATACGGGGCGCCCCTTAAGCCTCGCAAATAAACACTTGCCAGCCTTATACCCCCAGATGGCACGGGAGCTCGCCGGCACAGACAGGAAAAGCGTCACAACATTCGACGCTTTTCCTCGTTTTCGAGATTTTCATCAAATGTTGTGACGGTTTGGGCAGCAGCCACACCACGAATGTGACAAAGGGACTGTCCCTTTGTCACATCTGGAGGGTAACAGGGATTTGGATGCAGCAAAAGTCCTCTTGGTGGGACTCGTCGTAGCTCGTGGTATCGAGGTAGCAAAAGTCGAAAGCGTTGCCAACGGGCTGGAGCGCGTGCTCGTCCATGCAGGCCACGACGGCGCGGATGCCCTCGGGCTCGTACGGCATGCCCCAGCGGCTCATGCACAGATACGTGCCCTCGGGCAGCACTTCGATGCCGATCTCTGCCAGCTCGGCAGCATCGCTCGGCAGCATTTCCTCGGCACCGCACGGCAGCACGGCAAAGGAGCCGGCACCGGCGATAGGGTCGTCGGAATGCAGCGCCTCGCGACGCAGCATGGCGCCCCAGCCGCGCATGGGACGCGTGCCCGTCAGCGCACGCATGCGCAGGATTGCCCGCATGAGCGTGGGGTGAAGCATCGAGCGGCCGCGCTCTATATCGCCCGGAAACTCCTCAAAGACCACGTAGCGGCGCTCGAATTGCTTGAGCTCCGGCTTGCCCTCGCGCTCGCGCCAGTAAACCGCCTCGTCGTAAAAGCTTAGACGCTCCTGTACGCTCGCGCGCTCGGCTTTGAGCTCAGCGATCTGTTCATCGAGCGCCTGCACCCGCGAGCGCAGGTGATCGGTCATCTCGCCAATGTCGAACGTCGAGGTCAGGCGGTCAATCTCGTCGAGTTCGAGCCCCAGGTCGCGAAGCATGCAGATCAGACGCATGAGCGGGATCTGCGTAGGCGAATAGAAACGGTAGCCCTTTTCGTTCACCACGGCGGGTTTAAACAGGCCGATCTTGTCGTAGTAGATGAGCGTTTGGCGCGAAACGTTAAACAAGCTCGCCATCTCGCTAATCGCATACATGCCTGTCTGCATGGGTCCTCCCGACACACCAAAGCCCGCCGCCCACAGGGGCAGCGGGCTCAAACACTACTCGTATCCTACCCTAAAGACATCTATGACCAGCGCTTATAGTTTTCACATGACACGCCGACGGCCTCGAGCGCCTTGGCGGCGATGTGGTGCACCGCGTCATCGAGCGTGGCGGGGCCGTTGTAAAACGTGAGCATGGGCGGCATGAGCATGACGCCCGGCACGCGCGCCAAGCGCGCCATGTTGTCGACGTGAATGGCGCTGAAGGGCGTCTCGCGCACCATGAGCACCAAGCGGCGCTGCTCTTTCATCTGCACGTCGGCCGCACGCAGCAACAGGTTTTCGCTGTAGCCGCTCGCGATGCCGGCGAGCGTCTTCATGGAGCAGGGTGCCACGATCATGCCGTCGACCGGATAGGTGCCGCTTGCGATGGCGGCGCCGATGTTCTTGTTGTCGTAGACCACATCGGCATGCGTGGCAAACTCGTCGAGCGTCATGCCGAGCTCCTGCTCGATGGTGATCTCTCCCCCGCGCGTGACGACAAGCGCCGACTCGGCACCGGCCTGACGCAGGCATTTGAGGCACTCAAGGCCCAGCGCGGCACCGCTGGCGCCAGACACGCCAACGACGATGCGGCGGGGACGGACAGAAGACTCAGGCATGACAACTCCTAACAACAAAATGGCAGCTATAGGTCGGGCAATGTCAGCGAGCGCGCGTCTGGCGAGGCAAGGTGCCCCGAAACAAGAAGGCA
Organism: uncultured Collinsella sp.; assembly: GCA_900542945.1. Classification (GTDB taxonomy): domain Bacteria; phylum Actinomycetota; class Coriobacteriia; order Coriobacteriales; family Coriobacteriaceae; genus Collinsella. The sequence goes on from UQPI01000014.1 coordinate 25,262, forward strand.
TAGGGCTTATGCCCATGCCTTCGCAGTTGAGGGGCAGATTGCCCGCCAGGCGCGGGCGCAGCGTCGAGTGGTCCGGCGTTCGGTAGAACGCCGGAACCTTAGAAAGCAATCTCCTTGGCCCACTTGTCCATGTCGATCTCCATGAACTGCGAGCGGATGAAGTTCTTCTTAAGGTTGAACGGGACCGTGCAGTCGAAGATGGCCTTGCAGGCGATGCCGTGCTCGCGGATCGTGGGATCGAACGCGGGGTCGTTGGACGGGTCGAGCACGTGGCAGTGGCAGTCGGGGATGGTGATGAGGTCCACGTCGGCCTGGAAGCGCGTGGTCATGGCCCACATCACGTCGCTCATGTCGAAGATGTCGACGTCTTCGTCAACCAGGATCACGTGCTTGAGCTCGGAGAATGCCGAGAAAGCGAGCATGGCGGCGTTGCGCTGACGGCCCTCGTCATTTTTGCTCGACTTCTTGAACTGCATGATGGCAACGAACTTGCCGCCGCCGCAGGGGGCGGCGTGAACGTTGAGCAGGCGGCCCGGGATAGCGGTCTCGACCATCTTGTAGATGGAGGCCTCGGTGGGGATGCCCGCCATGGAAACGTGCTCGTGCGAAGGACCGATGCAGCTCTCCATGATGGGATTGACGCGCGTGGTGACGGCGGTGATCTTGATCACCGGGCAGACCTTGGCGCCACCGGTGTAGCCGGGGAACTCGGGCATGGCGTAGCCGTGGCCGTTGACGTCCTCGTTGATGGTCTCGTCGTGCATGAGGTAGCCCTCGAGCACGTACTCGGCATTGGCAATGCACTTCTGCGGAACGGTGATGCAGTCGGCAAGCTCGACGGCGTGGCCGCGCAGGGCGCCGGCGATCTGCAGCTCGTTAAAGCCGAGCGGCGTGGTGGGAGCCTCGAAGCCGCAGCACATGTACACGGCGGGGTCCAAGCCGATGGAGATGGAGATGGGCATGTCCTCGCCGCGCTGGCAGTACTCGTCAAAAAAGGCGCCAAGGTGACGGCTGCCCGGGGTGATCCACATGGCGAGCTTGTCCTTGTCGACACAGGAGAAGCGGTGGATGGTCACGTCGGACTGGGAGCCGTCGGGGCTCGTGCCGTAGGCGAGGCCCATGGTGATGTAGGGGCCGCCGTCGACGGGCGTGTTGGTGGGAGCGGGGACGATCTTGCGCAGGTCAAAGCCCTCGTCGGTCGCCTTGTACACAACCTCCTGGCAGTCGATGTGCGCGCCCTCGGCGATCTGCTTGGGCGCGATCAGGTTCTCGAAGCGCTTGCCGATCTCGAGGCCCAGGTGCTCCTCGTCCAGGTCGAGCAGGGCGGCAACGCGCTTGCGGCTGGCAAGCATGCCGATGCAGACCTTGGCATCGTCAAAGCCCTTGACGTTGTTGAAGACCATCGCCGGACCCTCTTTGGTCGGACGCATAACGGTACCGCCGGCACCGACGTGGCGATAGACGCCCGAGACCTCGGCGTCCGGGTCGACCTGGGTGTCGGTCTCGAGCAGCTGGCCCGGCATCTCGCGCAAAAAGTCGAGTGCGGAGCGCAGGTCGTGGATCTGGGAAGCATCGGTAGTGGACATAGCGTGCTCCTTTCGGGAGAGTGACCGGCGGCGGGAGTGCCGCTGGGCTGGGGAACGTAATGGGGCCGCGGCGCTCATAGATGGGGCGCTCGGGCGCTTGCAGTTCAAGCACTCGACTAATTGCAGCCAAGCACTCGACTGCTTACATCAGGCCAAAGAGGTGGAACCAGGCAGCCTCGACCAACACGACGATAAAGACGACCGCAGTGAGGGGAATGCCCATGCGCATGGCCTCTTTGGAGGTGTAGCCGCCGGCGTCCTTACCCTCGCCGATAAGGATCGGCAGGTTATGGAACGGCAGGATGTAGTGGATGTTGATGGACGTGAAGACGATGAGCGCCACGGCGAGCGGGCTCACGCTGGAGCCGGCCGCGAAGCTGATGAACGCCGGCACGCACACGCCGAGCACGGCCATGACTGAGCCCATGAACATGTGGATGATCATGGAAAGCGCGGCGACAAGCAGGGCGAACAGGAAGATGTTCTCGGGCACGGAGCTGGGAAGCACGACATCGGCGATCCAGGCGTTCATACCGGTGGCACCGCCCACGGAGCCCACGGCCATGGCGGCCGTCAGGAACATGAGGGACTTGATGTCGACAGCGTTCCAGCTGGCGGGGGTGAGGACCTCGCCGATGATGGGCATGGCGAGGCAGACGCCGATGGCCAGGGTGACCCAGCCGATGTAATCGCCCGAGACGGTGAGCCACAGCGCGATGGCGATGATAAGCCACACGATGGTGCGGATCTCCTTGACGGAGAGCTTGCCGAGCGCAGCCTGCTTGGCCACGATCTGCTCGCGATCGTAGACGAGCTCCTTGCTGGGCTTAAAGAGGAAGAGGCCCAGGAACAGGGTGCACAGCAGCGCGACCAGCATGGGCACGCTCATGTACAGGAACCAGTCGACGAAGGACGGGCTCATGCCGCCGGCCTCGGCGCTGTACTGCGCAATGAGCGGGTTGAGCGTGGAGTCGCCCGTCAGGAAGAACATGGAACCCGGGGCGGCAGCGGCAAACACGAGGAAGCCGAGCTTGCCGCGGTCGTCGTCACCGTAGCCGGCGGACTCGGCGATGACCGAGACGACGGCGAGGATAAGGAAGGCGCGGGGGAACGGATGCGGGATCAGCAGCGACAGCACAAAGGTGAGCGCGAAGATCGAGATGATGAGCGACTTGGCATCGCGCACGAACTTGAGCATAAACGCATAGGCGATGCGCTCGCCCAGACCCGACTCCTTGACCGCACTGGCGATGAGGTAGGCGCCGATGACGAGCCACATGGTGGCTTTGGTCCACGAGCTAAACGTGGAGGCGACCGTCGCCGAGATGCTCGCGGCGCCCGTGTCGTCCACGCACACCTTGAACAGAACGAGCAGCGCGCAGTAGAGCAGGCCCACAAAGCCCGGCTGCGCCACGCCACATGCCCAGAACACCACCGTGGCGAGCGTCAGTGCCAGACAGGTCTGGGCGCCGACCGTGAGCTCGACCGTCGAGCTCAGCTCCTCCAAAGGAAGAAACTTCACCAGCAAAAAGACAACGACACCCAGCACAAAGCCAATTTCGCGCTTGGTGATCTTAAACGCCTTCTTTTCCGTTTCCATCTCCCCACCTTTCTTGTTGGGGGCGCTCCGGATTCGCAGCCACGTTGCCACTTAAAAAGGGGCGCCCGTTATCGGACACCCCTTACGTTGCGCTGTGTTGCGGCAATACAGTCAAGCGGGATTTTTGGATGAGAAGCGATCCTCTGGGCAAAAACCGTCACAACATTCGACGCTTTTCCTCGATTTCGAGATTTTCATCGAATGTTGTGACGGTTTGGATGCGACAAAAGGGCTATCCGTTGTCACATAGCGAGGGCCGTACGGATGGATGGGTCGCTGAGGGCCTCGCGGAGCCAGGGGGCCAGCTGCTCGGGGTGACCCTGCAGGTAGCCTTTGAGCTCGGACGGGGCCACGCGGCGCACCTCCGAGATCTCCTCTTGGTTGATATGCAGCTCGCCCGGCTCAACATGGGCAAGGTAGACCTCGCACCATTCGCACTCGCAGCGACCGTCGCCGTGGTCCTCGCGGTACACCACGTGTCCGAGGTGCTCGAGCTGATCGGGCTCGCGCACAATGCCGAGCTCTTCGTTGATGCGACGTGCCGTGGCGGCCGCGACGTCTTCCCCGGGGAGCGGATGGCCGGCGCAGCTATCGGCCAGCACGCCGCTCCACAGTCGTTTGAGCGGACTGCGGCGGCAGAGCAGCAGGCGCGCGTCCTCACCCTGGCCCTCGACCAAAAGCGTCAGAAATGCCTGGTGCAGAATGCCCTCCCCCGTATGGGCCTCGATGCGGTCGACGGGGCCGAGCGCCTCGCCGGTCGCGGCATCGACCGCCACGACCTCGGCGCCCGCACCGCCCTCGTCCCAGCCGGCGCGCAGAATGCGGGCGGCGGCTTCCTCGAGCGCGGCGATGAGCTCCTTGGTGGTGTCGAGCACGCGCTGCAGGTCGTTCCCGCTCGCCTGTTCAACATGAAAACCCGTGCTTGCAACGACCGGCACGCCAAAGCGCGTGGCCAGCGCCGCCGCGATATCGTGCGCCGGGATCTCGTCTCGATGGCACGGAACGGCCAGGATGCTCACCGTCGCCGTACGGCCGGGCTCGGGACGCGGAATGGCCTGCGCCGTGGCGCCCAGGTGCGCGAACTCCGGCGAGCAGGCGTACACCGCCATGCCTCGCGGCGTCACCGTCAACTGGGCCTCGAGCGCAAACTTGCCCTCGCCCGCTGCAACCTTTGTCGTGTGCATACCCATGGGATCTCCTGTCGCCCGCGATGTACCTGAGACCATTTTCACCTGTATTGCGACTATACAGGCAAGCGCAGCCTGCGACAAAGGAACTGTCCCTTTGCCACATTCTGTTAGAGTTGCAGGGATTGAATCCCGCTTATTCATGCGACATTGGAGTGACAACCTTGACCGCCGCAACCACGCCTAAAAGTAAGTCAACCGCCGCCGCGCTCTCCCCCGCGCGCACCAAGCTCTGCCTGGCGCTGCTCGTGCTGTTGGGATTCTCGCTCGGCTGCTCCGAGTTCGTGGTCATCGGTATCGAAAGCGACTTGGCAACGGAACTCGGCATATCGCTTGCCACCGCGGGTCAGCTCATCAGCGTGTTCGCGCTGGTCTACGCTATCGCCACGCCGGTGCTCGCGCTCAGCACGGGGCGGTTCCGCCGCTACCAGCTGCTCGTGTGCTACAGCATTGTCTTTGTGCTCGGCAACCTGGTCATGGCGTTGGCGCCCAACTTCCAGGTACTGTTTATCTCGCGCATTGTCCTGGGCTCTGTCTCGGGCGCACTGCTCGCCGTGGGCGTGACGTACATCCCCGAGCTGCTGTCCCCGCAGCAAACTTCGCTTGCCATCTCGGTGGTATATGGTGCGTTTTCCGTGGCAATGGTCTTTGTCACTTCGATTGGCAAGTTCGTGGCCGACACGCTCGACTGGCACGTGGCCATGTACGGCACGCTGACCTTTGCCGTTCTGATCTGCGGAGCGCTCGTGGCGTTTATGCCGCGCGCTGGGCAAACCGACGAGCCTGCCACCTTTCGCGAGCAGGCGGGTCTGCTGCGCGAGCCGAGCATCATCACCGGCATGCTCATCTTTTTGTTTGGCGTAGGCTCGGTCTATGTGTTCTACGGCTACGTGACGCCTTATCTTGAGCAGGTGCTGGGTATGGGAACCGTTCAGGCGAGCACCACGCTTATGGCCTACGGCGTGTTCTGCCTGATCTCGAACATCCTGGGCGGATGGATCGATGCGCGCTTTGGCATGAAGGCGCTGCTTGTGACGTTTGTGCTGCAGGCTGCGGCGTTACTCGGGCTGTTTGCCGTGGGCGGCACCATGCCGCTCGCGCTGGTCTTTGTCTTTAGCCTGGCGCTGCTCATGTACCTGTTCTCGGTGTCATGCATCACGCACTTTATGGACGTGGCGCGCAGCCGCCATCCCAAGTCGATGGTGCTCGCGAGTTCGGTTGAGCCCATGGCGTTTAACGTCGGCATCTCGTTTGGCACCGCAGTGGGCGGCGCCGTGGTGAGCAGCGTTGGCATTGCCTACGTTGGCGCGGTTGGTGCCGCGTTCTCGCTTGTGGCCTGGGCGCTTACGCTGGTGACGATTAAGTTGGCTCGCTGGGAGCGCCACCGCGGGTAGCGCAATTGCAGCTAAAAGCCGCAGCACCGCCCACCATCTTTTGACCGCCTGGCGCTCGCTCCTGCAGCCATGCAACACGTCGTCTGCCGCCCAAGTCAGCATCTTTCCCGGCGCTATTTAACCACGCAAAACGCATCCTGTTAAGATTATCGCTATCGTTTTTCGCAATCTGAAAATTGATGGAATCGCAGGTAGAGCTTTCGTAGTCTGAAGTGGTCAATCCACACGAAAGGGGTTTACCACATGGACAAGAAAGCAGTTGTAATCGCCGGAGCCGGCAGCACCCACACTCCCGGCATCATCCAGAGCCTGTTGCAGAAGAAAAACGAATTACCGCTGCGCAAACTCGCCCTGTACGACATCGACGAGAAGCGCATGCATCTCGTCTACGACATCATGAAGCAGTTCATCGAGCAGGAAGCTCCTGACATCGAAGTTGTCGTGACGACCGATCCCGAAAAGGCATTCACCGATGTCGACTTCGTCTTCGCGCAAATCCGCCAGGGTGGCCTTCAGATGCGTCGCCAGGACGAGCGCATCCCTCTCAAGTACGGTTGCGTGGGACAGGAAACCTGCGGCGCCGGCGGTTCGATCTCCTATGGCATCAGGTCCATCCCCGGCGTCTTCGACCTCGTACGCTACGCCAAGAAATATAGTCCAGACGCCTGGATCCTCAACTATTCCAACCCCGCCGCAGTTGTCGCCGAGGCCACACGTCGCGAGTTTGGCAACGACCATATCCTTAACATCTGCGATATGCCCACGGCTATCTTGCTCTCGTACTCTAAGATGCTCGGACTTCCCAGCTGGCGCGATATCGACCCCATGTATTTTGGACTCAATCACTTTGGCTGGTTTACCAAAATTTACGACAAGCAGGGGCGCGATCGTCTGCCGGAGCTCCGTCAGATGATTCTCGAGCACGGCATGGCCGTGAGCGACAAGCATCACAAGGACAAGGACTGGATGCACACCTGGGGTCAATACGTCAAGATTGTGAAGGACTATCCCGAGTATCTGCCCAACAGCTACCTGCAGTACTACCTGTACTCCAAAGACATGGCAGATGACATGGACCCCAACTGGACGCGCGCCGACAACGTCATCAACGGACGCGAGAAGGAGATGTTTGCCGAGCACGACAAGTACCTGGCAGATCCCGCCAATTACAAGAGCCCCGTACAGAGCTTCACGGTCTTTGGCGACTTTATCGTCGACGCAGCCGCCTCTATCGCCTACAACAAGTGCGAACGTTATCTCGTAATCGTCGAGAATAACGGCGCCATCCCCAATCTGCCCGACGACGCCATGGTCGAGGTTCCCGCCTACCTGCGCTCTTGGGGCCCCGAACCCATCAGCCAACCTGCTATCCCCACCTTCTACAAGGGGCTTATCGAAGAGCAGAATGCCAGTGAGAAGCTCGCCGTCGACGCATATTACGAGCATTCCTACCAGAAGGCGCTCGAAGCCATCGCAATCAACAAGACCGTCCCTTCGACTACCGTCGCGCGCCAAATCCTCGACGACCTGATCGAAGCGAACGGCGATTATTGGCCGACCCTGTCCTAACTCCCCGCGCATCGAAGGAACATCATGAAAGAAAGCAAGCTCTACAGCGAGTTCCAGAGACTCGGCAAGGTGCTCATGGCGCCGGTCCTCCTCCTGCCCGTTTCCGGCATTTTGGTCGGTCTGGGCTCCGCCCTTTCCAATGCTAACCTCATCTCGCTCTGCCCGTTTTTGGGCACCGAGCCAATGGTGATCTTTAGCACGCTCATCAAAGCAGCCGGTAACGTTATCAATGGTAACATCTCGGTTCTCTTTGCGATCTGCATCGCCTACGGTTACGCCAAGGCCGAGAAGGCGACCGCCGCACTCTCAGGCTTCATCGGCTACATGACCATGAACACGATCATGGGTCAGCTGCTTATCCTGCTGGGCACCATCGATCCCGCCAACCTGCAGACCGGTCAGAACGCCATCCTGGGCGTAACCACACTCGACACCGGCGTATTCGGCGGCATCATCATCGGCTTGGTAGTCGCGTGGATCCACAACCGATTCTATAAGGTGCAGCTTCCGCCGGTGCTCGGCATCTTCAACGGCACACGCTGCGTCCCCGCCCTCACCGTCGTCTTCGCAAGCCTAGTGGGCGTTGCGCTCGCCTTCGTGTTTCCGTTTGTGCAAACCGGCCTAAAGGCCGCCTCGACACTCATCGATTCCACCGGGGTGTTTGGCGCGTTCATCTATGGCTTCTCCGAGCGCATGCTTCTGCCCTTCGGCCTGCATCATTTCATCTATCTGCCGTTTTTCTTCACTTCTTTGGGCGGTAGCATCCAGGTTGACGGCCAGACCGTCGAGGGTGCTGTCAACATCTACAACGCCATGCTCAACACGCCCGGCATGATGTACGACATCGACATCTCAAAATACGTCATGAACGGCAAGGTGCTGTTCGCCATGTGCGGCCTGCCCGCGGCGGCGCTCGCCATCTACCACTGTGCCCGTCCCGAGAATAAGAAGAAGGTCGGCTCCCTCATGATCGCCGCCGTTATTCCGGCCGCCATCATGGGCATAACCGAACCGCTCGAGTACTCCTTCCTCTTTGTAGCGCCCGTACTCTACGTGGTCCACGCCCTGCTGTGCGGCATCGCGTATGTACTCACCTACCTAGTACAGTTCAATGTGCCCGGACCTTCCGCCTTCGGCGGACCGCTCCTCTCGTGGATCTTCAACGGCATCATGAACGCCGATAAAGGCTCCAACTGGTTCTGGCTTATTCCGCTCGGCATCGCTTACTTCGGGATCTATTACGTGCTGTTCCGCACCTTTATCAAGAAATTTGACCTCAAAACCCCGGGCCGCGAGGATGATGACACGCAGGCAGCGGATGACACGTCGGCCATCGACTCCAAAGCACCTGTCCAGGTAAGCGAGCTCATCCCGCAGATCGTGGAAGCCGTGGGCGGCGCCGATAACATCTCGGGTGTCAACGCCTGCTTCACTCGCCTGAGGCTCAGCCTCAAAGACACCGCCCTGGTCAAGGACGATAGCGTCTTCACCAAAGACCTCGGCGCCAGCGCCATCGTTCACGTTGGCGGCGGTGTTCAGATCGTTTACGGCAATAAAGCTTCTGTCTACAAAGTCGAAATGAGAGAATACTTGGGCATGGAATAAATCCTGTCCCATAGCTTCACCACGATGCTCCGGAGACGGCATATCCGCTCCGGGGCATTATTGTTTGGAGTGATTTGAATGTCGATGTACGAGGTCTATTCGAACCTCAGGTCTTGTATCGAAGACGTCGAGAAGGGCGGCAGCCTTGACGCCCACATCGCACTCTACGCCCTTTCCCATCACGACGAGATCCCAGAGCTCTCAATAGAAGAACTTGCCCGCGCGTGCAATACATCGCCCGCGACCATCTCACGCTTCTGCAGGCGCGTGAACGGCTCGAGCTTTCGATCGTTCAAAGAGCAAGTTGACGACTTCAACGCTTGGCTCCAGCGTGAGACAACCGAGGCAAGGGCTCATAAGCAAATCGATATACCCTGGTATTTCGATATCGTAGAGACCTCTTTGCTTGAAACAAAACGTCTGCTCACCGAGGATCGACTCGAGCAGGCCGTTGACTGGCTTCTCGATGCGCAAAATGTCTACGTATACGGAAGCTCATTCTCCAATCTCGCCGCCCGCTCACTCTGCGAAAAGCTGAGCCGCGTAAACCGACTGTGCTTCTCATTCGGCTCCGTCAAGGGACAGGAGACGTCGCTCTGTCTGCTCCAACCCGACGACCTAACCATCTTTGTATCGTTCTCAGGGAAGACGAGCCACATCTTCAATCTTTACGTTGAGGCCAAGCGGCGAGGTTGCCGCGTTATTTGGATATCGAGCAACATGGCATTCGATAACAACGGGGCGCGCGAGCTCTTGCTACCCGTGAGCGCGGAGTCACTCAGCGAGTACTCGACCGCCTTGGTTGAGGGCATGAGCCTACAAAGCGCGGTTAACGCTCTGTATATCAGCTGTGCAAATCGACTTCGGGCGCAGCGCTAGCCGCAAACACGCTAGAACCGAAAAGAACGCACCTCACCGTCACAAGGCGTCCGAATACACGATAGGCAGCGCCAAAAGAGAGCAGCGAGCACGTCATGTGCTTGCCCATTCACCCCAAAACAGCACAGGTCGGCGCCCGATTGAAGGATCGGACGCCGACCTGTATTAATCTTGATTGTGTGTTTGAGTCGTTTACTCCATACCCAGCAGCTCGCGCATCTGAGTTGCGTAGTTAGATGCCATGTTGCCGTAGACAATCTGCACGCCGCCGTTAACATGCACGATGCCACGCGCTTCGAGCTTTTCGGTAAACTCGGCGTCATCAACTACCTTGTCACAGTCATTGAGCTGGATGCGCAGACGGGTGAAGCAGGCCTCGACAGACTTAATATTGTTGTCGCCGCCCACTGCCTCAACGATGGCGGGAATGAGGTCGCTGATCACAGTCTTGGGAGCCTTTGCGGCCTCATCGTCGGACTCTTCCTCGCGGCCGGGAGTCTTAAGGTCCTTCTTAAGAATGATGAACTTGAAGACGAAGTAGTACACCACGAAGTAGATGGGGCCGAGGAACAGGATAACCTGCCAGTTGGAGCCCTTGGCTGCACCCATAATGCCGTTAAAGATCAACGACAAGAGCGGGCCGCCGAAGGACGCGGAGCCAGCCACGTTGAATTGCAGGATATAGGTCAGCGCATAGGCAAGACCAGCCATGAGAGCGTGGAACACGTAGAGGATGGGCGCGATAAACAGGAAGGAGTACTCGAGCGGCTCGGTAATGCCGGAGAGGATGCAAGGCACCACGATGGCAATCATGAGCGCTGCGGTCTTCTTCTTGTTCTTGGGAAGCGCCGTCTTGTAGAAGGCGAGTGCAGCGCCAGGCAGGCCGAACATGGCGAAGATAACCTTGCCGTTCATGACAAAACGGCTGACCTCGATGTTAAACGGCGTGCTGGAAGAGCCCAGGATCGCGTTGTAGATATTGATAGCGCCCTGAACAGTCTGGCCGTCGATGGTCTCGACGCCACCGAGCGACGTGAAGAAGAACGGCAAATAGACAAAGTGATGCAGGCCAAAAGGCAGGAGCATGCGCTCGCCGGCGCCGTAGACAAATGCACCAAAGGCACCCGTAGTCTTGATGAACTCGGACAGCGCACCGAGAGCGTTCTGAATAAACGGGAAAACAAAGGACATGACCAATGCGAGGATGCTGCATGAGAGCAGCGTCACCGCCGGGATAAAGCGCGTACCGTTGAAGATGGAGAACACGGCAGGCAGCTCAATCTTGTAGTAACGGTTATGCAACCATGCGACGATTGCGCCCACCAGAAGACCGCCGATAACGCCAGTGTCGAGCGTGGTGATGCCGAGGATCGTGCTCTGGCCCGTCGTAAGATTCGCGGGATCGATAACGCCAGTCGCCGTAAGGAACGTGCCCATCACGGAATTCATGCACATGTAGCCCAAAAAGCCACAAAGCGCCGCGGTAGCCTTCTCGGACTTGGCGAAGCCATAGGCGAGACAAATCGAGAAGATAACCGGGATGTTGCTCATAACGATGCCGGCAGCGGCCTTGAGAATCGAAAAGAAGATCGCAAAGCCCGGAGCAGCAAGCCAGGGAACAGCTGCCGTAAGGGTGGGGCTGGTAAAGGCATTGCCAAAGCCCTGAAGGATGCCGGCGATTGGCAGGATCAAGACAGGCGTCATGAGAACTTTGCCCAGGCGCTGGAACTTTGCCAGCAGCTCATCTTTGTTCATGGGATACCCCTCTTAAAGAAACGGGGCGTGCAGCTCTACAGCCCGCACGCCCCATAACAGTTATCAAGCGCTATGGAACTAGCTACTTAAGCTCCGGCCAGTAATCCTTATTGGCCTCGATGAGCTTGTCGAGCACTTTGCGAGCCTTCTTTGCGTCGCCGACCAGACGATTAAGCGTGAGTGCCTGCAGAGCCTTCTCGTAGGAACCCTCCATCCAAGCCTCAACGGTCAGGCGCTCATAGGCGTACTGGTTCTCCATAAGGCCGCGATAGAAGGTACCGATCTTGCCAACAGCATAGGGCTGCGGGCCATTGGCGCCCACGCTTGCCGCGACCTCGACCATGGCGTCATCGGGCATGCCCTCGATAATGCCGTTGTTGGGCACGATGACAATGAAGGTCTTGTTGGTGTTGCGATAAATGGCCGAGGTGATTTCCACGATCATATCGCCATGAGCGTCGTTTTGCACAACCGAGGAGTTCTTTGCGGTACCGACTTCGGCAACGCGCTTGCACTCGGCGAATACGCGCTTCTCACGGCCGTTGATGACCTCGTCGGAGCGAGTGTAATCGGGGTCGAGGTGAGCAACCTTGTACTCGGGATACAGATAGTACTGCAGATAAGTGTTGGGCAGATAGTCGGGGAAGTCCTCGAGCATGTCCTTGACCATGGCGTAGGTATCAAGCCAGGACTGGTCACGCTGCTCGGCATCGGCAGGAAGGAAACCGTTCTTCTCCGTGTACTCCTTAATCTGCGGGACGAGGTCATGGCCCTCTTCATCGTAGATGTGCTTGAACCAACCGAAGTGATTGAGGCCAAAGTACACGGGCTGCGTCTTGCTCATATCGCGACCGAGCAGGCGACCGTAAGAGCGCATGAGGTTGACGGGCTGGTCGCAGATGTTGAGGACGCGATGCTCATCGGGCAGGACGCGCTCGAGACCATATGCCACAATAGCAGCCGGGTTGGTGTAGTTGATAATCCACGCCTCCGGGCTATGAGCGCGAACGTCGTTGACGATCTCAACCATGTCATGCATGGAGCGCATACCGTAAGCCATGCCGCCAGGGCCCACCGTTTCCTGGCCGATGATTCCCATATGCAGCGGAATCTTCTCGTCCTTGCTGCGCATCTCGTAGCCGCCGGTACGAATCTGGCAGAGCACGAAGTCAACGTCGGTGTAAGCCTCCTCCTTATCGGTGGTGTAACCAAACTCCACACCGGGCTCCTCCTCGGCGAAGAGGATCTTGCCAAACTCGCCGATCGGGCGCTGGCGCTCGGCATCGATGTCATAGAGCATCACGCGGTTCAGCGGCAGAATGTCCATGTGCTTGGTCAGGGCTTTAAGAATGCCAGGGCACCACGTGGAGCCGCCGCCAACGATCACAATATTGAGCTTATCCTTCATGTTCCGTCCCTCCAGGGTTGGCTGATCGGTGTTCTCGAAGGCCTTGGGCTCCGCGGTTGTCCTCGGCTTGCTTCGTTTCGATTGTCATTTTGCGACATGAGATCATTTGCGAGTCCCCGTGTGGGCCAATGCGAAACGGGGACACATGATTTCGCTCACAACACAGATATGTGTAGGCAAACACGCACGTTTGCCCAGTTCATGGGCAATAGGCAATCTTGACCGATTACCGATTTCTCACCTGGCAACACAAAGCGGTACCATATATACGGCGAGGTACGAGGGGCTGAAACATCTTATGAAAGATCAAGAATCTTTTTATGATCATGTGCGAGCTGGCGAGAGCAAGCTCAACGATCTCGAAAGCGAAATCATGCGCTACATCATCGAACTGCGCGATGATATTGACGATGTCACGCTTAAGAGCGTTGCTGAACGGTTCTTTGTCGCTCCCAATACAATCGTCAGGCTTGCCCATAAGCTTGGCTTCTCGGGGTTTACGGAGCTCAAACAATCGTATTCCGCCTCGCTCGACCGCAATCGATTCACTATCGAGACGCTTCCGCTCGACACCCAGCTCGTACAGACCAAAGATCTGCTTAACGACCAGGTCATCGATTCGGTCGTGAGCCTTATCCAGGACGCCTCGCATATCGTGTTCTTCTGCTCGGGCTTTTCGAAATACCCGTGCCTCGAAATGGCGGAAAAGCTCAAGATCATGGGCAAGAACACCGATACGCTCAGTGAACGCCATGTCATGAGGCATTACGCAGAACTCCTCGGCAAAAACGACCTGGTCTTCAGCGTTTCCGTAAGCGGCGAGACGCAGGTGTCTATTGACGCCACATCGATAGCCAAAACACGCGGATGCAAGGTTGTCACGCTCACCGGCTTTTCTCGGAATTCTCTCTCGAAACTAGCCGACTACCCTATCTACACGGTGCAAAAAGAAATCCGCTTGGGTGGCATGGACCTCGACAGTCGATTGATGTTCTATTACGTTTTCGAATTGATATTTGAACGTTACTTCAAACTGGCCAGGAAATAACGCTGGGTACAAATCGCTGCCGTCTAGGTCCTTTCGCAAAATGATTCGCCCGCCGAGAGCGCAAACAGGCGAGGGGATAGCAGCGCTTCCTGATGTGACAAAGGGGCTGTCCTTTTGCCACATTGTCCGGCCATGTTTCATGTATTCGAAGTACACGAAATTGTCGAGTAAAACGATCGGACGCTAGTTTCTCGTCCATGCCCTCTCCTCGATCCTGTTTTCTTTGAAATATATGTCGTAAGACGTTATTATGTAATTGTCTTACGAAAGGAGATGGCCATGAGTTCTGTTACCGTACGCGTTGACGAGCAGACCAAGCTCGACGCCTCCCGCATCGTCGAGGACTTTGGCTTCGACTTGTCTTCCGTCACCCGAGCTTTCTACCGCCAGATCGTGCGCGAGCGCCGCATACCCTTGAACCTAGCCTATCCGGAGCCCAACGAGGAGAGTCTGCGAAGCATCCGCGAAGCCGACGAGATCATCGCAAAAGGCGGGCATGGCTACAAGAACGCTGACGAGATGTTCTCCGCAATGGGACTCTAGCGATGTTGGAGATTCAGTTCACCCCGCAGTTCCAGAAGGATTCGAAGAGGCTGTCCAAGAAGCACTACAACCTTGACCTGCTCAAGGAGGTTATCGACCTCGTTGCGGAAAACACCGATGAATCCAGGAGCATTTTGAGGCAACGGCACAATATGCACATGCTCAAAGGAAACTGGTCCGGCAGCAACGAGTGCCACGTTGCCAATGCCGGCGACTGGCTTGTCATCTGGAGAACGGGCAACGGTCTTGCGGTCTTCCAGAGAACCGGTCCCCACGATGAGCTGTTTCGCTAAATGATTATTCATCGCTCAGAGCAACAGAGACGCCATCTCCACTCAGCGTTAATGCGTGTCTAATCGCGCGTGCAGCAATTCCGATGGAAAGGAGCGCGTCGAGTTCGGCATGCTCGACCAAATCGCATCCTTAGATTAATGTCTGGAAAAGTCGGAATTTTCGCTTACGGAGCACGGACAGTCGTTACCTCGTGTGGAATACCCTGGGAGTATACTGGACGCTTATATTGACGAGCATAAGGAAAGGGGCAGCAATGCCAAAACACGAGGAACGCGTTTTGTCGCTTGACGGTCTTCGAGGGCTCGGGGCGCTGACGGTATTCCTGTACCACATCGATATTATGGTCAAACCATTCGGGGGGAGGGGGCAAGCCTCTTCCCCGGTAGCGCATCGGTTCTGATTTTTTTCATCTTGTCTGGCATAGTACTGTCCCTTGTTCCGTTTAAGCAAAAGGACGGCGGTAGGTACAACTGGCCCGGCTACTATCCAAGAAGAATCATTCGCCTTTGCGCTCCGATGTTCGCGGCGATCGCGCTGGCTATCCCAGCGGGTTATGTGGCGTGGCACATGGGATCCACGTCGCGTTCCGCACTTGCCGTTGCCTATGACGCCGACCTGCCCACAATAATTCACGACATTCTTATGCAATTCGATGTGCTGTTCAATGTGTCCAATGGCGTCAACACCCTTTATGGTGCGCCCCTCGCACGAGTCGACTCCCCTATATGGTCTATGAGCTGGGAGCTTTGGTTCAGTCTCACGCTTCCATTGGCAATTTGGTGCATATCGCGTATTCGACGCCCTGGTTTTGCGGTCATAACGATATTCGCGGCGGTGTTTGTCTCGTATTGGTCGGGCTATTTTCCGCTGCGCCTAGGCCTCATGTTCTGGCTTGGCGTCATAATCGCCAAGCAATTCGATAAAATCAAAGCAATTAAGTTGGCTGCCCCTGTCGAGCTGGCACTGCTCATTGTTCCCGTTGGCGTTATCGAGCTGTCGCTCGTATGGCATCCCAGTGGCATTGCCGAAGCACTGCTATCTACCACCATGAACGCCGCATGCATGACGGTCGTAGTGGTTTCGATTATCGATGGTTTTACACGCCGGGCGCTTAGCACGAGCCCGATGACTTTTTTGGGAAAGATATCGTATAGCTTGTATCTCACTCATGCCATCGTCATAGGAGGCCTCGCTGCCTTTTTACCCAAACTCGGAATTGCCACGCCGCATGCGATTGCCGCAGCCTCATTGCTCGTAAGCACGGTTGTTGCGATCGCGTTTTGGCGCGCGGTCGAGGTTCCCAGCATGAACCTATCGCGTTCGCTGGGTAAGTTGAAACCCGATGATACTATTCGCTAAGCTATTGAAAAAACGGCTTCGCTCGGAATAGGAACCGTCATGCAAAACCACCAATCCATGCAGCGTATTCTGTTTATCTGCCATGGGAACATCTGCCGCTCGACGATGGCCGAGTCGGTGTTTACCGAGCTGGTGCGCCGCGCCGGGCGCGAGGGCGGGTTTGTCATCGACTCCGCCGCCACCTCGACCGAGGAGATCGGCAACCCGCCGCATCATGGCACGGTCGCCAAGCTGCGCGAAGTCGGGATTCCCGTCATTGCCCACCGCGCGCGCCAGGTGCGTCGCGCGGAGTATGGCGACTGGGATCACATCGTCTACATGGATGCTGAGAACGCGCGCGGCCTGCATCGCATCTTTGGCGACGACCCCGACGGCAAGATGACGCGCTTGCTTGATTGGACCGAGCGCCCCGGCGACGTGGCCGATCCCTGGTACACCGGCAACTTCGATGCCACCTACCGCGATGTGCTCGCCGGTTGCACCGCCATGCTCGAGCAAATGTAGGCAAGCGAGCGCGCGAACCGCGCCATCGGCATAAATCGAGTGTTGATTTTCTCCCACTTTGAACGTTCAAGCGCGCTCTAAACGGGAGAAAATCCACACTCATTATCTCGGGATAGCGGATGCGACAAAGGCACTGCCCCTTTGTCGCATCGAGGACTGGCCCTAGACCGGCTTGACCTCCAGCTTTATCCCCTCGGCACGGGCGTCACCCAAAACATCCGAAAGGGCCCAGGTCGCATATAGCGGCAAATAAAGAACAGCTCCGTTGCGCTCAACGTTGCCTCTCGAGAAAACAATTCCGAGCCTTACGCCATATTCGGCCGTATCAAGCACATGACCGAGCGCAGCGTGCGCGTGGTAATAGGAGCCCGATTTAACCTCGATCGGAACAGCCGTCCCAGCCGGCCCGTCGACCACAAAGCCCACTTCGCCGCGCTTTTTTGTCTGATAGTAGTAAAGCTGGCGATTTTGGGCAGCCAGCTGCTGGGCCACCACGTTTTCGTAAATGCCGCCCAGATTGGGCTCCTTGTTATCAAGATACGCCGCTTGGGCGACTCCAACGGGGTAGCGCGCCATCAACATGCCCGTATCCGATTGATATAGCTTGAACTGCGATGGCCGCGCCGTCTTGAGCAGGGGCGATTTTGGCTCGGTTACGATATCGGCCTTGAGAGCAACGCCGGCATCGACAAGCCAGACAAAATCTCGCTGGTACTTGTCGTAATGCGCCTTGGGGTCAATGGAATTGAGCACGAAGCGTTTGTTTTCGCCCTCGAGCATGATAGGGAGCTGATCGTAAATGCTCTGCACCTGAAGGGCTCGCCCACTTGCATACTTGGAGATATCCCGCCGGTACTGTTCGTTGAGCTCTGACTGTAGCTGACGAACAGAGGCAAGGTCGCCCCGCATGTCAAGGAAGCGCTGCACGACCTCTGGCATTCCGCCGACAACGGTATAGGTCCTGAAGTTTGCCATCATCGCATCATGAATGTAATCAGGAATGGGCTTCTCGTTGATACACGCGTCGCGTATCGTTTGGCGAGCCCCCTCGCTCACCTCGATTGCCCAGCAAAACTCCTCAAAATCGAGCGGGAACATCCTAAGCTCGTGAACATACCCCACGGGATAGGACCTGACGCCCTTGAGCTGAGTCCCGAGCATTGACCCCGAAAACGCCCAGCGGCACCGCCCATCCTCAACAAGGAACTTTGCCATTGTCATGATGTCGGGGGCCTCTTGGACCTCATCGATAAATACGAGCGTTTTGCCCGGTGCAATCGACTTTCCCGAGAGAAGCGTCACCCTGCTGATGAAATCATCGGCATCCCGCGCCTCGAGAAGAGCGTCTTTTGCCTGGCGATTTTCCATGAGGTTAAGCTCGATATAGTTTGCGTGGCTGGCTTTGCCAAATGCACGAATCGAATAGCTTTTGCCGATCTGGCGAGAACCCGTGATGAATAAGGCCTTTTGCTCGGCAGACTTCAGCCAACGCTCCAGCTCGGCCGCTATTTTCCTACGCAGCATAGGCTCTCCCCTCAGTGCCATCAAATAAAATGCAAAGATTTATATGCTTGATTATCGATGAAATGCAGAGTTTTTAGAGCACAAAATCGGATGAAATGCAGAGATTTGAGATTTAGAGCATGAAGAGGCGCATCCACCGCCGAGTGTGACACAGGGACTGTCCCTTTGTCACACTCGGCTACTCGTCGACGATCTCGGCAAGCCAGACGTTCAGCGTATCGACCTCGGGGCAGCAGAACTTTGCCGTACCAGGCTCGTTGCCAGGCACGGTTCCGCCGTAGCGCAGGATATCGATATAGGGAAAGCCCACGTGACAGGCCATGGAGCACATCTTGCCGCGGTCTTGGTCGAAGTCAAAAACGTCGCCCGGTTTGTGACCATGGTGGCAGCGGCACGCACCCAGCTGGTCCACGCAGCTCACGCGGATACGCGGACGCTTGCCACGCGGTGCGCCGAGCGGTCTGTTCTCGCCCGCAGGCTTGACGCCGCCCTCGTCAGCATTACTCATGGTCAATCACATCCAGGCATGCCTCGATGGGCAGGCCGGCCGACTTGTCCTCTTGGTCGGCATTGCGCTCGATAAGCTCAGCCACCACACGCATGGCATCGGACGTCGCGCGCTGCAGACTCCAACCTGCCATAACGCGGCCGACGAGCACCGCCGAAAACGTGTCGCCCGTGCCCGGGAAATAGACCGGAATGAGCTCAAATGGAATCGTGAAGTACTCCCCCGCCACATGGTCGTAACCGATAACCGCGTTCGTGCCATTGACCACGGCACTCGTAATGACTACCGACTTGGCACCCAGCTCGCGCACGGCGTCCACAAGGGCGCGGGCCTCATCGGGCGTGATCTGCTCTGCAATAGGCGCATCGGTGAGCAGACAGGCCTCGGTGTAGTTGGGCACCGCGTAGTCTGCGCACTCCAGCAGGTGCCGCATAAGGCCAATCGTGGACTCGGGCACACCGGCATAGAGCTTACCGTTGTCGCCCATGATGGGATCGACGAACACCTTGGTGCCCTTTTGCGCGCGGCGGTGGCAAAAGTCCGAGATGATGCGCGTCTCCTCCTCGGTCACGATAAAGCCGGTCGAGATGGCGTCGAACTCAAAGCCGAGCTCCTCCCAGATGGCAAGACTCTGACGCACGTACTCCGTGGTGTCGTGGATGTAGAACTTGGGGTAGTTGAGCGTGTCGGAAACGAGCGCCGTCGGCAGGTTATGGATACGGTAGCCCATGTGCGACAGCACCGGCAGCATGGCGGAAAGCGCGACCTTGCCGTAACCGCACATATCGTTAATCAGCAGCAGCTGAGTGTTCTTCATGAGGGTCTCCCTTGTTTCGGGCACAGCGCAGCAGCGCCACAGTGCGACTAAGTGTAGCGCAGGGGACGTTGTGAACGGGCGCTGGCACCGCAGAGGACGAATTGTTGCGGAAAGGTTACGGGAAGGAGGAAGTTAGTCGTTGGGGACGTTCTTAAATGACTAGTCAAACAAGAACGTCCCCAAGTGCCGGCACTTAAGGAACGTCCCCAAGTGCCAAAACGACTAGTCAGGCAACGCCGATGTTTTGGCGAAGTCAGCGAAAACCCACCAGAGCGAGCAAGGTGCCTTGAAACAAGGCGGCATTGACCTTCTGGTCATGCCGCCGAAGTTGAAAGGCAGATTGCCGCTC
>UQPI01000015.1 GCA_900542945.1 uncultured Collinsella sp.
CGGGCCCTTTTTCTGTGTCAATGCCGGCACACGGCAAAACACGCACCCATTTCTTTACCAAAAGCGCGAAATCCACCTTTCGAGGCCCAAAAATAAAGTCCCAAGCGCTAAAAGTGTTCGCCCGATGGCGAAACCACACCTTACCCGACGCTGCTAAATCGTTTTAGCAAGAGCCAGATCGACCGCGTTTTCGGAAGTATGCGGCAAATTCTGAGACCTCCGAGCACACCCCGTTTTTTCGCAACAAAATGCCTGATAAACTGGCCTCAAAAGCCAGGTCTGCTCACAGGGTTCAGATTTTGCCGCATACTTCCGAATTGACGCTGGCATCGCACGGTCCAAAAGCACATTTCGACCAGGAGGATATCATGGACCTGACGCTATGCAGTCAATCCGCTTTTTACTATCACTGTATCCCGCCGCAGGTATTAGGGCTTTACCCCGCCATTAGCCTTGGCAATATGGATCGCAGATGTTGCGGCCTCGGAAGTCATGCAGTTGTAAAAGACCTACTTCACGCACCGCTTCACAGGTTTGTATTCACTCGAGCACAATCCGGGTCGCGAAGCCTGTTTAAATCGCACCTCCTGACCCAAGAGCCGCCTCCCGGGTCGTTTAGGCAAACTGAACATGGATTTGATGTCACGTCGCCCGAGTTTACGCTGCTCAGCCTTGCTACGCAGGTCTCACGCAACCAGTTACTCATGGCTTGCCACGAGATGTGCGGCTCCTTTGCAGTGTTTAAGCCCTGCGAGCGAACGCAACAACAACTCGATGAAGCCATTTCGCTTAAGCTCATTCCATCCAACTGCGGTTGGGAGCGTGTTGTCGACACCAAGGGCAATGACACCAATTTGTGGAAGCGCCCGCCGCTCCTCAGCGCGGCGGATATCGCCGCGTTCGCCAAGCAGGCTGCAGGCCTGCGCGGCGTTAAACAACTGCGCTGGGCGGCCGAGCACATGACGGGGCAGACCGCCTCGCCCTTCGAAGTACAGACCTCTATGCTTGTCTCGCTCCCCCGCAACGAGGGCGGCATGGGCATCAACATCGCAAACAACGTGCGCATCCCACTTAGCGACGCCGCGCGCTCACTGTATGACAAAACCTGCTGCTACGCCGATATCCTCATCGAGAGCAACACCGACAGCATGGGCGTCATCTTGGAATGCCAAGGCCGCTCCGCCCACGATGGCGAAGCCGCAAGTCTCTCCGATGCCGAGCGCACCACCGCCCTCACAAGCATGGGCTATGACGTTATCCAGATAACCTATGAGCAAATCAAAGACACGAAGAGCTTTAACAGCATCGCCGAACTCATCCATAAAAAGGCAGGGCTCCCCTACATCCCAAAGACCGATCAGGAGCGTACCACCGAAGATGCCCTGCGGCGGGAGCTATTGGTCGATTGGGATGAGCTGTTCGCCGTCAAGCCGGCCAGCTAGCAGCTAGTGATCAGAGGGACTGCGGGGACGTCAGAAGCGGCAACGCGAGTCGCAAAGCCCACCTCGGTCAGCTCGATGACCTCGGTAAACGTTGCATCGAAAAACTCCTCGGTTAGCAGACGATACGGCGGATGATCGGGCTCGCCGGGGTTTTCGCGTACAATCTCGTGCATGACGCCGATAGTCTTGAGCACATATTCTTTATGGATGGGATACTGCCCAAAACGCGTCGCAGCGGTATAGAGGCGATCGGTCGCACGCGGAATGGAAACGATGCCCAGCGTCTTGCCAAACCAGTCAAAGTCGCCTTGCTTTTTAATGCGGAACTCCTCGCACGGCTTGCCGCCGTGTGCTTCCAGATACTGGTTCACACGCGTGTTCCATACCGTGTCGGCCACCAGATGCGACCAGACGCCCAGCGTTAAATCGAGCAGCGACTGCGCCACATCTTCGGACGCAAGCGAGAACTCACAGGCGCCGGGACCGGCAACCGGCTCGGCATCCTTGTAGCGCTGGGGATAGTGTACGCGGTTCAGTCGCTCGCGTTCCTCGATAATCGAGGTCGCCGCGGCCGGCGCACCGGTGGGCGAGCTTTTAAGCAACGGTGCCACATGGGTATCCCAGAACTCATGCTCACGAGGCTTAGGGATGGGCTCAGGCTTGGCAAAGTGCGTAATGCGGTACGGGATGGGATCGGCGATGCCAGGGACCATATAGCCCACGAAGATATCCGGAACCACGCAGCCAAACAAAAAGGCATTGCGGTCGCGCACGCTATTGGCAAGCGCACCGGTGCGCTCCAGCAAACGCTCCGTCTGAGCGATATGAATGTTCCAGCTTGGCATAGCCACCCCCATAAAACCTGGATAACTATACCATCACGGCAAAGCCGCGCGGGCGGCTACGCACGCTCTACGCAGCAACTAGTCCGTAGCACCGCTTTCGGTTCCATACGACGGCGAAGGCGCCTCGACCACATGGTGATATCGATCGATATAGATTGCACGGGCACCCAGGCGCCGCACCAAATCTTGATGATGCGTGCTCATCAAGACCGTCTTGCCGGCAGCAACATAGGCCAGTAGAAAGTTGACCACGATGTCGCATGAATCCTCGTCGAGTCCATTGGTAGGTTCATCGAGGACCAAGATATCCGGGTTCATCGACACGACGGCCGCCAGCGCCACACGCTTCTTTTGCCCACCCGAAAGCTGATAAGGCGAGGCGTCGGCAAGGTCGGCAACTTGGAACAGTCCCATGGCATCGCGCACGCGGCGCTCGAGCTCGTCTGCTGGCAACCCCATCTGCGCGGGACCAAAAGCAACTTCCTCGCCCACCGTAGCGCAAAAGAGCTGCGCGTCGGCATTCTGGAACACAAAGCCCACGCGCTGATGGAACCGCTGGGCCGTCGCGGAATCCTTGAGATATGCCGCATCGATCACGTGCCCGTCGAACAGATACGCACCCGCGTCCGCAAGCTCAAGGCCGTTGATAAGACGCATGATCGTCGTCTTGCCGCAGCCGTTAGGACCAAGCAGAGCAACGAGCTCCCCACGGTTCACCCGCAATGAAACGCCGTCGACCACCGTATGGCCCGCATAGGAGAACATCACGTCGCGAAACTCGATGAGCGGCGTGACCTCGGCGCCGGCAGCACCGCTCGCACCCATCGCGTTATTCGTATCGTTTGCCAAAACGCCGCCCTTCCCTACTCACATCGACAGTTCGACCGTCCGCGCTACAACACCGCGCACAACACGACGAGCAACGCCACAACGGCCGCGTAAACGGCATCGCGCCAGCCAAACCCGGCGCTCGCGGGCGCCGGATACACGCCGGCAAAGCCGCGGCACAGCATAGCCTCGTCCATCGCGCGGCTGCATTCCATCGCCTTGATAAACGTCATGCCCATGATACCCGCCAGCGAGTCGGTGCGCGAAAAACCCGCAGGCGCACGACCCACGCTGCGCAGCATGACCGATTCGCACAGATCGTGCGCCGTGCGTCCCAGCACCTCGATGTGTTTGAGCGCCATATCAAACGTAAAGATAACTTCGTCGGGTAGATGCAGCATCTTGAGCGCCGCCGACATGCGGCTCCAGGTGAGCGTCCATGAAACGCCCAGCACCAGCGACACGTTTATGAACGTCTTGAGCGCGATCTTGAGCATGGCGCCCGTGGCAGACGCGCCCAGCAGCAGGGCGGGCAGTGCCAGAACCACGGCAAGCCCCGCGGCTGCAAGTGCCGGCACAAAGGTCGCACGCAGTCCGCGCGCGGGGCGCACCGCGACCAGTACCAACGAAATCGCCGCCATCAGCATCAGGTACAGTGGGCTTTGCGTCAGGCACACGCACAGAACGCAGACGAACATCCCCACCAGGCGCACCGGAGCCGAAACGAAAGAAAGGGCGCGGTCGACCATCGACCCGCCCTCGTGCGCGCCTCCACCCAGGCGAACCCGCTCAAGCAGGCTCGCCAGGTGCAGGACGTTCTTTTGCATCCCGCGATGACGAGCCCCCGTAGGCTCGTAACGCTCCTCGACCGCAAGCCAACTAGGCAGCTCGGCTATTGCCATGAGCACCGCTTTCCTTGACCGTCAGCGAGACCAGGCGGAATGCGATGGTGAGCACCGCCACGCCAATCACGCCCGAAAGAATATACATCGCGGCCTGGCCGGCAAAGCCAAGGCCCTGCTCCTCGGAATAGGCCTGCAGATAATCGCCCGTGGGCAGAGCGTCGGCAAAGGTCGGGGTATCGAGACCGACCGAAGCCTGCAGGCTGTCGTCGCCAGCCTCCTGAACGGCGGTCGCGGCGCCCTCGGCGTCCCACTCGCCCCAGGCGTCACCCGTGGCCAGCAGACCCAGCGGCGTGGCCACAACAAGCACGGCGACCAGGATGAGCGTGGGAATCAGGGAAGTCTTCTTGGCAGCAGCGCCCTCGGCAGCAAGCTGGCCATCGACGGCCTCGGGCCCGACGATAATGCTCGGCGCCGTCTTCTTAATGAAACCGTAGATGGCGGCCGTCGCCACGCCCTCAACCACACCGGCAACCAGCATGTGCGGAATCAGCATAGCGGGAATGGAAACCGACAGCGGGAAGGGGCAGTACAGCGGCGCGCCCGAAGCGTTGGTGAAGAGCATCGGCTGAATACCAAACTCGATTGCCGCGCACAGGGCCGCCAGGCACAGGCCGACCCAGCCGCTCACGATGGCAGAAACCGAGGTGCCCCAGCTCTTGTCGTGCAGACGGCTGTTGAGCGCACGGAACACGATAGCAGCGACAAACGGCAGCACAAAGGCCATGTTAAAGCAGTTGGCGCCAAACGACAGAACGCCGCCGTCGCCAAACAGCAGCGCCTGCAGCGCCAGCGCGACCGAGACAGCGATAGCCGCGGCCTCGGGGCCCAGCAGCAGCGCGATGAGTGCGCCGCCGACGGCGTGGCCTGTGGTGCCGCCGGGCAGCGGAACGTTAAACATCATGAGCAAGAAGGAGAATGCGGCGCAGATGCCCAGGAACGCCATATGCTCGCGATCGAGCGTGGCGCGCACCTTTTTGATGCAGTGAACCCATACGGGCACCATCGCCACCGCCATAACGGCATCGGTCTGCGGGGACAGATAATTATCGGGAATATGCATGAGCCCTCTCAATCAGAACGTTGTGTGTTACGTTTCCAACAATCCGTAACACCGACTCTGCATACTAACAAAAAGGCGCACCGCCCACAACGCAGCACGCCCTTGCAATACGTACGTTATTAGCCCAGGTCCACGCACCGCCCAATAAAGGGCCCATGCACTCCCAACTTTCCGGTCACCCGGAAGAAGGTGCGATCCGCTCGCAACAAGGTTAACGCAGGAACCCGCCCCCGAGAGGGGTTTTCTAAGGCAACATCCCGCAGCCGCGAAGTGGCGAGGACGTTGCCGTGAAAACCCCGCAGGGGGCGGGTTCCGAACAGCAAAGATTACGAGCGGACTTCGCCGTTTACGCCCTTGCACAACTTGGTGACGATCTTCTGGTGCGCCTTCTCGACCTCTTCGCTGGTAAGCGTGTGATCGTCCGAGCGATACGTAAGCGCAAAGGCCATGGACTTCTTGCCCGCTCCGATGCGGATGGGATCGCGGTAGACGTCGAACAGACGCACGCCCTCGAGCAGCTTGCCACCGGCGCTGGTAATACGGCGCTCAAGATCCTCGCAGGTCACAGCGTTGTCGACCACGATAGCAAGGTCGTGCTCAACGGCAGGGTACTGCGAGAACTCACGGTAGTTCTCCTGTTTGCGAGCGCCCTTGATCAGCTTGTCCAGATCGAGCTCAAAGGCGACGACGACCTCGTCGATGCCCATCGCCTCGCGCGCCTCGGGGTGGATCTCGCCGACCCAGCCCAGCACGGTGCCGCCGGACAGAACCTCGGCGGCACGGCCCGGCTGCAAGAAAGCGTAGCCCTCGCCCTCGACGGGACGGAAGCGAACCTTCTCGATGCGCAGCTGGGCGAGCAGCTCCTCGACAATGCCCTTGCCAAAGAAGAAGCGTAGCTTGCGGTACTTCATGTTCCAGGACTGCTCGCTCCACTGGCCCGAGAGCACACCCGCCACGGACTTGGTCTCCTTGGGCAGGCTGGCGTTCTCGCGACCGTGGAACAGGCTGCCGACCTCGTACAGGTGCACGTTGGGCGTGGCGTGGGCCTCGTTATAGGCAACGGACTGCAGCAGGCCTGGCAACAGCGAGCGGCGCATCTCGGTCTGCTCGGCTACCAGCGGGTTCATGAGCACCACGGGGCAACCGCGGCCTTCGGTGGACATGCCGATCTTCTCCAGGTCGCCCGGGGCGGCAAAGCCAAAGGTCGTGGTCTCGTTGAGGCCGCAGGCGCGCAGGATCTCGCCGACCTTGCGGGTGAGCTTCTGCTCGCGGGTCAGGCCGCCGATGTGGTTCTTGGCAGCCGGGATGGTCGCCGTCACACGGCCCATGCCCCATAGGCGCAGGACCTCCTCGATCAGGTCAATCTCGCGCGGCAGGTCGGGACGGAAGCTCGGCGGGGTAACCATAAAGTCCTCGCCGTCGCGCTCGACGGTGCAGCCCAGACGGGTAAGCGAACGCTCGATAAAGTCGGGCTCGATGTCGGCACCGCAGATGGCATGCACGCGGGCCAGGCGCAGCTTAATGCTGTCGATGGTCTTGGGCGCGGGGAAAACATCGACATAGCCGGGAGCAACCTCGCCGCCGGCGATCTCCTCGATGAGCGCGCAGGTAACGTTGGCGACATCCACGCAGCCGGTCTCGTCAACCTGGCGCTCAAAGCGAATGGAGGCGTCGGAGATCAGCGACAGGTCACGGCTGGTGTGCGAGGTGCGGCCGGCGTTGAAGCAAGCGCTCTCGACCATCACGTCAACGGTGTCGTCCTCGATCTCGGAATCCATGCCGCCCATAACGCCGGCCAGCGCCACGGGGCGCTCGCCGTCGGTGATGAGGCCCATGCCGGCGTCGAGCACGCGCTCCTCGCCATCGAGCGTCGTAAACTTCTCGTCCTGCTGGGCGGCGCGAACCACCACGCGGCGGTGGCCGTCGCGCTCGGCAAAGGTAGACAGGTCAAAGGCATGCAGCGGCTGACCGGTGAGCATCATCACGTAGTTGGTGATGTCGACGATGTTGTTGTGCGGACGCACGCCCAGGGCGTTGAGGCGCTTGACCATCCAGTCGGGCGACGGGCCGACCTTCACGTTGCGCACGATGCGGGCGACATAGCGGTCGCACAGGCCCTCGTCGGCAATCTCGACGGAAAGCTCGTCGTCGGTCGCGCGGCCGGTCTCGGCCTTGATGGCGGGCAGCTCAACGTGGAAATCGCGATCGAAGATGGCGCCGGTCTCGCGGGCCATGCCGATCATGGACAGGCAGTCGGGGCGGTTGGGCGTGATCTCGCAGTCGAGCACAGTATCACTCGAGCCCACATACTCGGCAAACGGCATGCCGCAGGGCGTATCCTCGGGCAGGATCATAATGCCAGAGTGGTCGCCGCCCAGGCCGAGCTCGCGTGCGGAGCAGTTCATGCCCATGGACACGACGCCGCGAAGCTTGCTCTTCTTGATCTTGACGTCGCCGGGCAGAACTGCGCCGATCATGGCCGTGACGATGTGATCGCCGGCCTCGAAGTTCTGCGCGCCGCAGACGATCTGCAGCGGAGCGGGATTGCCGTCGGCGTCGAGGTTCTTGTCACCCACGTCGACCGAGCACACATACATATGGTCGCTATCGGGGTGCGGGGTCTTGGTGAGCACCTTGGCGGTCACCACGTGGTCGAAGGATTCTCCCACGGTGTCAATCGCCTCGACCTCGGTGCCGGTACGGATATATTCGTCCGAAAGGGTCTTGGGATCCTCCGGAATATCGATCATGGTCTTGAGCCAGTCGTAAGAAACGCGCATCTAACTGGTCTCCTTTCATAAATGCGGCTTTGAGCCAAAAACTGCAACGGAGACGGGTTTTCCAAGTGCCGCAGATTGCCTTGAAAGAGGAGGGCCGCGTACTTAGGTACGCAACCGACGATTGAAAGGCAAGGTGCGGTGGCCCGGGAAGCCGCCGGGACAGGTCAAATTAAAATTGGTTGAGGAAGCGCATATCACCTGTCATGAGCGTTCTGAGGTCCGGCAGGTCGTAGCGCAGGGCCGCGACGCGCTCGGCGCCAATGCCAAAGGCGAAGCCGGTGTACTTCTCGGGGTCGATGCCGCAGTTGATGAGGACGTTGGGGTCGACCATGCCGCAGCCCAGGATCTCGATCCAACCGCTGTGCTTGCAGAAGTTGCAGCCCTTGCCGCCGCACACGTGGCAGCTCACGTCCACCTCGCAGCTGGGCTCGGTGAAGGGGAAGAAATGCGGGCGGTAACGCGTCTTGCGGTCCTCGCCAAACATGCACTTAACAAAGTAGTCGAGCGTGCCCTTCAGATCGCCAAAGGTAATGCCCTCGTCGACGACCAGGCCCTCGATCTGGTTGAACTGCGGCAGGTGGCAGGCGTCGGCCGTGTCGGGACGGTAGACGGTGCCCGGGCAGATCATGTAGATGGGCGGCTTTTGCGACTCCATGGTGTGGATCTGCACGCCCGAGGTCTGGGTGCGCAGCAGCACGTCGGACTCGCCGTGGGCGTGAGCCTCGGGGTGCGCGACGCTGCCGGGGTTGTTGTCGACCACGTAGAAGGTATCGCGGGCCGAGCGGCTCGGGTGATCCATGGGGGCGTTGAGCGCAGTGAAGTTGTAGTAGGAGGTGTCGACCATGGGGCCGGACTCGACGGTGTAGCCGATGCCGCAGAAGATGTCCTCGGCCTCCTCGATGATCTGCTTGATCAGGTGCTGGTGACCGATCTGCGGACGGATGCCCGGCAGCGTGATGTCGACGGCCTCGTGCTCGAGTGCGTGCTTGAGGGCGGCGGCCTTCATCTCGGTGGTGCGCTCGTCGAGCATGCCCTCGATCAGCTGGCGCATCTCGTTGGCGCGCTTGCCCATGACGGGACGATCCTCGGGGGCGAGCTTGCCCATCATGCGCATCAGGCCGGTGATACGACCCTTGCGGCCGAGCAGCGCGACGCGCGCGGCCTCAAGCTTCTCGGCGTCGTCGGCGCCTGCGACGAGCTCCTTGGCCTCTTCCTCGAGTTTGACCAGATCATCAATCAGACTCATGTCTTCCCTTTCGTCTCTCGCGCATCCGCTTGCCGGGGCGGCTGGCACCGCCCGATGCTTACGAATGTGCGGCCCGGTTCGGTAACAAAAAAACCGTCCTCGGGCACGTGCATTGCCCAAGGACGGTTGAATTCCGCGGTACCACCTTGTTTGACCCGGCGGATGTCTGGCCCGCCGCGCCCACTCTTTGCCCCTTTTCGCGAGGCTCACGGCTTCCCTACTGGGGCTTTGCCGCCGCATGGCCGCGCGCCCGTTGAGGTTGCTGCTCGGGAGTGAACGCTTGGCCCTTGCCACCGCAGGAAGGCTTGCAGCCCATGACCTTCCCTCTCTTGCCGGCGACGCGGCGGGCAAAACCCTCTCCGTCAACGCATTGGGCTATAGGATACCACATCCTGCGTGCACATCGCCGCGTTCCGTTTTGTTCGCGCTGGGTACAAGGCAAGTAGCTGTGCAAACTGGCCGCGCCGCCGCATGCGACGGGCGACCTGCGAGATCAAGGATACGGTATGGAAAAGAACAAGGATAAGATGGCCAAGCCCGCAGCGGACAAGACGCCCAAAGGCATGAAGGTCGATAAGGCCGTCAAAAAATTCCGCAAGCTGGAGGGCAAGCTGTGGACTCGCGAGTACCTGCTCAAGATTGCCGAGTTCGATGGCGCGACCATTGCCCCCGCCAACGGCGCCGCGGCCCGCGCCGACGCCATGGGCACCCTTGCCGGCGAGCATCACAAGCTCCTGACCAGCAAAAAGTCTGTCGAGCTCGTGCGCTCGCTGGCACGCGAGACCGTCGCCGGCGGCAAGATCGACGACCCGCAGCTGCTCGACGAGATCCGCGTGCTCGGCCGCGACCAGCGCGAGGCAAGCGTCATCCCCACCGAGGAGGCCGAGGCCTGGACCAGGCTCACCTGCGAGGCCGACGCCGTGTGGCACAAGGCCAAGACGGCCAACGACTGGGCGAGCTTTGAGCCCTATGTGGATAGAATCGTCGGCCAGCTTAAGCATCAGGCCGAGCTCATGGACCCCAAGCGCGACCCATACGATGTTTGGCTCGACCAGTATGAGCGCGGCCTTTCCACCAAGAGCTTCGATGCGTTTTGCGACGAGGTCAAGGCCACGGTCGTGCCGCTCGTGCACGCCATCGGCAAGCGCGGCCAGCAGCCGGCTGCCGACTTTTTGCATGCCCGCGTGCCCGAGGCCGCCCAGCGTGCCATGAGCTTCGACCTTATGAAGCTCGTCGGCCTGAACTTGGACGACACCACGCTCGCCTTTACCGAGCACCCGTTTAGCGAGGGCTTCTCGGTGGGTGACGCGCGCATTGCCACGCACATCTACGAAAACGACTGCATCTCCAACGTCTACAGCATCATCCACGAGGCGGGACACGCCATGTACGAGCTGAGCGTGAACCCCGCTTACGCGCGCACCTGTCTTGAGGGCGGAACCTCCATGGGCATCCACGAGAGCCAGAGCCGCTTTTTCGAGAACACCGTGGGCCGCAGCCGCGCCTTTATGGGACCGCTGCTGCAGGTGCTGCGCCGTCACGCGCCCGAGGTCTATGGCAGCGTGGACGAGGATACGCTCTACCATGCTGTGAACATCGCACAGCCTTCGCTGATCCGCACCGAGGCGGACGAGCTCACCTATCCGCTGCACATTATGGTGCGCTACGAGATTGAGCGCATGCTGTTTGCCGGCGAGGCCACGGCCAAGGACATCCCCGCGCTTTGGAACCGCTTTATGGACGAGTACCTGGGCATTCCGGTTCCCGACGACACGCGTGGCTGCCTGCAGGATACGCACTGGAGCGGCGGCTCGTTTGGCTACTTCCCCACCTATGCGCTGGGCAGTGCCTACGACGCCATGTTTGTGCCGGCCATGTGCCGCGACGGCGTCGACCTTACCGGTGCCTGCGCGAGCGGCGATCTGGCGCCCGTCCGTGCCTGGCTGGGCGAGCACATTTGGCAGTGGGGCCGCGCCAAGGACGCGCCGGAGCTCATCAAGGGCGCCTGCGGCATGGCGTTCGATGCCCGCTACTACTGCAGCTACCTGCAGGACAAGTTCACCACGCTGTATCAGCTGTAAAGCTTAGGCGACACGCCAACGCAAAGGGGGCGCCGCGGGTTGGTTCCGCGGCTCCCCTTTTTCATCTAAGCCAGAGACCCGGTACTTGGGGACGTTCCTTTCATGCCGGCACAATAGGAACGTCCCCAAGTGCCGGGTGAAATTGAACGTCAGATTGCCGCTTGGGGCCGTTTGCAGCGTCGAGCAGTTACGCGGTTTGGTAAAACAGCGTAACTAAAGAGCTTCCAAAGCACTTGCGATGCGCTTCATGGCGGCATCGGCGGATGCTTGGTCGGGCGCCTCGGCCAGCACGCGGATAACCGACTCGGTTCCGCTCTTGCGCACGAGCACGCGGCCCTCGCCTGCCAGCGCAGTCTCGGCCTCGGCGATGGCGTTCTGCACGCCCATGTTCTCGAGCGCGGCGTCCTTATCCGCTACGCGCACGGCAACCTGCGCCTGCGGCAGCAGCTTGCACGGAGCCGTGAGCTGCGAGAGCGTCTCGCGCTCGGCACGAATCACTTCCATCACGCGCAGCGAGGTCATAATGCCGTCGCCCGTGCGCTCGATATCGCCAAAGATCGTATGGCCCGTCTGCTCGCCGCCCAGGCTGTAGCCGCCCTCGCGCATCTTGGCATACACGTGACGGTCGCCCACGCCGCTGGTCACGGCGCTCAGTCCGGCAAGCTCCAGCGACTTGACCAGACCAAAGTTGCTGGCGATCGTCGGCACCACGGTACCGCCCGAAAGGCGACCGTGCTTGTTCAGATACACGCCACACACGTACAGGATCTGGTCGCCGTCTACCACGCGACCGCGCTCGTCAACGGCCAAGCAGCGATCGGCATCGCCGTCATAGGCAAAGCCCACGTCCAGGCCCTGCTCCACCACGTGGCGCTGCAGGCGCTCCATATGCGTGGAGCCGCAGTCGACGTTGATGTTAAAGCCATCGGGCGCGGCGTTGATCACGCGCACGTCGGCACCGAGCGCGTCAAACACCGGCTTGGCCACCGAGGAAGCCGAGCCGTTGGCGCAGTCGATACCGATCTTGACGCCCTGCAACGAAAAGTTCGCGCTGGCGATGAGCGAAGCGATGTAGCGGTTGCGGCCCTGCATATAGTCCACCGTGGCGCCGATGTGGTTGCCCGTGGCCAGCGGTACCTCGCTCTTGCCATCGATGTAGTCTTCGATGAGCTCCAGTACGTCCTCGTCCATCTTAAAACCGTCGCTATTGACGAGCTTAATGCCGTTATCGCAAAACGGGTTGTGGCTCGCGCTGATCATGATGCCGCAATCGAAGCAGCCTTCCACGGTCTGATGCGCTACGCCCGGCGTGGGGATCACGTGCAGCATATAGGCGTCCGCACCGCTCGCGACCAGGCCACTCACCAGCGCCGCCTCGAACATATAGCTCGAGCGACGGGTGTCCTTGCCCACGATGACGCGCGCCTTGCGCTCGCGGTTGGCGCCGTAATACCAGCCCACAAAACGGCCAATCTTATAAGCGTGCTCTACCGTCAGCCCAACGTTGGCCTCACCGCGAAAGCCGTCGGTGCCAAAGTACTTCATATCTTACTTATCCTGTTCGAACGTTTGAGCGGTCGGCGTGGTACGAACCTTAAGCTCCTTGTGCCCAGAGTCCTTCGAAGTCGTGACCGTGTACTCAACCTTTATGTCTTGTCCAAGAAGCATGTGGACACCGCCCCATGCAACCTTCAAGCCATCGTGCGTCGCTTCGTTCATCTCGATAGAACCGGAGCCCGAAGTCTTAATGTCCGAAATGCTGCCTCCCGCAGGAGCATAGAGATAAAGCCTCAGTACCTCATCATCAATATCCTGGCTAATGCCGTTATGGCCCTGGAAATAACCAGGCATCTCGGCCTTCTCCTGGGGGGTCATCGTGTTCTTGAGCGAGGTGGTCACTCGATACGTCGTCGAGCCATCGGCATTTTCAACCGAAGAATCGATGGTGACTCGCTTATCGAGGAACCAATCCATCTTTGAATAACTGTAGTTGTTCACATAGACGCCCAAGATCGGAGCCTCCGACGTATCGGCTTGGAGGGCGCCCGATATTCCAAGGGCCTTCGCGGCCTTTTCCTCGTCATCGTTTCTCGAATACATGAGGATGCGACCCTCGGAAGCACCCTTTTCGATGGCTCCAGCAATCTTAGCAATATCGCTGGAGCCCAGTTCGTCCACGATCTTGTTAAAAGCCGATCCGGCAACCGCCGCAAAAATGGCGTCCTGTTCCTCTACCGGGTAATTCCAATAAATATCGTGCAGCAGCACCTTTGCAGCGTTGCTTCCATCAACGACGGTACCGTCAGGAAGCTGTGTGCCGCCTACAATGCCGAGCATATACTGCAAAAATACCGGATCGACTGCAAATACGCCGTCGATGTCATCTCCGACAATGGCCTTCTGCATATCGCTGGCAAGCTGAGCCGCACGCGGATAATCGGGCGTCATCGTAACGTCACCCATCGTGTATCCGAGCGTGTTGAATCCGGTCAGGCCCCATCCGGTCGTGAACAAGTTTGCTTCTTCATCGGTGATGGGAAGCGGGCTCAAAGGCTCTTTCATCATGTCGACTTTGACAAAATCGCCCAGTTCGAGCTTACCATCAGTCACCGACATCACGCCGCGAGAACCGGGAAAACCGCCACAGGCGCGGATCTCGACATTGCTCATCGCGAGCACAAGATAATGACGCGTCTGGCCGTTGGCACCGAGCATCTGGGGAAGGACGGGGGCGACCTTCTCCGCCGCGTCAACCGCGCCGTTGAGGGTGGCAAAGCCGTCCTTGGCCTTATCGACCAGCTCGGTCACTTGGGAAATATGAGTATCGCCAATACCCTGGATCTTCTCGTTGGCGCTCTTGAATACCTTCGAGCTGCTGGAAAGCGAATCGGCGACCGCCTGCAGCGCGGACACGTTAATCATGCCGTCCTGGAACAGCTTGCCGGGCGTGGCCTGCGAAAGGTTGTCGGCCATGGGAACCAGCGCGTTGCTCGAGACATCGGACAGGACATCAATCATGGTGCGGGCCGCACTGATGTCGCTGCCATACACCGGGATAAACGAAGCCACCGTCCACAGCGGGCTCGAGGTCTCCGCCTTCATGCTATCGCAGAGCCCATCGATCTTCTTCGCGTCGTCAGGCAGCGTCGAAAAATCGCCCGACGTGACCTTGTCCTTAAGGCCACCGACAATCTCGACGGCCTCCTTCGCTTCACTCTTTACGGTCTTTGCCGAGTTAAGCAGCATAAAGCCGCTTGCGCCAAGCGCAACGAGAAGCACCGCGACTACAGCGGCAATAATGGCGCCGGTGTGACGCTTTTTGCGTTCGCCCTTGCGATGGCGATGACGGACCAGACCGTCAGAGGTCGAACTCGACGAAGCGTCGCTACCGTAGTTCAAGCCAAAATCGTAATAATCTTCCTTGGAACCCGAGCCCGCAAACTCGGCACCGCTATCATCCAGGCGGGCGAACGTGCCAGTCTCGGAGGCACCGGTGTAAATCGTGCCAAGGTTACCCGTAAGCCCCGCGCCACCGGCAGAGGGAGTATTGTTGGCGGCCTTGCCGGCATTAACGTTGCCGGCGGCATTTGCGGCGTTGGCAGCACCTGCGTTGTTCGCAGGTACCGAAGGAGCCCCGCTCGGCTGCGACGCGGAGGTTGCACCGCCCGCAAAGACATTCCCTCTTGCACGGCCGGTCTTTTTCGCCTTTTGAGACTGCTCGTACAGAGCGGTAAACATCGCCGTCTCGCCCGGGGACACGCGCTTACCGGAACCGCCCTGTCCAGCGCCGCCCGGCGTGCCGGCCTTACCAGCCCCGTTCGGACGCGGCGGAACTGCAGGACGGCCGCTATCGCTGCCCTTAAAGTGATTACCAGCCATAAAGAAATCCTCGCAATTGAGTCGCAATGAAAAAGTCCATAACGTTACCAGTTTATGGCATTTTGAGCATCGACAGCTAAACTCCAGACACGGACATCAATTGGCGAAAATGCGGCACAACACCTTTTCCGTCTTGGCGGCGGCGCCAGCTACACCGTCAAAAACACCATCGCGATAATCATGGCAAAGCCCGCCAGGTCGGTGGGCAAAAACACCGTTCCCAGCATAAGGGCGCTGGTGATGGTGGCCGAAACCGGCTCCATGGTTCCAAGGAGGCTCGCGCGCACCGAGCCAATCTCCTTAACGCCCTGCATGTAGAACATATAGGCGAAGAACGACCCCACCACAATAAATATCGCGAGCGCGCCGACACCCGAGGGGCCGAGCGCCGGCATGTGCGCCCACGGCTGGGTAAAGATACTCATCGCGATTCCCGCCGAAAGCATGGCCGAGCCCGTGACGACCGAGCTGCCGTATTTGTTGAGGATTCCGGCAGGGATGATTGCTATGCAGGCACCGCCCACTGCGCACAAAAGGCCCGCGAGCAGGCCCATCGGCGAGATGTTGAGCGTACTGGGGTCGCCGCCCGTGGCGATCAAAAACGTTCCACCCAATGCGAGCAAAATGCCAAGAGCCTCGCGCGTGCGCGGCAGTCGATGCGCGGTGACGCAGGCATACCCCATGACGACCACCAGCTGCAGGCACTGGAAGACGGTCGCGGTGCCCGCGTTGGTCAGGCGCACGGCTGACAGATAGCAAAGCTGGTTGAACAGCAGGCCAAAAATCGTAAACAGAATAAGCTGCTTGCGATCGGCGGGGGGAGGCCACAGCTCGATCAAGCGGTCGCGGTCTTTTCTGAGTACAACGAACATAAAGAGCAGGCCAGCGATAACTTGGCGCACGCTCATCAGCCAAAACGTCTCGATATAGCACACGTCAAAGAGGTAGCTGGCGCTGGTGCCAGAAAAACCCCAAAACGTACCGCCGGCAAACGCGGCGAGCGTACCCAGGGCCATCTTGCGCGCCTGGGCGTCGTTGAGGCGGTCGCGCCATGCACGGCGGGTGCTGCGGCTCAGCTCGTCAGTCCCCTCGGGCACGATAAAATCAGACGCCGCCGTCATCGGTACCGAAGCCCTTTCACGTGCACACTGCGCCGAGCGCTCCTGTTCCATCCCACTCCCCCGAAATCAATTGGCAACAAAGCGCTCAAACTGTAGCACGAATATTGGTATGAAATAGCAGATGATGCGGAGCATCTGCGAGCGTCCAAATTGCAGGGACGAAAGGCACCGATGAGCTATGCCGAGTGGTTGGAATCGTCTAGAACGCCGGGGGCGGCTTCCGCACTTCCCTCAGCATGCTCGCCATCGTCCCGTTCCTTGTCGCTGTCCCGGCCCTCCTGCTCGCGACGGCGCTTTTCGCGAATCTGCTCAACGGCGGCTCGCAAGGCGGCCTCGTCCTCGGCGCGTGCCACCTCTTGCGTTGTCTTGACCATATGGCGAATCTCGAGCACCAGCAGCACGATCAGCGGCACCACGATAAGCGGAAAGAACAGCAGCGGATTGGTGAGCAACGAGACCACCACGCCCAGCCCCGCCGAGACAAAGACCACGCGCCCCACCACGTCGGCGGCGGGCACGGGCGCGGCGTCCTCGACCGGATTGGCATCGCCCTTGGTGCGGTAGACCGGCGTGCCGTCGGCCGCGGCCTCCACGGCAACGATGCGGTGCGTGTTGAGTGAACCCTCCAGCGCGTCATCGGACGAATGGAAGGTGATGATGTCACCCACCTGGTAGGCCTGGCTGTTGTCGGTATCGACGACGATAAACGAATGCACGGGAATCGCCGGCTCCATCGAGCCGGTCAGCGTGCGCATAAAGCCGTAGCCCATGATGGTGGGGATCTCGCCGGCGGGCGTGAACACCGTGCGCAGCAGCACCACAAAGGCGACCAGGATCACCACGGTCGCCAACACGTTGATCACGCGGAGCACGTGCTTCATCACTTGTCGGCGTCCTTTGCGGAAGGCTCGGGGTCGGCAGCGACCTCGCCCTCGGTGGCATCCGCCGCAGAAGCGCCATCCTCGTCAGGCGCGGCGACCACGCCCTCGCCAGCCTCTCCGCGCAAGCGAGCCAGCAGATAGCGCGACAGGCTGTTGCCCTCGGCACGGCGCTCGGCGCGGGCGCGATCGCGCTCGGCCTGTTCCAGCTCGTGCGCCAACGAGGCCAAGCGCTGCTGCATCTCCGCGCGGGCGGCCTCGAGCTCGCGCTCGTGGGCGGCCTTTGCGGCGGCGAGCTCCTGCTCAATACGCTCCCCCGCCTCGAGCTCAGCTGCAGCGATACGCGCGTCGGCGTCGGCGCGAGCCTCCTCGGCGGCACGCGCGGCGGCATCGCGCTCGGCAGCGGCAGCGGCGACCTTCTCGCTGGCATCCACCGTAGCCTGCTCAACGGCAGAATCGGCGGCAGCACGGGCGGCATCGATCGCGGCATCGGCCGCCTGCTGAGCAGCGGAAACCTTCTCCTCGGCCGCGACGACGGTGTCGGCGAGCTTCTGCTCCGCCACAGCAGCGGCGGCCGCCTCGGCCGCAGCACGGGCATCGCGCTCGGCCGCCAGCTGCACTTCCTCGATCTGCAGCTGGGCGGCGTCCAGCTTGGCATGCAGCTCGGCCACCTCCTTGGCAGAGGCCTCACGCACGGCGGCGAGCTCGGCCGCAGCAGCGTCCTTGGTGGCCTGCAGCTCGGCAGCGTCGGCAGCCGTCTTGGCGGCCAGGGCCGCAGTAGCGTCGCTCTTGACCTGCGCGACCTGAGCGGCAGCGGCCTGCTCGGCGGCAGCAACCTTGGCGTCCGCGTCGGCACGGGCGGCCGCGACCTCGGCATCGGCCTCGGCACGCATCTGTGCCAGCTGCGCCGCCGCAGTCTCACGCGCCTCGACAGCGTCGGCCTCGGCAGCTTTCTTGCCCGCCTCGACATCCTCCAGCGAACCTTGCAGCTCCTCAACATCAGCCTCGGCCACCTGAGCGCGCTGCGTCAACGCCAGCTCGCGCGTCTTTGCCTCGTCCAGTTCGTCGGCCAGGTCGTCGCGCTCGTCGGTCAACGCGTGCGCCTGCACCTTCCAGGATTTCACCTGACCCTGCAGCTCCTCGATCTGCTCGCGCGCCTCGGCCAGCGCCTGCTCGGCATCGAGCTGGGCCTGCGTGACCTCCTCCACAAACACGCGACGGACCTCGACATCGGGCAAGTCGGGGCTATCGACCTGCACCTCCTTGATCTCCTTGATGAACTTGGGCGCAACCGGCGCGTGTTGTACGCTCTCGAGCTCCTGCAGGTTGCGCTCGTCGTCGGTCAGGCTCTTAAAGACGGTGTAGTTGTTAATGAGGTTGGTGTACATCTGCACCATGTACTCGTCATCGAACGCCAGCGCCTGCTGCTGCACGTCGATGTTGTAGCCCACCTTGTCGTAGCGCTCCATAAACTGCCACAGTTGGTAGCACTTGCGGTAGTTGGGGTCTTTCATGATGAGGTTGGTGCGCTGGATGGGCTGCGGACCGCGCTGCAGCCGTTCATGATCTGGCAGAATGACGCGCCGCGCAGCGCCATGACCAGACGGCGCACGCGGTCGATGCGCATAAAGACGTCCATGTTGTCGGCGTCGTTCTCGGCAAAGCTCTGACGGTTTTTGACCGTCATCTCGACGTTGTACTCGATCTCTTCGTACGCATCGTCGATCTTGCTGTGCATCTTAAAGCGGTTGCGGATCTCGTTGCCCGTCGACCAAAAGATCACGTCGGTGCGCTTGTCCACAAACGTCAGTAGGCGCTGAATCAGGTGGTAGATAAAGCGATTCTCGTACAGGTCGTAGGTCTCGACGGTATTGACGTTGAGGATGCGCGTGGGATGGACGCCGCCATCGTCGCTCGGCGCCAGGAACTGCGTGTTCTGGCTCAGGTGACGGACGCTGTCGGCGCTGATCTTTTTGGCGAGCGAGACCGGCACCACCTCTTCCTCGGTGGTGATGAAGCGGCGCGGCTTTTCGATAATGGTGTTGATGGCGTCGAGCGAGTCCTCGATCATGCTGATCCACTCCTCGTCCACCACCTTGACGAGCTCCTCGCGCTGCTGCTCGATCGTGGTGCCCGAGGCCTGCGCCATCTCAAACAGATAGCGAAAGTAGCGGCTGTCCTCCTGGATGGGCTCCATCTGCTCGGAGAAGCTGGTATAGAGGTCCTGAATGGTCTCGGACATGGGTTACTCCATAGGTTGGATCGATCGGAAAGGGGCGGGGCGACATCACGCCGCCCCGCACTTACGCCATTAGTAGAAATTCTGAATCCGCTGCAGGTACATGACGGAATCGGGCAGACCGCCCTCGCCAAAGGTCTTCTCGATATACTCGATCAGGCCCTTCATCTCGTCGCGCACAAAGCTCACGTTCATGGACTCAAACTTCTTGAGCACCTTGCGGGCGATGATGTAGTCCATGCCGCCCAGCTCGGTGCCGCCGCACGCCACGTACACGGGGATGAAGTCGTACATCTGCTTGATGATACGGTTACCAAAGGCCAGCTTAAAGCGGGTCTGCAGGTACTGGTCCAGCTTGTGCATCTTCTGGAGCAGCTCCTCGTCGATCACATACTCGACCTTGGCCTTTTGGAATAGATACTGCAGGTGGTCGGCCGTCACGTGCACGCGCTCGTGCGGCTCGCACTCAAACGCGTCGGCGCGCTCGTTGAGCTCGATGGGGATCGCACGGTCGTACACCTTGTCCGTGATGGTAAAGGTGGAGTCGTCGTTGTTGGCCGTGCCGATAAACCACAGGCTGTCGGGAATGGTGAGCTTGCCGTCGTGCAGACCCCTGGGATCGGCGGCCCACTGGGTGGGCACCAGGTCGAGCACCCACTCGTCGTGGCTGGGCATCTCGAGCACCGACAGGATCTCGGCAAAGTAGTACTCCACGCGGGCGAGGTTCATCTCGTCGAGCACGATCATGGACGGGTCCTGGCGAAGGCCCGCCTCATACACGGCGCGGAGGAACTCGGTCTCGTTAAAGCGCTTGGAAAACTCGTTAAAGTAGCCCAGTACCTCGGTGCGATCGCGAAAACTCGGCTGCACCGACACGATGGTCGCGGGGTTATCCAGATAGCGGCTAAAGCTGTAGGGCAGCGAGGTCTTACCAGTACCCGAGATGCCCTCCAGGATCAGCAGCTTGGAGGCGGCCATGCCGGCCACAAAGCGGCGGATGACCTCAGGCGTGTAGTAGAGCTTCATCTGGCTGCAGGCGAACGCGCGGAAGCTGTCGACAAAGTCCTCGAGCGAGATGGCATCGTCGTAGACCGGCGATTCCCAGTCGCGGTACTTAAGGTCCACAAGGGACAACTTGGGGAAGCGGTTGGCCTGCGCAATCTCTTTTTCCTCGGCTAGGGTCTTGGCCTCAACGGTGGCCTTGGCCATGGCGGCTGCGGCGTCCTTGACGCCCTCGCCATCGAGCGCGAGCGACGCGTTGCCCGACATGACGGCCGTCGCCGCAGCGCCCTCGCCAGCAGCCGCACCGGCACCCGCAGCGGCGCCCACCACGTTGCCCACCGTGGGCAGGTGGTCGTCGGCCAGGGCCGAGGCACCCACGTACGGAATCTGCTTGGTGCCGCCCATGGCATTGACCTTGAGCGCCAGCAGCTTGTTCTTCTCGTCCATGAGGTCGAGCACCTGCTTGTTCAGGCGGCCGATCTCGCGATAGAGCGCCTTGTTGGACGTGTCGTCGCGATGCAGGCGACGGTTGATGCGGTAGTGGTGGATCAGAATGGCCACAATCAGCACGGGGACTGCGATGAGCATGGCAAACAGAATGACCGCGCCGATCTTGCCCACCAGGTCAAACGTGGTGAAGTAGGTCATAAAGATGTTGAAGTACTCAACCCAGCCAAACACCAGCAGGTTAAGGATGGAGCTCACAACGGCAACGACGTTGTAGACAACCTTTGCCAGCAGCTCCCAGGCAAATCCCAGAAACTCACTCACCGTCGGTACCCTCCTGCTTGGTCGCGTTCATCGCCGCCTCGGCCTCGGCCTTTAAACGACGAGCTTCCTCGAGCTTGGCCTCGGCCTGGGCAAGCTGCTCGGCGGCGTTATCGGCCGTGACGGTAGTGTCACCCTTGCCCTCGGCGTCCACGATGGCAGCCGCGACGGCCAGGCGGTCCTCCTCGGCCATAGCGCGCTTGAGGTTCATGCCCACCACGATGAGGTGATACACCTGGTAGATAAAGAACAGCAGCATGGGCAGCACGATCACCACGAGGAAGCCCATGGAGCTGGACAGGAAGTCCATGACCTTGCCCATCTGCGGCAACGCAAACACGTACTTGCCCACGATGTCGCCGTCGCTGATGATGTGCGTATCGGCCACGTCGTTGTTATCTCCCTTGGTGGTAAAGCTGCGCATGCCGTTGACCTCGTCGATGGCGGCGATGCGGTGCGTGTTGAGCGCGTACTCGTTGTCGATGATGGTATGGAACGTCACGATGTCGCCCACCTCGAGCTTGGAGGTGTCGCACTTTTTGATGAAGATGAGGTCGCCCTTGTTAAACGTGGGCGCCATGGAGTCGGACTGCACGGCGAGCGGGGTGAAGCCGGCGATGTCAGAGACGCTGCCGTCCTCGCGCGTGGCGAGCGTGGTAAACGCATACAGGGCCGCCACCAGGATGATGATCCACATGACGACGCTCAGCGCGATGGATGCGACTTTTTTAACAGATTGCATGATGTCCCTTACTACCGTGTCTGTCTAGGTCGTGCGCGGCCCGGTGGCCGCCGTGCATATCTACTGTTCCTCGATGCCCTCGAAGCGCATCGAAACCGAATAGTTAGCTCCCTTTAGCATATTAGTGCAATTTGGGTCCGTTCCCTCGAGCCATATGCGAACGGTTACCGGCTTGTCCGTTTCTGTTATCAGGTCGAACATGTCGCTGGCCGCGGTGGCAGCACCCGAGTCGAGCCCAAAGACGGTGGCCGAACCAGACGAGCCCCCGCCTCCGTTGGGGTTGTAGACCCAGGTGTGGCCGTCGGCGGTAAAGCTCATGCGCATGGCGCTGGCCATGCCCTGCGTGTCGGAGCTAAACCGCGTGCCGGACGCGCCGCCGTCGCCGTCCTGCCCGGTCAGGCGAACGCGCAGGTCCATACTGCTCATAAAGTGCAGCGTGAACTCCAGGTAGGCACCGGTGGCGGGGTCGGCGGTGGAACCGTCCTCGAAGGTGAAGGTCTGATAGTCACTCGTGGTGACGGGCTTGAGCTTGGACGCATCGATGTCCACGCCCTTTTCGCTGGCGATGCGCGCCGAGATCTGGTCAAAGCCCAGGCTGTGCACGTATTCGTCGAATGTGGCGTGCTCGTCCAGGTCAAAGCGCAGCGAGCCGTCGGCGTTGGCGTCGATCATGAGCATGCGGGTCTTGGCGCTATCGGCGATGGAGAACCAGGCAAACGTTGCCATGGCTATCGCCACCAGCGCAAACAGCACCAGAACCACAGAGGTGGTGAGCTTGCGGCGCAAGTCGGTGTCGGCAGGCGCGGCGGCGGTGGCGGGCCGGGGTGCGCCGACGGTGGCTGAGCGGCGGTCGCCGGTGGTCGGTCGGCGATCGTCTGGCGTAACACGTGCCATTATGCCTCACCGTCCAAGGTCGCAAAAAGCGCCAGGTGCAAGGTGCCCGGGTCTTGATGCAGGTAGTCGGCGCTATCGGGGTCGGTGCCCTCGATGTAGTAATAGATGTCGAGGCGATAGGTCTGGCCCAGCGCCAGCGTGGCGAGCGAGTTTTGCGGGCGCTCGGCCGTCTCGCCGGCGTCCAGGGTAAAGGCGGCCGGGTCCTGCGTCACGTTGGCACCGCAGGCGAGCTGGCCGTTTTGCCAGCCCAGCAGCATGCCATCGGCGTAGCCCGCCAGGCCCGCAGGCGCGGTCGTGGGATGCTCGCCGCGATGGCCGCTATCGGAACTGTCGAGCTCAAAGATGTTGGTTGCAAGCACCTGGTTGCCGCTCGAGACTTTAATGCCCACGCGGGCTGCGCGCAGCAGCTCGGCGTCGGTACCCTGCGGGACCAGCGATTCGGCCAGATACAGGTTGACCTTACCCTTTACTTTGCTGGCGCCCGTTCCGGTAATGGTGGGGCGCAGATTGATCCAACCGTGGTAGAACGCGGAACCGTTGTCTTTTGCCTGCTCAAACACCGTGGCATCGCCGGCGGAGTTGTTTTGCGCGCAGGCAGCAAAGCCGTTGAGATCGAAGGTCGAGACCGGATAGAGCGTCACGGCGCCAGTCGCATTGGAAGTCAGGGAAACATCGCCCTGCTGCGACCAGCTGCCGCGATCGGCGTCGCCCAGCTCCAGCACCAGCTTGGACGTGTCGCTGCGCACGCTCACCGAATTGGTGTTGACCTTCATGTTGTTGGTAAACCAGGCGTAGGTCGCGGCGCCCAAGGTGGCGGCGAGCGCCACCATAACGAGCGCGATGTAGGCACGCGCGTGGCGAGCGTGGCGGCGGGCGGCGGCGCCCTCGAGGACCTGGCACTCGGCGGCTACGCTGGAGGGAACCGCGGGGCTCTCGCTCTGGGTTTTGGCCTCGCAGCTATCTGCTGGCATGCGCTTCTGATCTTTCACGTCGCTCGCCCCCTTACGCCTTGGCCGCAGCAAAGGCAAGCTGCAGCACCACATCGCGGGCCTGGGCCTCGTCGATGCAATTGGCGTCGCAGCCTTCCATGTATACAACGTAGCGAACGCTTGCCACCTCGTTGGCGGCCAGCGTGCAGATGGGCGTGGCGCCCGCGCGCGGCGTGGGCGTGTCACCGGTGCCATCCATGCTGTAAGAGCTAATAGCACGGGCCGGGTCGGTGGTGTAGCTCCAGCCCGAGGCGGCACCCGCTACGACCGCGCCGTCCTGCGCCGTGGTGCGCTTGTTGGTGGCGCCTGCAGTATTGCCCAAGTCGTCACAGGTAAAGATATGCGTTTGCGTGCCCGACGCAGTCGTGATCACCAAGCCCAGGCGCAGTGCGGCCAGCAGCTGCGGGTCGCTCGTCATGCCCATCTGGCCCTGGTACAGGTACACGTTGAGCGCACTGTCGCTGCCCTTAAGGTACAGCGCGCCCGAAAGGGCGTAGTCATCCAGCTGCGCGGTGCAGTCGGCGTAGTCGGTCGTGATACCCGCGGCGTTTTGGAACGTGCTGCGCCAAAAGCGGGAAAGGTCTGACGTCGAGATGGGATAGAGCGTCTTGTCGGCGGCGGCAAGTGTGGC
This sequence comes from uncultured Collinsella sp., assembly GCA_900542945.1. Classification (GTDB taxonomy): domain Bacteria; phylum Actinomycetota; class Coriobacteriia; order Coriobacteriales; family Coriobacteriaceae; genus Collinsella. The sequence goes on from UQPI01000015.1 coordinate 24,331, forward strand.
CGTTGTGTCCCAGGGCCCGTTGGCCGAAAGGCCAATCTGCAGGTCGGAGCTCTCGTCGCTTACCGTGTGCGCCACGGGCGTCACGTTGGTGTAGCGCGAGTTGCTAAACCAGGCATAGGTAGCCGCACTCAGGGCGGCTACCAGCACCAACATCCATGCGGCCGCGGCAACCATGCGACGGCGCGAGCCTAGGATGTCTTTGATGTTCGATGCACTCATCCCTGGTCCCCCTACGAACGCTTACCGGCAAAGCGCAGCGCCAGCGATTGCAGGCTGGTGGCGGCCAGGTTGTTGGTACAGTCGGGGTCGCAGCCCTCCAGCCACACGTACACGTCCACGCGCACGGGCGTGCTGCGGCTGGCGCCCTTGGCGGCAGCGGGTAGGCTGCAAATCTTGGTCGTGGCCTCCTTGAGACTCACGATGCCGGTGTCTTCGTTGTAGTCGCAGAAGTTTGCGCTGGTCAGCTGGTCAAAATGGACCGTGGCACCGTCGGAGCGGCTGCTGTCGAGCACCAGGTGGTTCTGCTCGTTTTCGCCGGCGTCCTTGCCATCAAGCGTGTTGTAGCGCGCCTGGGGATTGTGCTCGCCCGAGACCTCAAAGATGTACTGGCCCGTAACGGTATCGCCCTGCCCCGGCGCATAGGTAACCAGGCCCACCCGCAGAGCGGTAGAGATGGGGTTTGCCGTGTCCTGCTCGGTAAAGTCGATGCCCGACAGGTACACGTCGGTCGCGGCCGAGTTGGTGGCCAGGTACAGGGAGGTCTTGTAGTAGTCGGAATGCTCGGCGGCACCAAACATGCTGGCAAAGAGCGAGTCCTGGGTGGTTCCGCCGGTAAAGCCCGTTACCTTTTGGAAGCCGTTGAGCACGTTGTCGGTCGAGACGGGGTCGAGCAGGCCCGAAAAGCTCAGGCCGGCGTTGGTTTTGTATTCGCCGTCGTACTCGTTGGAAATGAGGAAGGTCACGCCCGTGCCGGCGGCCATCTTGACGTCGGTGATGTGGCGGTTGGCGTTGTAGATGTACCAGGCATATGTTACGGCTCCGGCAGCAGCAAGGGCCACCAGCAACGTGGCGAGCATGCGATTGAACTGTTTTCGCAGCGAGCGCGCGTCCGACATGTCCCTCCCCCAGATGCCGCATCGTAAACTACCTGGACACCATTTGCCCATAATGGGAATATTTTACGCGAACGTGCAGTTCATCGGGGGTACAAACACGACTTTTCGCGTGTTGCTCGCACTGCATCGGGGCGGACAGGGTCACAAATCGCCGCTTTTTAAAAAATAGTTCTTGCCAGTGGGCGGGAGCTCCGTTATATTATTTCCTGCGCACTCGCGCACCCTTGATCGGGCGTTTAGCTCAGGGGGAGAGCGCTTCCCTGACACGGAAGAGGTCAGAAGTTCAAATCTTCTAACGCCCACCAAATGTTCGCAGCTCAGAGGCTTCGCCTCTGAGCTGTTTTGTTTTACGCCGCCAAGACAAAAGGACGCCGCTGCAGCCAAACCGCCCAAACAGCCCCGGTGATTGCCCCGATCAGGCGCGGTTGGGTCTCGCAGCCATATATAAATAACCCCCTATAAAGTGAGGTTTAATACTTTTCCCGAGAAGTGAACGAGCTTATTTGGACCCCCGGAGCATCCACACTTTTTGACGTTAAAACCGCAGGATTCCAGCAGCAAAACCGCAGGAAACGGGCCCCTAAAAGTGTCGATGTTTCGGGGGTCCATTCTGGCTCGTTCACTTCTCGGGAAAAGTATTAGACCTGGATATATGGCCGCTAATTCTAACCCCCTGTTACCGCCCCTACCAATACTGATGCGCATCGATAACGGCTTGCCAGAGCCAAAATCGCTTCGTTTCGGCACGCGCATGGGCAAAATATCGCTGCTCTGCACTCATCGCCTTGTTAAAGATGGGGCGCTTATTCCGATGCAGCTTCCGTCGGATGCGTTCGCACAGCCGAACGAGCTTGTCGTAGTCATTTGCTTGGTCGGTTGTCACCGTAAAATACGCTACTCCCTCAAGCAGTTCCAACTCGTTGCGGCGCTCGGCATCCTTGTGGATCTTCTCGCGGCCGTCATGAATGGCATCGCTGTCGTAGTCGACCATCGCGGTCAGCACCTCTGGCAGCAGCCCGGCCTTTACTTTATCCCTGCCCACCTCGACTTTAGCCGTAAGCGTAATGTCGGGCGTGCGCTCCAGCACGCACAGTTTGCGCTCGCGCCCATCATTAAATCCATCGCGAATAAAGACCTTCTTGTTGAGCTCGGCCTTGCCCAATGCATACCCGCCGTAGCGCGCAGGCAGCGACATAAACATGCACAGCCCCGACTCCCTCGGAGAGCGCGATCCCTCGATCACATACGCAAGCAGCGCCTTTGCCTTCGCGAGACCCCTTACCTTTGGGGACGCCTCGATATACGCCGCAATGAGCTCCTTCGTCGTGAGCCTGCCATCGCGCATGCCCCCATCCCTGCTTGTCACCCCACCGGGAGCAAGGTTATCCAACCGGTAGTTCGATGTCATGGCATAGCCGGCATAGATGGCCTCGGCCGCAGAGCTGTCGTGCGCAACCTGCACAAACGCCAGCTCGGGGGAGCACACATACGCATCCAGGCCGCCCATCCAGTGGCCCAGCGAGATAAACGAGCCCGCCGGGAGCTCGTTGGTGCACAGGTGCGTCTTAACATGCTTGCTCTGCCGACGGTCGGCACGCGATGGCACCAGCAAATCCAGCGTTTGGATCCCCAGATCATAGCGATCGATAAAATCCTGCGCCTCTTGGTCCAACAGCGCACAGGCACCTGCAATCGACACGACCTCTGGTTCCGAATCCCCAAAACGAGGGTTCGGCAGGTGCGCCAAAAGCGCCAACGCAGCGTTATGTGAAACGATAAAGTAACCCATGGCGCGAAGATAGCACGCGCGTCGGCGGCGGCTCGCGACCCTGGCGAGTTTTCGGCAAACGACCAGCAGTTTTTTGCTGTGGCGCAACCAAAGTGTTCATTTGTCGACGTCTAAATGCAAATCCGTCAAGCTTTTGGCAAGGTTGCCGCTCAACTGACCAAAAGCTGACCTTTTGCTTGCCCATTTGCTTGACGGCACGCACTCGCCAAAATGCTCCGCGACTTCTCGGACGGTCGAAGTGCTCGTTTAGCGCCCACGCACCTGCCGCTGGGGTATCCTTGGAGCACATGCACCGCAAGCCGCACAAAGGAGCCGCCATGCGCACCGAGCTCGATGTTCCCTTTTCGCACAAAGACGAGGCCAAGGCCCTGGGCGCCAAGTGGGACCGGGTCAAGAAGATCTGGTACGTGCCCGATGGCGTCAACCCCGAGCCCTTTGCCGCGTGGCTGCCCGGCGTGGATCGCTCCGACCCCAGCGCGCCCTACATCTACCTGGTGCTGGGCAAGCGCGAATGCTGGAAGTGCCACGAGCAGACGACGGTCGCGGCCTTTGGCATTCCGTATTTGGCGGCCGAGGACTCGAGCAGCAAGGCCGCGCCCAGCGCTGCGCCCGCCATGGACGACGCGGGCCACATCGCGATCGACACCGCCCGCGCCAACGCCATAGCCATCGTCCCCGCGCTGGGCTGCGTGCCGGCCGAGATCCGCGACTACCTGCGCGAGCGCTGCGGCTACAAGCCTGTAACGTCGCGCACCACTAAGACCGTATCGCTCTCCAGCACCTGTACCGGCTGCGGCGCGCTGCAAGGCAGCCATTACCTGTTCGAGGAGCCCACGTCGCCGTTTGCACTCACGGCCATCAACAAGCTGCCCGCGCTGGAGTTCGTGCGCGTGGAAGTCGCCGGCGTCTACGGCATCCCCGACAGTCAGGACAACTTTGACCAGGCGCTCTTCACCTGGGCACGCGACCACCACACCCAGTTCCACAAAACCCTGTGCGAGGGGATTTACCTGTAGGGCAAAACTCGAAAATCGAGTCCAGTTATCCTCGAAAATCGAGTGTGGAATTCCTCGAAAATCGAGTATGCGCAGGTAGCTGAGTTGTTGGTATAACGCAGAAAATGTCGAATCACCGGGTTTGCCCGACTAGATATTCAGTCTTCGAAGCCATGACTCCGCATCGTCATAGGTAATGGCGCATCCGCAGATTGGGCATTGTTGAGGATAAATTGGGAGGCGCAGTCCTGGTCGAATCCGCGGGTCGGTAACGTGTTTGTCGCGGATGTCGATGAAGTTGATGTCTAGGCATGGGAGGTCTCCGCCGCAGCTAGGGCAGGGCAGGCAGATTTGGCTACAGCCGGCCTCAACGAGCGGGAACAGGCTCCGGTCCATTAACGCTCGCGGTAAGTTTCCATATGCGCCGCGCGCGATATCGCTTCGCCATCCCATGGGCTCCCCTTTCCCGTTTTAACCGTTGAGGAGAGGATGGCAGGATCGTGCAGCTCTCGATGCGGCGCAGCGCGATTCGATCAATCGACATGATTAGACAGCGATGGGCTGCACCTAACTAATACGGAGCAACGGCTTCCGCATGACGACGCGATTCCGAGAAATCGAACTCGGCACGATGCGCTTCGAGGAATCGAGCATTGGGACGAAAGCGATGTTCGTCCGGCTCACGCAGCACCGAACCCGCAAACGTCGCATAATCCGCTTGTTGCAGAAGGTACGACCTGCAAAGTTGATAGTCGCCGCGCACCAGCTCAAACGAAATCAAATGAGCATCGAACAGCGAGTGCAAGTCACGGCGCAGCAGAATACCGTTGCTGACAACTTGCGACTTGGGACCCGAGTAGTTCTCGATATGCGCAGCTTCGAGCGCTTCGTCGACATTGCAGCCCGAGACGGCGCATCGACCGGTATAGGCCTCAAAGAGCTGATTGCGGAAACGCTGCTGGCCGATTCGCTCGCGACGCAACGCGTAGCGGACCTTATCATCGTCGCTCGCGGGAGCGCCGGAAAACTCCGCCGCGATCGGAGCCTCCTTCATGTAGCTCATATCGGGGAAGAAACGCGCGTCGGGTCCGCCCTTATGAACGGGACCATGCAGCACAAACCAGCTGTTCTCCGGCTCGTAGCGCTCAACGAATGCGAGGCCCAGCACCTTGTAGCCAGCGCCCGTTGCAAAGAAAACGCCAACGGGAACGCCGCACTCCATGCAGTTGATCATCTTTTGGTTGTAGTCCTGGTCGCGCCAGTTTTCGACCGAAGCGCTTTGCGACGAGCACTTGAGCACCCACGTGCCGTCCTCAAGATATAGCGGGGGAACATCGGGGTAGGCGCCGCGCTTGGAATTGTGCACCGAAAGGGCGAAGGTCTTCTCACGTGGATGCTTAACACGCCCGCGACCAGGCCAAAAGATGCCCGAGTCGCGTGACACCGGAAAGAGCTCGGAATCAATCGTCAGACGAAAGGGATATTGAGAGCTATCGGGATTGGTGCGATGCGGAAGCTTGTCCCACAAGCCGCCACGCTGCTCCTCGCGCAAGAACCACTCCCAAGCCTGGACATATTCGGACGGCACAAAGCTGCAAGCGCGGTCGAAACTCGGCCGAGCAATCAGCGGAACACTAGAAGCGATGCCGTCCATAAGGAACCTCCAGGAAGAACAGTTCCTCACATTATCGCCTACGAAATGATGGCGCTAAACGAAAAAGGACCCACTTCCTTCGAAGCAGGCCCTTGACCATCTGCATTTAAGCGAACATCGGCATTACGACGTTGCAACACCGTCGAGCTTGACTGTCACATCGTATGTTGCAAGGTCCTCAGCTGCGGCGTTGTTAACGCAGTCAGCATCGGTTCCTTCCATCCAAATATAAATTCGGACCGCTATGCCATCATAGCCAACGCGACTTGCGATCTGGTGCGTACCGGCGTCAACCTGATAATCGTCTCCAACCTTGTTTGCAAGCCAGCCGGCGCAATTGCCTGCTTCAATATGTTGGTAGGAAGGCACTTGAGGTCCGCTAACCGCGTCCTTTACACAAGACCATCCAGCAATGGCGTTTTTATCGTTACCCTTCTCGGTAGTAGAAACTGCAGCGGGAGCGTACACGACCTTTAGAGTTTCATCACCGGTCGGGTTTCCATTAGCATCAATTGCCTGAGTAGTGATACCGACTCGTAAAGAATTCGGGATGGTATCGGTCGTTGGTGCCCCATGGGCGGTAACAACTACGGGCTCTCCGTCAGATCCTTCAAGATACACGTCGGCTATACCGGACTCTGTAATGGTGTAAACAATAAACTCACTCTTGAGATAAGCGTAGTGGGTCTCGCCACCAGCCTCGTATTCGCCAGACTTGCCGCCTTGCTTAAAGTTAATCTGCGAGTAAGAGGATACTTTACCGTCGGATCCCCAGCCTTGGCAAACAAACCAGTTCTTAAGATCGTCTGTAGAAGACGGCGTTATCTTTCCGCCCTGTATTGCAGCCGCAAGCGACGTCTGTTCGCCGCCATGTTGGGCACCGTTTTTGAGTTCATCTATCTGAAGGATGAAACCATTCGTCGTTGCGCTGATGGTTGAAGATGTTGCCTTCACCGTGTTATTTGCGACATACCAAGCATAGGTAGCAGACGAAAGAGCAACGGCGGACATAAGCACCGCGCAGGCAGCGCCCATAAGCTGTTTTTTTAGCTCTTTTACGCTTTGGCTCATTCGATAGACCTATCTAGTAAAAATGCCGGGAGCCGACGGTTCGGCCCCCGGCATTCTGAAATCTCAAAAACGACGAAGTCGGCGATAGCTAGTTAGAAGTACCCTTGTACTCCTTGGGCGTAGCCTCAAAGGTGATCGTCACGCCATTGTCGCCAGCAGTGGTCTTGATCTTCTCAAGGTTGTTGGAATAGACGTTAGCGTCGTCACCATCGTAGTACAGGTAGACCTTAATCGTAGCGTCAGCATCAGATTTGATTACCTGATCAGTTGCAAGCAGATCGCTAGCCGTCCTGTCATCATTAGAGGAGCTGAGTTGAATACCGTCCTTACTCCAGACCTCCCACTTCTCACCGCAAACAACAAGAACGCGAAGGGCATTGCCAAGGTTCTTATTTTCCGTCGTTGTAGGGGTAGTAACAGTCACGCCCGTGATATGCAGGTTCGTGAACTCACCATCGTAGGTGCCGGTACCCACATAGAAAGTATTCTCAACCGCATATTTAGCTTCCACGGCTTTGGCGGCAGTTCCGTCACCAATCTTGAACTCGGTACCCTCCTTCATCGTCGAAGCGTCAGCGGTAGACGCATAGGCAGACTTCCAAACGGCCTTGCCATCCTGGCTCTTCTCAGTCTTAGCAGGATAGAGCTCCTTCTTTTCGACCCCAGAAGTAACAGCACCAGTGGAGGTCCTAGACGTCTTCGCCTTATCAATCACGAGGTATGCAGAGTTGGACTGGGCGGCGATGTTAGACGTCGTCGCCTTAACCGAGTTGTTGCTCACAAACCATGCGAACGTGGCAGAGCCCAGCGCTACGGCTGCTACCAGCACCATGGCGATGGCGGCGCCCATCTGCTTCTTTAATGCCTTGGTATCCATACGGACCCCTTTCTTTCCCCATTCATCCCAGATGACCCTCGAGAAGCCCGGAAGGGGAGCCCGCGCTTTCGTGTTGGATGTTGCTTGCCCATCCTTTAGACATGGAATTGAGAATACCATAATTCTTACGATTTCCTTATGAGTTTTCGGCAGCCTACATTCCGGCAGATTCATAGGTCTACCTCTGGTTATATGCGGTGCTACATGAACATCGTTTACCTTATTTGATCTCTCTCCCGCGCAGTCATAAGCCCCTCTTAAGCCTTGCGACCGCAGCGCCATGCCAACGCACACATTCGCCCTCCGCCGAGCTTCGCCCTAGCCCTTCCCCACCCGCTATACTGATGTAGCACGTGTAATTTCTGCCTGCTTATGCGGGCTATTTGCCGGGAGGACTCTATGGCTGCCGCCAATCAACCCAAGGGAAGCGTTTCTACCGGATCGATCAAGCCGGTGACGCGCAAAGCCGTTCGTTGTCAGCGCGAAGTTGCCTGGCTGGTCACGCAAGCGGCCGGTAAGCTCGTCGCCACCACCGACGACGTCAACGCGCCCACACCCAGCTTTGTGCTGGCGGCGGCGTTGTCATATGCCCGCGAGCAGGAGCAGACCGCCCGGGACCGTGGCGCCGCGATCGACTACAAGGCCGTCATGGGCTCCGACCTCGCGAGCTTTTGTGCGGCCGCGGGGCTGCCCGCAGCGCCCAACGCGCTTTCGGACGCGGGCTACATGTTCACGCTCTCGGGCGCGGATCTGATCCGCGACATCTATGCCTACTGCGGCGACCTGGGCGAGCGCATGAGAGATCCGGTGCAGGTCAAACCGGGCTACGCGATCAAGCTCGCGTTGCGGTTGTTCTTGCTGGACGACGCCGCTGGCAACGGCGCTACCTCCGCCGACAACGCCTCCGCATAGCAAAAGCGCCGGGTCGGGAAATCCCTCCCGGCCCGGCGCTTCTTCGTTCTACTTGTCCCCGTCCCCCGCGGGCGAGTTCTTTTGGTTGCGACGGTTACTCCAGGTCACGTTGTGTTCCTTGTAGTAATCGGGCGCCTCGTTGCCGCTCGCGCTAATGGGGTCGTTGCCGGTCAGGGTGTCGGCAATATCCTGCACGAATTTAATGAACAGGCTCGAGTCGTCGGTCTCGGACGAATCAAAGTCAAAGCCAAACTCCACCGCACCGCCGATGATCTTGTCCACGCACTCCGGGTCGTCGCCGTCCAGCCAAATGACCACGGTGTACTTGTCCACATCGCCCACGCGAAAGTTCTTGTGGCTAATGGTCGTCACCACGTCCTTGGACGCAAACGGCTCGGTGTTGGGCTCGGGGCTGCCGTCGGCCGTTGCCGCCGCATAGGTGGTGGGCTCGCCGTTGCGGTACACCCGCACGCGCGCCGCCTTCTCCACGCCCTTGCTGGCGCTGACCACCTTGAGCTTGGCGCTGTAGCCCAGATCGGTCTTGCCGGCGTTGCGGATATAGAAGGTGTACGCCACATAGTTCTTGCCGTTGTGGCTGCCGTCGATGTTATCCAGGTTGTCGGGCAGGTCGTCGGCAGCGATATTGGTGCCGTTGTCCACGGCGTCGGCCGCCAGGCGCGCGGTGGCGTTGTTAAAGTCGCCATTGTCGGCAATGGCCACGCCGCGGCGGAACAGCTCCAGGCGGTTGAGGTTGATGGTGAAGTTACCCATGTTTTCCTGCATAAACGACAGGGCAAACAGCACGCCAAAGGCAAGCGCCAGCACCACGAGGGCTTTTTGTAGCTTGTCCATGCGCAGCAGCGCCGTGCCGATGCGCTCCATGCGGCGCTTGGGCATGTACATGGACACGACCGCGTCGGGGTCGATGTCGTCGAGGTCCTGGTCGGCCAGCGCCTGCTCCAGCTCCTCGATGCGCACCACGCCGCGCAAGTCGCGCTTGGGCTTGCGCTTGGGTTTGGGTTTGGGCTTGGACTTGGGCTTGCCGAAGCGCTTGCGGGAGGCGGGGGGCTGGTCGGGCGCGGAGTCCTCGCCGGGCGCGTCCTCGGCGTTAGCGCCGGGAGCGTCCTGTAGCGCGTCCTCGGCTTGGTCCTCGGTCAAACCCTCGGCCAAATCCTCGGCAGCTTGATCTTTGTTGTCGTTACGCTTGAACAGAGCCATGGCGATCAGATCTTATATTTCGTGCGAATGTAGCCGACGTATTCTTTGACGAGCTCGCGCTCCATGTCGTCGGCGTAGCGGAACTGCAGGCCGCAGACGTTGCGGTACAGGCTGCCCTTGGGCGCGCGGCGCACCCAGCACACGATGCCCAGCTGCTCGGGCAGCTCGTGGCGCTCGCCCTGCAGGCGGATCGTGGGCATTTGCACGGCCAGGGCCTCGCCCACGTCGGGATAATCGTTGAGGTAGACGGCCAGGCCGCCGGCCGAGACGTCGATGGTCATGGCGTCCTCGGGCTCGGAGGCGGCCGCGTTGTCGCGCTGGTAGGTAAGGCGCATGGCGACCTTAAAACGCTCGTCGCGGCGCTTGACAAAGGTGCGCTGCTCGGCGACTTTGCGCATTTTCCAGTAGGTGCGGATGCCTTTTTTCTCGACTGCCTCGGGATAGCCGGCGAGCACGAACGTCTCCTCGCCCACTTTGTATTGCAGCAGCAGCTTTTGGTTTTCGTCCATGATGAGCGGCTTGCCGGCGAGCATGGGCGCGCTCATAAGGAAGTACGCGTCGTCCAGGTTCTCTTTGTACGTGGCGAGCATGTTGAAGTCGGTTTTTTGGCCCATGGGCACGTCGAATGCCACCTGAAGCTTGGTCCCCGGCGTTATCTGTTGCTCTGCCATGTTGTCTCCCCCAGTCGCGGGCGCCGATATCATCGTCGTGCGCGATGCACATTGGGCTATTGTACCTGCTTTGCCGCAGGTTTCGATGTGCAGCGCGTGAAATGGCGGGATGCAGGGCGCGGGTGAACGCGCAGCTGCTCCGCGCGCGGCATTAATCTGACAGCGATGCATGCCCCCGACAGTCCGTCTGTCTATCTCTCAGCCATCTCTCATTTATCTCTCAGCTTAGAGATGAGTGAGAGATGAGAGACAAAAATGCCGTTATCGGTTCAAGCAAATCACGTTCGCGCAGGTAAACTCATGTATACGGGAACTTTGACTCGATCCCTAGCCACCTTGCAGCATTGTTATCTCTCATATTTATCTCTCGTCTTTCAGCTATCTCTCGTGTTAGTGACGAATGAGAGATGAGAGATGCGTGAGTGATGGACGAGTGTGATTTTTTGGACGGTCGGAAAATCCCTCAAATAAAAAACGGGGCCGGCCTTACGCCGAGCCCCGTTTTCAAACGGTCAGTTAGTTATCCAACGCGCGAGCATAGCAGTCAACATTACGCCGCCGCGAACACTCCCAAGCCCGTTCCGATGATGCAGATTGCGAAGATGCCCAAGATGATCCAAATGGTCTTGACGCCCTTTTTATAGAGGGCAACGCAAGCGAACGTTGCCAGCAAGGGCAGCAGACCGGGGAAGATCGAATCGAACAGATCCTGCAGGACAATCTCCGAACCACCCACGTCAAAGGTCAAAGCCGTGGACAGCGAGACCTGTGCCGCAATCATGGCGCCGATAACGGTCATTCCGAGAACACCGGCAGCATGCGTCATGCGAGACATAAGGTTGCTCTCTTCGGACTGCTGCAAAAACTTGGTTCCCAAGTCGTAACCCAGATGGGCGGCGACGATACGCGTTGCAAAGTTAATCACGGAGTAGATAAGCGCGTACACGATGGGGCCGAGCGGGTTGCCCGTCGAAGCGATGCCAATACCAATGCCGGCGGCAACCACGCGGAACGTACCCCAGTAGAACGAATCGCCGATGCCGGAAAGCGGTCCCATAAGGCCGACCTTCATGGCGTTAATCGAGGACGTGTCGAAGTTCTTATCGGCAGCCGCCTGCTCTTCCATCGAAACCGTTAGGCCGGCTACAAACGGAAGCACATGAGGCGTGATGTTAAAGAACTCGGTATGGCGATCGAGCGCCGCATAGTAATCGTCGTCGTTGGGATAGATCTTTCGCAGGGGCTTCTGAATGGTGTACATGAAGCCCATTGCCATCATCTTGTCGTACGACTGCGAGCACTGGCTCGTAAACTGGCGAAGGAACATGCTCCGATACATATCGGGAGTCATAATCGCGTCCTTCTTGGCCTCTTTGAGGTCGGTGTTCTGGATAGCCATTAGAAGTCCTCCTCTTCATCTGCAGCAACCGTCTGCGGACCGGACGAGCCCTCGCGGAAGGCCAGGAGCAGCGCGACGCAAATGGCAGCTGCGGCGACGCCGACCACGTCCATCTTGAGGTAGATGACCATAATGAAGCCCAGGAACAGCCAGGGAAGGAGCTTGTTATCGCCCATGGTCCTGATAAGAAGAGCGAAGCCGATGCAGACCATGACGCCGGACGCAACGTTGAGGCCGTCCATCACAAACTGCGGAATCGCGCTGAGCGCATTGTTGATAAGGTCGGCACCAAAGAACAGCGAGCCAAACACCAGCAGTGCAGACGGAATGCCAATCGACAGCGGCACGATGGTCAGATGGTACAGATTCGCCTTGGCAAGATCGCGATTTGCCAGAGCGGTCTCAATCTTCTTGCAGGCAAAGGCACCCGGAACGGCGTAGCAGAAGTTGCGCCACACCTGAAGGAAGACGGAGACGGGAAGGGCGAGCGCGACGGCAGTTGCCGTGCCCGTACCCGTAATGACGGCAAACGCGCAGCCAAGCACGCCGGAGGCATAGACCTCGGGAGGAACCGCCGCGCCGACCATGATGGCGCCCATGAACATGGACTCCAAAGCAGCGCCGACGATAACGCCCTGCTGGACATCGCCAAGAATCAAGCCGACAAACAGGCTCGTAAACAGCGGACGACCAAGCATCGTAATGCCAAATAATTGCTCGTCCATGGACGCAATAAATGCGACCAGTGCAACTAGAAGATACTGGACAACCACTTCGATCAACCCCAGAAACAGGTCTGCAGGCGAGGCATTCCGCGCAGCTCGCCTGCAGACAACCGCAGCAATTTGAGAGGATTAGTAGTTCATCTGGTGATAGTAACGACGCGTGGTGAGCGGGTGGTTACGGACGTGCTCGAGATGGCAGCTCAGACGCTCGGTGATGGTGTAGGTGACCATCGGGGAAACGATCTTGCGGAACTCGGGGTCGCTGAACGGCAGCTCGACCTCGGCGGTGTCAAACTTGTTCACGCGGACGTTGACGCCCTTCTCGTCGGCGAGCATGTGAGTGAAGTTGTCCACGCGGTCCATGAGCTTACGGGTGTCATCCTCGCCGTAGAGCATGATGAGGCTCGTGCCTTCCTCGCACAGCTCGATGGTGCCGTGGAAGAACTCGGCGGCGTGGATGGACTTGGTCTTGATCCACTGCATCTCCTCGAGGATGCACATGGCGTAGTCGTAGGCCTCACCCCAGAGCATGCCGGAGCCAATCACCATGTGGTAATCGGTGTCCTTGAAGTCCTCGGCCATGGCGGCGCAGCGCTCGTCCTGAGCGTCCTTGGCCTTGATGAGGTACGGAGCGATGTTGCCGAACTCCTCCATGAAGGTGTTGTACTTGGGGAAGGCGCCGGCGTTCTTGAGGAAGCGGGCGACCAGCGTGATCTGGTAGGTGTAGATGGCCTCGCACAGAACGTCGTCCTCGGCGAAGCTGAAGAACTTGTAATCGGCGTACTCGGTGGCCGGGGTGTTGTCGTTGGAGACATACATCAGCGTGCGGGCGCCCTGCTCCTGGCAGAACTTGGCAGCCTCAATGATCTCGGGGGTGGTGCCGGTACGGGTGGAGAAGACGCAGACAGAATCCTTGTTGAAGGTCTTGGGCGGGCAGGCGAGGAACTCTGCGGCGATCTCGCAGTGGACATCGACGTCGGCCGTGGTGGTCTCGACCCAATACTTCATCGGGAGCGTGTGGGCCCAGGTGCCGCCGCAGCCGATGAAGAAGATGTTGGAATAACCCTGCTCGCAGACCTCGTCCACGGCAGCCTCAATCTGAGGACGGAGAGCGAGGGCATCGCTCACAACCTTCTCGTAACGAGGCTCATCGAAATTGAACATCCCTTACTCCTAACTCACTTGGATGAACCCTTCATTCATCCCATGACGTTATAATACTTTATATAACTAACTATGCAAGAACTATTTCAGATTTTTTTTGATTTTTCTTTAATAAAAAGCCCGCCGATCAAATGATCGACGGGCATAGGCATAGAGCATTGGTTCAATAAATGCCGAGCATCAACGTGTTTCCGGCTAGAAAACGTCCTTGGCAAACACCTTAGCGTCATTGGGGACCTGACGGATTTCGATGGCCACGCCATCGCCCAGGAGCTCTTGGATATGCTCGGCATCTTTCTCGGTCGCAAAGATCGCAGGGGTCGGATGAAGCGTGGTCTCAGGGGTCTTTCGGGTTCCGCCCAGATTGATCTCTTTGATGTCTTTGCAACCCTTAGCGAGACGATAGACATCTTCAATCGTCTCAGTGATGATAAACAGCGAATACTTGTCGGTAACGCCGCTGTTGAGCGCCTCGATAGCAGCGTCAACATCCTTGATGACGAGTTTAACGCCGTTGGGGCGGGCGAGCCTCAAGGCCGCCTTCCTCATGTCGTCTTTTGCCACAGCATCGCTGGCAAGCAAGATGCAATCTACATCCAAAGCGTGAGTCCAGGACATGGCAACTTGGCCGTGAATCAGTCGGTAATCAACTCTCGTAAGCTTAATCATCGTTATCATCTCCGCACGTGATAAAGGGAATGACAGGTGTGGCCCCTAGCTAGGGCTCGAACCAGAACTAACTAGAACTCTTCTTCCTCGGCGCCGGCAAGCATGTCCGCCGCCTCGCAAAGCTGAATAAACGAACGCGATCCCTCGACCGCGGCTTTGGCCTTGTCCGCATCCAGGGAGTCCATCTGTGTAACCATTTCCACCAGCAGCGGCAAGTTCATTCCAGCGATTAACGTAAACGATCCGTCGGTCTGCCTCTGAATGAATTCGTTGTTTACAGAGCCGCCAAAGATGTCAGTCACGACAAACCAAGAGTCGGCAGGGTCCCTCGTCTCCATCCATGCATCAATCAACGCCGCGACGTCCCTTGAATCGTCATCGACATAGGCGCACAGGCACTCGATTCGGTCGTTGGTGCCCATCAGAATCTCCAGAGAGCTTTTCATGCCTTGGGCGAGATAACCATGACTCGCTAGCAATATCTTATTCATAGTTCTCCAATACCAATAGGACGTACTATATTGTCATAACAAAGTATATTAGCAATCTACCCTACGTGGTGTGTCTATTTTCCAAATCCGCGAACGGTAACAATTGGTCGGTAAATCGACCAATCTATCGCTAATTTACAAATAGAACTTCAGTCGCTCGGTGCAGTACACCTGACGGGAGATGAAAAGCGGCTCGCCACTTGGGGCATAACGTCTATCGACAAACAGAAGCAGCGAAGAGTCCAGCTCCACGTTAAGGTATGCCGCCTCGAGCTCGCTCGCATAGCAGACCTCGAGCGTACGCGTGTTGGGACCCATCTTGATCCCCTGGCGATCGAGTACCGCCATCAGCGAATCATCGAGGGACTCATGCTCCAAAAAAGAAAGCGCAGCGGAATAGCTATTGGTTTCCAGCATCGTGGGCTTGCCATCCACAAGGCGCAGACGACGGCTACGCAATACCTTTTGGGTATCGTCTACGCCCAGGAACTTCGCGTCTCGCAGACTTGGGAAGTCCCAGCCCATTTCGAGAACCCTGGTAGACGCCTGTTTGCCCGCAAGCTGGCACGAATGGGTAAAGCTCTCACGGTCGTCCGCGGCATACATCTGCGTGTCCGACGAAACGAACGTGCCCTTGCCGCGGGCCCTCTCAACAAGCCCAGCATCTTCCATTTCTTTAATTGCGGAGCGAACCGTTATTCGGCTCACGCCAAATTGCTCGATAAGCTCCGCCTCGGTCGGAAGCTTATCTCCCGGGCGGTACGTGCCGTTGGCGATTGAATCAGAAAGCGCACGAACAATCTGTTTGTACAGGGGGATAACGCTATTTGCCTCAACCATATCAACCATACCTTTACAAGGAATCAGCAGCCTATAGATAAATGACTTATATTGTATTAGAACTTTTTAGCACTCCACGCCATTTCCTATAATGTTTTAGCAAACGAGGGGTTATTTTGCGTAAGCGGTGTAGAGTCCATCCATTTCCGCATACAGCTTCAATCTGATGGCGGTATATGCATCCGATAAGCCGATTGATTTTTATCTTATACCTGTCTCACATTCATCCCTCGTCGTAGAGATGAATGTGAGGTGAGAGATACGTACTTGACGCGCGAGCGTGGATATTTGGACGGTTTTTGGGCTTTTGGCGGCCGATTTCGTCCGAAAATCCACGCTCGTGCGGCAGACGTCCGAATTTCCACGCTCGTGTGCCAGAAAATCCACGCTCATCCGGCAGATTGGTCGAAGGCCCCATATGGGTATACTCTCGGAGATTCGACTCGATTCGCCCCCGTTGGGGCGTCAAAGGAGACTGCATATGTCCACTACCTCAACCGACCCGCGCGCCGCTGCCGCCGCGCTGCTGGTGCCCGGAACCACCTGCCACGGCTTTACCGTCGAACGCCGCGAGACCGTGCCCGAGCTCGACGCAGACGCTTACGTGCTGCGCCACACCGCCTCGGGCGCTCGCCTGCTGCACCTAGCGTGCGACGACGAAAACAAGGCCTTTGCCATTGGCTTTAAGACGCCGCCGGCCGATTCCACCGGCGTGTTCCACATTCTTGAGCACTCGGTGCTGTGCGGATCGGCCAAGTTTCCCGTCAAGGAGCCGTTTGTCGACCTGATCAAGAGCTCCATGCAGACGTTCCTCAACGCCATGACCTACCCCGACAAGACCATCTACCCCATTGCCACCACCAACGAGCAGGATCTGTACAACCTGATGGACGTGTACTTGGACGCGGTGTTCAACCCGGCGATCTACACCAAGCCCACCATTTTTGAGCAGGAAGGCTGGCACTACGAGCTGGACCTGCCGGAGAGCGTCGAGGGCGAGGGCGAGGGCGGCTCCGCGAGCCTGCGCGAGGGCACGCTGCGCTATAACGGCGTGGTGTTCAACGAGATGAAGGGTGCGCTGTCCGACCCCATGAGCGTGCTGGACGACGCCGTCAACGCCGCGCTCTATCCCGACACTGCCTATGCGCACGAGAGCGGCGGCGACCCGCGCGCAATTCCCGCGCTCACCTACGAGCAGTTCCTGGACACGCACTCGCGCCACTACAACCCTTCCAACTCCTACATCACGCTCTATGGCGACCTGGACGTGGACCGCGCGCTGGCCTTTTTGGACGAGCGCTATCTGTCGCAGCCGAGCGCCGCGAGCCGCCGCATGGACGCTGCCGTCGCCGCCGGCGACGACCCGTCCACGCTGGCGCCCAATCCGCTGGACGTGCAGGCGCCTGTGACCTGCGAGTATAAGCGCGTCGAGATGGCCACCACGCCCGAGAACGCCCTGGTGGGCCTGGGCCTTGTGCTGGGTAGCGCGCTCGACCGCAAGCGCACAATCGCCGCGGACATCTTGTTCGAAGCGTTGCTGGGCTCCAACGAAGCGCCGGTTAAGAAGGCCATTCTGGCCGCCGGCCTGGGCGGCAACGTGGTGAGCTACACCGCGGCCGAGAGCCTGCAGCCCTACGAGCTCATCATGCTGCAAAACGCGCAGCCCGGCGTGGCGCGCGAGCTGCGCCGCGTGTTCCAGGACGCCTGCCGCGACCTGTGCGAGCACGGCGTTCCGCGCGAGCGCCTGGAGGCCATCATCAGCAGCAACGAATACGACCTGCGCCAGCGCGACTACGGTATCGCCGACGGCGTGGCCATTGCGTGCGACGCGCTGAGCACCTGGCTCTACGATGACGACGCCGCGACGCTGGCGCTCAAGTATGGCCCGGTGTACGAGGAGCTGCGCGGCGAGCTGGAAGGCAGCTACTTTGAGGACCTGCTGTGCGAGCTCGTGCTGGAGAACGACCACATGGCGCTGGTCGAGCTGGTGCCGGTGGATGCTGGTGCTGGCTCGGAGGGTGCCGAGGCCGCTGAGCTGGCAGCCAAGCGCGACGCCATGACCGATGCCGAGCTGGCCGACGTGGTCAAGCGCACGGCTGCGCTGCGTGCCGCGCAGGAGGCCGAGGACACGCCCGAGGACAAGGCCACGCTGCCGCGCCTGCGCGTGTCCGACATTGGCGAGGCGCGCCCCGAGCCGCCGCTGGTCGTAGACACGACCGCGCCCATCCCCTGCCTGCGCCACGGCATCCCCACCAACCGCCTGGCCTATGCCATGCAGTATTTCGACCTGCGATGCATCACGTTTGAGGACCTGCCCTACGTGACCCTGCTCTGCCGTCTACTCAAGCAGCTGCCCACACGCGAGCATTCGGCCGAGGAACTCGACAACCTGCTCGCCGGCAAGCTGGGCTTTTTGAGCTTTACGACCGAGGTCATGACGCAGCCCGACGTGGACGGCGTGCGCCCCTATCTGCTGGTGAGCGCCGGCGCCCTGTCCGAGAAGATCGACGCGCTGGCGAGCCTGCCGCGCGAGGTGTGGTCGAGTACGCTGCTGCTCGATGCCGACGCCGACCGCGTGCGCGACGTGCTCACGCAGATTCGCATTGGGCTTGAGCAGGGCTTTATCAACAACGGCCACTCGGCGGCGCTCGGTCGCGCGATGAGCTACAGCTCGCCTTCGGCCGTGGTGCGCGAGCAGCTCTCGGGCGTGGACTTCTACCTGTTCCTGCGCAATCTGCTCGAGCACTTTGACGAGCGACTGGACAATCTGCGCGCCAAGCTTGCCGAGCTGGCAGACCGCATCTTTGTGGCCGACGGCTGCCTGGCGAGCTTTACCGGCAGCGATGAGGACTTTAACGCGTACTGGGATGCCGCGGGCGACCTGGGGCTGGGTGCGGGCGATGGTGCCGGCCGCGACGCGCTCGCGGTGCCGGCGCCGCGCGACCGCCACGAGGCTTTCGTGATCCCCAGCGACATCTGCTTTGCCGCGCGTGCGTGCGATCCGCGTCGCCTGGGCATTGACGTGACAGGCACTTGGGCCGTGGCTGCCAACGCGCTCTCCTACGACTACCTGTGGAACGAGATCCGCGTGAAGGGCGGGGCGTACGGCTGCGGATTCCGCGCGGCAGGTGAGCGTCAGGCGGCGTTCTACACCTACCGCGACCCGGCGATCGATCCTTCGATTGAGCGCGTGGAGCGCGCGGGTGCATGGCTTGGCAGCTTTGAGCCCGACGAAGCCGCCTTTGAGGGCTTTATCGTGAGCTGCGTGAGCGGCATGGACGCGCCGGTGAAGCCGTACGCGCTCACCAAGCGCCGCAACACGACCTACCTGGCCGGGCTCGATCCGCATGCGCGCGAGGAGCGTCGCGCCCAGATGCTCGCCGCCACGCCCGGTGAGCTGCGCTCGCTCGGCGCCGACGTGACGCGCATCGCAGCCAAGTCGCCCACCTGCGTCTTTGGCGGCCGCGACGTCATCGCCAAGAGCAACGCCGGCTTTAACGTAGTCGACCTGATGGGCTAACGCACAAAGGTAGATTTTTGGAACATGCCTGAAAATCTACTTTTTCTTTTGCCGCAGTCTGCCGGTTTGTCTCGATCTGTAACAGCTAGACAGGAGTATGGGCTCCAAACGTTACAGATCGAGACAGTTCTGGGCGGCACCGGCCCTTTATCTCAATCTGTAACACCTAGGCCCATTTTTGCCGAGTAACTGTTACAGATTTAGACAAACTGCCGCGAAAGCTCCTCTTCAGCCCAAACCACCACAAAGGGGACAGGCACCTTTGTGGTGGTTCGAACACTTGTTCTATACGTACACATGTTCTATAGTATGGGTGATTGCATCGGATCTAAATTGCAACTAGAATGTAGTTGCAGAATGTGAGGCGGGATGACTCGAGCCCATAAACTCATCGCCCAACTGTTTAGCTGCCCCTCGACGTATCGGTATGCCGATTTTTTAAAAGTCATGGCCTCATATGGCTTTGAAATGGACAGCAAGGGCAAGACATCCGGATCGCGCGTTCGCTTTTACAGGCCATCAGATGGCAGGATGTTCGTGATGCACGCACCCCATCCATCTGACGAATTGACAGCGGGGACCATTCGAAACATCGTTCGATTTTTGCAGGATGTCGGAGGCATTCATGAGTAACGTTTTGGCATACAAGGGCTATTTCGCCCCAGTCGAGTTCGATGCCGAGCAGCGCGTGCTAACAGGTATGGTCGCCGGCATTAGAGACGCAATCATATTTGAAGGCTCCACGGCTGAAGAAGTGGAGCAATGCTTCCACGACGCCGTCGACGATTACCTTGAGTTTTGCGCCGAGAAGGGCAAGGAGCCCGAGCGGGCTTTCAAAGGCTCGTTCAACGTAAGAACGGGCTCTGAGCTCCACAAGCAAGCGGCGCTGGCAGCGGCAAGGAAGGGCGAGTCACTCAATAAGTTTGTGACCGAAGCAATCGCCGCGGCGTTATAAACCACCACAAAGGGGACAGGCACCTTTTGAACTGCGTCCCGAATCTTGGCCTTCTTTATTAGAAGCGAACACTAGGA
>UQPI01000016.1 GCA_900542945.1 uncultured Collinsella sp.
TCCTATTCTACCAGCATGTTTGCCCTGAATCCTGAAGGCCCGTTCGCCAACTCATGCGCAAGCCACCCGAGACTACTCACATTGTTCACGAATGGCGAAGACCTGCGACCTGGGGTTTTGCGAGCGGTGCGCAAGCCACCCGCGTTAATTCACTTGCGATTGCAGCTGGCGGCTTGCAAGCTAAAAGGCGTTTGAGTTTCAAAACGGGCGTTTTCGGCGCTATCGAGCCTCCAAAGGGCGGCCAATCGCGGCCTTTGGGACAAAAACAAAAACTCAACCCACTGAGTTTGAAAAAAGTTTTTGAAGTTGTCCCAGCTTTTGTCCCCGAGGCCGACGAAGCACGACATGGCGTTACCTGGCGGCACTCGATTCGAGACGGCACCGAAAACTGGGCGCAACTGGAATGACCGGACGTTAAAACCGAAGCCATCGAGTGGGAGTAGCGAAAACGAGGCGATTGATTAACTCCATTCGTTTTGGTTACAAGAAAACATGCTGCGCGCCTGCAGCATGAAGGAGAGGGAATCCTATGAGAATCGTTGTATTGAGTGGTAGCCCGCGTAAGGGCGCCAATACCGACACCATGGTCGAGGCGTTTGCCGAGACCGCGCGCGAGGTCGGCCATACGGTCGAGGTCATCCGCGTTGCCGGCAAAAAGATCGCTGGTTGTCTGGGATGCCAGTACTGCTTTACCCATGAGGGCACCTGCGTGCAGAAGGATGACATGGCCAACGTGATCGAGTCGCTGAAAGGCGCCGACATGGTTGTCTTCGCTTCGCCTATCTACTGGTTTGATATCACTGCGCAGGAGAAGGCCGCCATCGATCGCCTGTACGCCTTCGGTGCTACGGGCTTCCCGTTCACCAAGACGGCCCTTTTGCTCGATAGCCACAGCGAGGGCGTCTATGATGCGGCGATCGCTATGTACAAGTCAACCTGCGCGTACTGCAAGTGGGAGGACCAGGGTATTGTCACCATCAGCGGTATGACCGAGCGCGATAGCATGGCATCGTCGCCCAAGTTGGAAGAGGTGCGAGAGCTCGCTCGCAAGCTCGCCTAAGGGCAAGAAGAACGCATGGCAATCGGTGTTGGTGGAAAATGCTTGCTATCCTTACCAAGAGGAATGCTGATTGCCATGCGTTGATGCTTCCGCGGACAATTCCGGCGTGCTAAAACGCCTTCTCGTTCAAGAACTCCCTGAATGCGGGGATGTCAAAGCCAACGAGACCACGCCCACGTTCCCCGATGACGCCGTCCTCGAGGAGGCGGCGCTTGTATTGGCTTGCGTAGTTGCTGGCGACGCCCATGCGTTTGGCTATCTCCGAGACCCTGCTGGGACCAGAATCGGGCAGCATCGCGAGCAAAAACTCAATGTCTTTATCGGAAAGCTCCCGATAGGTCGTTTCGAGAATTCGATCACGCAGTTCCATGCGGGCAAGCAGAGAACCCTGCTGTACATCAGGTGCACTGATTATGGGCGAGTTCTCCGAAACATCCCATGTGCGATATCCGACGAGCTGCATCATATAGGGAAATCCGTCGACGGCCTTCACGGCATCCTCGAGCGCTTCTGGCGTGATTGAGCGGCCTCCGGCCTCAACGGTTTTGCGGAATGCGTTTGCAATTTCAACGTCAGTGATTCGTCCCAACTGATGATATTGGGAACGCCTGAGGAACGAGACGGAATCGTTACGCAGCAACGCCGATACTTTGTAGGGCAGTCCTGCCATGAGTAGGGCAACTTTTTTACCTTCGCGTACAAAGTGCTGGTAAACAGAGGCAAATTGAAGCATTTCTTCGAGATCGACGGTGACTTCATCGATGGTGATGAGAAGTCCGATGTCATGTTTTTCGAGTTGCTTAAAGATGCCATTCATGCGTGTGCGCCAGTTGCCCTGGGCCTCTTGAGCATATGTCCAATCGATGCCCACTGGACCAATTTGAACGCCGTTTATGCGCGCGTGAGGCTGTGAGAGGTAGCTATCTGCGGCTTCTTTGGTTCGCTCGATAATATCTTCGAGCATGCCTGGCATGGCGGAGACATTTGCTGCAATCCAGTCGTGTTCAAGCGCCGTTTCTGAAAGGAGCGAGAGAAGTGCCGTCTTGCCCGTTCCCCTTGCGCCAGTAAAGATGGTCGACAGGTTGGGATCTCCTGGGCCGTTGATAAAGCCACGGTTGATGTCGCGCAGGATATGCTCGCGACCCGCTAGAAAGGGAGGGACGCTTCCAAATGTTGGGGTAAAGGGGTTCTTGCTGTACTCCATGGTAGCTCCTTTGCAGGTTTTGCTAATTTTTGCAAGTTTTGCTAACTTTTGCAAGTTTTGCTAACGACTGACCAAAGGGCATCGAAGTAGTGACGCTGACATTTTTTACGCAGAAAAATAAGCAGAAATCAATTTATCTGCGTTAAAAAATAGTTGAGAAGAAAAACGACGAGTCCCGGGCGCAATGCCGTTGCGTTCCGGGCCTCGTCGCTTTGCGAAGTATCTAACGATCTCGTTGCCGTGGTACCTAGTCAAACAAACTCGGCATGTCGTTTTCCTTCATGAGGGCACCGGCAGAAGGCAGGCTCTGCGCGGTGAACTTCTCAGCCGAGACGCCGGCGCCAAGAATCTCCTCGGTCGTGCCGACGGTGGTGACCGAGCGGCCCTTCTTGGCCGTGAAGGCCTGGACGCCCTGCGTGTTGGTGGTCGTCTTGGTCTTGAGCAGCGACGTGTTGAAGTTCATCAGGCGGTAGTCGCTCGAGACCAGCGCGAGGTCGCGGTCCTCCTTGAGCACCTGCGCATACAGCAGCTTGCTGCCGCCGTAGATGGCGTTCTTAAGGCGCTTGCGGTTGGTCTTGGTAACGTATCCAGAAAGCGCGACACGCACCACGCGGCCGTTCTCAAAGACGAACAGCACGTCGGCCTTGTAGTCCTCGGGGTCGATGACCCAGATGACGCTCTCGTCGGGTTCCATCTCGAGATCGGTCGGAAGGTACGAGCCCAGCTGGGCCGACTTGGTATCCTCAAACGCCGCGACCTTGCACTTGTACACCTGGCTCTTATTGGTAAAGACCAGCAGCTCGTGCGTGTTGGAGGACGGGAACTCGATAAAGGGCTTGTCGCCGTCCTTGTACTTGAGCGTGGTCGCCTTCTTGAGCACGCGGTCCGTCATCTTCTTAAGGTAGCCATCGCGCGAGAGCATGATGGTGACCGGGTACTCCTCGACCTCGGGCTCCAAGCTTACCTCGATAACCTCATGGGGCTCGATCCTGCCCGTGCGGCGCGGCATCACGTACTTTTTGTTGACCGCGGCCAGCTCGTCGCTGATGACCTTCTTGATGTTGTCCTCGCTCGAAAGGATCTCCTCGAGCTCGGCGATCTCGCCCTCGAGCTTGGCAATGTCCTTGGTGCGGTTGAGGATGTATTCCTCGTTGATGTTGCGGAGCTTGAGCTCGGCGACAAACTCGGCCTGGGTCTCGTCGATGTCGAAACCCTTCATAAGGTTGGGTACAACCTCTGCCTCGAGCTTAGTGCCGCGGATGATGGCGATAGCCTTGTCGATGTCGAGCAGAATTGCCTCAAGGCCGTGCAGCAGGTGCAGGCGCTCGGACTTTTTGCCCAGGTCAAAGTTAATGCGGCGACGCGTGGACTCAATACGCCACTTGACCCACTCGTGCAAGATCTGGCGCACGCCCATAACGCGAGGGTAACCATCGACCAGCACGTTGAAGTTGCACGAGAACGAATCCTGCAGCGTGGTTGAGCGATAGAGTTTGGCCATGAGCTTATCGGGGTCGACACCGCGCTTAAGGTCGATGGCGATGCGCAGACCCGAAAGGTCGGTCTCGTCGCGGATGTCGGCGATCTCTTTGACCTTGCCTTCTTTGGAGAGCTTGACGATGCGCTCGATGATGACATCGGTCTTGGTGGTGTAGGGGATCTCGTAGACCTCGATGATGCGCTCTTCGGGAATCCAGCGCCAGCGGGAACGGATCTGGAAGCTGCCAAGGCCGGTCTCGACGATCTTCTCCATCTCCTCGCGGCGGTAGATAATTTCGCCGCCGGTCGAGAAGTCGGGCATGGGCATGTACTCGAGCAGGTCGCAGTCGGGATCCTGCAGGTAATGCATGGTGGCGGTACAGACCTCGTTGAGGTTGAAGCCGCAGATATCGGACGCCATGGCGACGCCGATGCCCTTGTTGGCCGAGACGAGGATGTTGGGGAACGTGGTGGGCAGCAGACGCGGCTCCTTCATGGCACCGTCGTAGCTGTCAACGAAGTCGACCGGGTCCTTGTCGATGTCTTTGAAGATCTCGGCGCTGATGGGGGAGAGCTTGGCCTCGGTATAACGCGAGGCGGCGTAGCTCAGGTCGCCCGAATAGTACTTGCCAAAGTTGCCCTTCGACTCCACGAAAGGAGCAAGCAGCGCCTCGTTGCCCGTGGCCAGGCGCACCATCGTCTCGTAGATGGCGGCGTCGCCGTGTGGGTTGAGCTTCATGGTCTGGCCCACGATGTTGGCGCTCTTTTGGCGCTCGCCCTTGAGCAGGCCCATCTTGTACATAGTGTAGAGCAGCTTGCGGTGCGAGGGCTTAAAGCCGTCGATCTCGGGGAATGCACGCGAGACGTTGACGCTCATGGCGTAAGGCATGTAGTTGACCTCGAGCGTCTGCGTGATCGGCTGGTCGGTAACCTCGGAGTGCAGGCCGATGACGTTCTCGGCGTTGACCTGCTTTTTCTTTGGCTGGTTCTTCGTCTTCTTCTTTGCCACGATTTCCTCTTGAACTTCTTATGGGCCGTCGTTATCGATTTGCTGCTATTGCAGGTCCAGCTGGTCCAGGTATTCCTTGCCGTGCTCGGAGATATGGCGCTTACGGCCCGCCTCGTCGTTGCCCAGCAACAGGTTGAACATGGTTTCCATCTTGGTGACGTCCTCGGGCTCCACCTTGATCAGGCGACGCGTCTCGGGGTTCATGGTGGTGAGCCACATCATGTCCGGGTCGTTCTCACCAAGACCCTTGGAGCGGTTGATGGAGCACTTCTGGTCGCCGATCTCCTTGAGGATGCCGTTCTTCTCGAGCTCGGTGTAGGCAAAGTAGGTCTTCTCTTTGCAGTTGATCTCGTAGAGCGGCGACTCGGCGATATACACGTAGCCTTCGTCGATAAGTGTGGGCACCAGACGGTAGAGCATGGTGAGCACGAGCGTGCGAATGTGATAGCCGTCGACGTCGGCGTCCGTACAGATGATGACTTTGTTCCAGTTGAGGTTGTCCAGGTCAAAGGCACCGAGGTTCTTGATGCGCTTGTCCTTGATCTCTACGCCGCAGCCCAGTACGCGCATGAGGTCCATGATGATGTCGGACTTAAAGATGCGCGGGTAGTCCTCCTTCAGGCAGTTGAGGATCTTGCCTCGGACGGGCATAACGCCTTGGAACTCGGCATCGCGCGAGGTGCGAATGGCGCCTGCTGCCGAGTCGCCCTCTACGATGTAGATCTCGCGACGGTTTTTGTCCTTGGAGCGGCAGTCGATGAACTTCTGCACGCGGTTGGCCATGTCGGTCTTCTGCTGCAGGTTGGTCTTAATGCTCTGGCGAGTCTTTTCGGCGTTCTCACGCGAGCGCTTGTTGATGAGCACCTGCTCCACGATCTTGTTGGCAGCGTCTTTGTTCTCGATCAAGTAGGTCGAGAGGCGCTCCTTAAAGAAGGCGGTCATGGCCTGCTGGATAAAGCGGTTATTGATAGCCTTCTTGGTCTGGTTTTCGTAGGACGTCTGGGTGGAGAAGCAGTTGGTCACCAGTACCAGGCAGTCCTGGACGTCTTGCCACTTAATGCCGGTCTCGTTTTTGTTGTACTTGCCCTGTTGCTTAATATAGGAATCGATGGCGCTGGTCAGAGCGCTGCGCGCGGCCTTCTCGGGCGAGCCGCCGTTCTCGAGCCACGATGAGTTGTGGTAATACTCCTGCATCATGAAGGTGCGCGAGAAGCACATGCACGCGGTGATCTTTACGTTGTAGTCGGGCAGGTCCTCGCGATCGCGACCGCGGCGGTCGGCCTCGATAAAGAAGGGTTCGGTAAGGTAGTCGGTACCGACCTTCTCGAGCACGTAGTCCTCGATACCCTTGGGGTAGCAAAAATCCTCTTCGCAGAACTCGCCATCGTCGCCTTCGATGCGCAGGCGGAAGGTTACGTTGGCGTTGACCACGGCCTGGCGGCGCATGGTCTCGCGATACCAGTCGTGGGGAATGCTGATGGAGGTAAAGACCTCAAGATCGGGGCGCCACTTGATGGTGGTGCCGGTGCGGTTCTCGTCGCTGGGCTCAATCTCGAGTGCCTTCTTTTTGGCGCCGACGACCTTGCCCTTCTTAAAGTGCAGAGAGTACTTGTTGCCGTCGCGCCAAACCGTGACGTCCATGTACTCGGAGGCGTACTGGGTCGCGCACGAGCCCAGGCCGTTGGTGCCGAGCGAGAAGTCGTAGTCGCCGCCCTGGTTGTTGTTGTACTTGCCGCCGGCGTAGAGCTCGCAGAAGACGAGCTCCCAGTTAAAGCGCTTCTCGGAAGGGTTCCAGTCGAGCGGGCAGCCACGGCCATTGTCCTCTACCTGAATAGAGCCATCGCGAAAGACGGTGAGGGTGATGAGCTTGCCGTAGCCCTGGCGCGCCTCGTCAACGGCGTTGGACAGGATCTCGAAGGCGGCATGCGCGCAACCGTCGAGTCCGTCCGAGCCAAAGATGACGGCGGGGCGCAGGCGTACGCGCTCCTCGTCCTTGAGCTGGCGGATACTGTCGTTACCATAGTTTGCGGTGTTTTTTGCCATACTCGCTCTCTCGGTGCTCCTTTGCTGCGTTTTAGTCATATAGATAGTCAAGGTAGCATAGCCCAGGCCTTGGGCGATTCCAACCAACACGAATTCCATCGAACAATAGTTCGATTAGATAATGGATGCTTGGGATGCGGGTGGGGTCTGTCCTATTCAAACATCTGCGGCAGGTCGATGAAGACGGTTCGATCGCTTTCGTCAGCTTCGAAGCCCGAACGGGAGAAGAATCCGTAGCGATGGCACTTGAGCCCCGTTGCCTCGACTTGGGTGATTTCCTCGTCGACCATTTTTTGCGTGACGGGGGATTTGCGGAACTTTGCTTCGTAGAATGCGTAGCCCTCGGGGTCTTGCGTTACCACATCGAATTCGCCGCTCGTTTTGTTTGCGGGATCGTCGTACCAGTACTTGCCTATGGCATCGAAAGCCGGTTCGATCTTGCCAGTCCTGTTTTGCCGTACGAGGTATTGACGGCAGATCTCCTCGAACATATGTGGAGTGTAGTTTTCCTCGAAGTCTTGGGAGACGTGACGATCATAGAAGACTTCCGGGTCGAGCAGCTGACGCGCAGAAGCATTGCGGAAGACGTAGCGATAGTAAAAGAGCGAAAGTGGGTCCACCACAAAGTAGCCAGACTTGCGCTTATTCGTAGGGTCGTTGATGGGTGCACGCTTTTGGACGATTTCGAGTGACATGAGCTTGTCGAGTACGTCTGCCATGGCCGGACCGCTCGAGACGTGCGACTGTGCCAGCACGTCCCCCCAACGGGAGTAACCTTGTGCGAGAGCCCCGAAAACTTCGTTGGCGTTGGTCATCTTCGAGATCTCGGCGTTGAGATAGGACGGTACTTCGCTTTCTAAGCGGGCGCCAGGTTCTGTGACGAGCTCGATGATATTGTCGCGTACGCTTTGGGACTGATCGATGAGGCGATTGTAAAAGGGGATGCCGCCAAAAACGCTATAGAGCCGCACCTTGTCCTCGGGTGAGAACGCGGGATAGAACTTTGCAGCGTCAAAGTAATCCATGGGCTTAAGCTCAAGCGCGAGATCAATTCGCCCGTAGAGGGGGCTTTCATGCTCGATGAGAGATTTCATAATCTCAACATAGGAGCCGCACAGGACAATGTTTAAACGTGAGTCTTCCCTGTGAGCGTCGATTGAGGTCTGGAGAATGCTGTCTAAGCCTTTAACCGCATCTCTCAAGTAGGGGTATTCGTCGAGAACGAGGGTAATGTTCTTGTCTTTGGCTTGGGCAAACAGAAATTCGATGAGCTCGCGGATGCCCGTGAAGGCGAGCGGAGGAAAGCTTAGCGCTTCAGCAGCAAGGGCGGACAGACTCTCGAGGTTGTCTGCCTCGGAGGTTTGGCGGCACTCGTAATAGATCGTTGCGACGTCCGATAAATCGGTTAGCGCCTGCTTGATGAGCTCACTTTTGCCGACGCGACGCCTTCCGTAAATGAGAACATTGCGCTGCTCGGGCGCATTGAGTGTTTTCTTAATACGGGCGAGTTCAAGCTCCCTGCCAATGAATTCCACTTACTCGGTTCCTTCCGACTCGGTTTTGTCCGAGTTAATTGTATCGCATGAACAAGTTTATGCTCGAGTTTACTCGGACAAAACCGAGTCGGTTCTGTCCGAGTAAGTTTGAATAGCGAATCGAAATTGTTATGTCCACATGGCGATGGCGAACATGGTTTCCATAAGCGCCGCGTTCGCGCTTGTTATTGCCGCAATGCGCTGTGTCGCTGAGGCGCAGATCGTACCGCTCGAAAGCGTCTTTTGGTTGGCGAACCTGGCCACGGGCGTGTTCTGCGGTGCGACGATTTTCGCGGCCACGTTTGCTGTCCTGTGTGCAACGTTTTTCACGGCGAAAAGACGCCGTGCCAAGCTCGAGGCAGAACTCGACTCCTCAGACGACATCTAATGCGCAATGGGCCGGCTCTGGGTATCCAGAACCAGCCCATTTTGATGTTCGATTAGCCGAGTCAGCGCCTCTCACAAAAGTAAGTAGGAGCTAGCGAGGCCTATCCGAATTGACCTCATTGGCGGTGTCGGTTTCGAGCGCCGTGCGGCGGGCGCTGTAGGCGACGAGGCCGGCGCCTGCCGCGGCGAGTGCTGCAGCGGCTGCCGTAAGGGGAGCGTTGACATCGCCCGTGCCCGCAAGTGCGCCCGCTTTTCCGGAGCGCTTGTTATTGTCGTGGTCCTTGCCACTGCCGGAGCTGCTTCCGCCGGAGCCGCCGCCCTCGTCAGTACCGCCGCCACTTGAGCCACCATCGCCGTCCGCCGGCATCGGGGCGTCGTGAAGTCCTGTCGTATCCGCGCTATCGCATACGCCGACCTGAATTTCTGAGCGTTCGCATGCCGCGTCGGGCACATGAAGCTCGTGCAGTACGGCACCCAGCGCCGAGTTTGCGCCCGGTCGGATTTCCTTGAGCGTTACGGGATCGAGCGCCACCAGGTCACGCGCCTTCGCATACAGCGTTACGCGTTTGCCCACTTCGTCGCTCCAACTCTCGGGGATGGCGAAGCTCATGCGGAACTGTGCCGTGCAACCCGGTGCCAGCACGGCGTTGCCGTTGTCGGCTACCAGCGGGTGCGTTGCAAAACATGCGCCCAGCGTCTCGAGCGCGTACTTCACGTGTGCCATGTCGTTGGCCGAAGCGTCTTCGGCAAGCTCTGGATCGTGGATCGAAGCCATGCGTGCGTTCGCTCCGAATCCGATGGATGCGCTGGAGAACGGCTGGCTGGAGCCCTCTCGGTACAGATCGATCGTGCCGGCGGTCAGCAAAGTGTTGCCGTCGTTTCGCACCGTGACCATGAAGGACTCGCCTGCTGCTCCGGGCACCACCGCGCCCGAGGTAGCGACCGCGCCCGTCGGAGTGGCACACGCCACCAAGGGCACTTCGATGCCGTGCAGCTCTGCCTCGCTCTGCTCCGCGCTCACAATGTGCGTGGCGAGCGCGGAGAGAATGCCTCCCGACGTCAAAAATGCCGTTATCTGATCGACGGGATGGTCCAGCTCGCACATCACGAACGGCTCCGTGAACAGATCGCCTGCCAAGGTGCTGGCGAAGATGCGGAAGTGCTTGCCCATCACTGCTACCGGGTTGCCTTCTTCGTCGTAGGTTTGTCCCACCTTGCCATCGGTGTTCTCTACATAGAGCACGCACCTGCCGTTGTTGCTCACGCTAAACGATGCCGGGCCACAGCCTGCGGCACCCACGGGCCGCGTTGCAAATGCCGATGCGCCTCGCGTCCAAGTAATATGCTGCAGTTGCTCGTTGACGGTTGCCAAAAAGCCCGTGTGCTGCGGCCACGGCACCGCACGGGGCACCGCGGCGTCCGGCGGCATAACGCCCCAGCCCGCAATGGACCGGCCGATCACGGCGTACGATGCGCAGCCGCAACCGTCTGCGGTCTCGTACGCAATGGGCACCACCATTTTGCCGTTGATGTTTTCGGGCTCGCCCAGCTCGATACTCGAAGGTGCCTGCGGAAAGCGGAGAACTTGGCGGAACGTCAGGCTGTCGCCCGAAACGTCCGACCACAGGGTAAAGCACTCCAGCGCAACCTCAGCCCCGTTGCCGAGCGCCTTTTCTGCGGTGGTTCCGCGGCGGTGGAGGTAGGCACCCGACAGGCGCCCGTCGAACAGCGTCTTGCCCACCGTGATACGCGGGCACTGCAGGCAATTGTAGCCATCCTCTTGCAGGCGGCCGTGCGAGATGCTGCGCCATGACGTATGCGACACCACGCGGATTTCGTCATTACTTATGCGCAGGCGTACGACGGACAGTATGCCGGCTGTGCTTGCCGTATCGAAAAGGGTGTTGTCGCCGTCGGGGCGCTCGCCCGAGACCAGCAGCACGTAGGCGTCCTGGTTTCCCCTCCCGTCCGTATATTCCACCACGTCGAAGTCGTAATCGTATATGCCGTCGCGCTCCACGTCGCCCTCGCCAAACCCAAGGGGGAAGTCCACGGGCGTGGGGGCGGACCACGTGCCGTTTGCCCTTGTGTGCACCACCAGGCGCGAGCGGCCATTGTCGCCGTAGCACACCGAGGCGATACGGAACAGGCATTCTACGCCGGCAATCATTGCCAGCTTCATGTGGGCTTCGCTGAGCACGCCGGAAAACAGCACGTTGTCGCTCGAGGGTTTTATGCCGCCACGCTCGTCCTCCGACACGCCGGCAGAATTGGCGTTGGGGTCCGCAACGGCGTTCGTCGCCTGCCCGATATAGGTGTACTTATACATTGGCGCGGCGTTTTCGTCGTTCTCTATCAGTGCATGGACGAAATGCTCGATCTGTCCCGTGTCGTCGCTTTCTGCATCCGCCTCGAGCTCAATGCGCGTGACCGCTTGATCCCAATCGCGCACGACAGGCGCGGCGTTTACGGCAGTGGCCTTAACCTCGGCGCGTGCGAGCAGCTCGGCGTTGGTGACGATGGTGGCCGACGCGATAAACTGCGGCACACCACCTGCCTCGGCGTTGCCGCCCGAGCCGAAGCAGGCGTTCAGCGTATAAGGCGTATCTCCACCCAAGGCCAGCTCAGAGCGCTGGAGTACATACTGGTCGCCGTTGTTCACCGACATATTCCACGAATCGGCGAGTGTGGGCCACGATCCCGACCAAGCCTTGGTGGTCCACTTGAACATAACGAACTGGAGTATCACATCGACATCGACGTCTGCACCTACGCGCAGTCGCGGAAGCTGGTGTCCATCCGCCTTCTCGTACCCAATGCACAACGTGAGGGACGCGGCGCCGCGCACGGCAGACGAGGCGACGCCTGCAACGCCGGCGCCAAAGGTGACGGCAAGCCCGATCTGGATGGTGAATGAGCCCGAGGTGTTGGAATAGTCGAGCGAAATGTTCTTGAAAAACGCTGCGCCGCTGCCGTGCGTATGGGCACCCACGGCGAGCGCCAGCTTCGCCAGCACCCAGGGGTTGACGTTTAGGAAAAAGGGCACCGGTCCCAAGGTGAACTGCTCGGTCCAATTGAGGTCGGTTCTTACCTGGAAGAGGGCCTTAATATTGCCGTATGCGGGGTCGTTGTTGTTGCCCCAGGTTTTGCCCACCCAATCGTAGGCGAGCGAGCCGTACAGCTGTGTGGCGATATCCATCGTGAACAGCAGCGTGCAATGGTGGCGAAGGAGCTTAGTGTTCCTTGGATCGGTGCCCGAACCGGCACTCATACTCTTGTACTGATTCCACTTCCCCTCCATCTCGTCGAGGTAGCGGTTTGCCTGCTTGGCGCCCGACTCGCGTGGCGATTTCTTCCAGTATTCCGGATCCGGATTGCCCGAATCGTTCATGTAGCCGACCGGTTTGTATCCTCCGCCAAACAGTACGTACCCGGCAAACGAGAAATCGAAGAGGATCGGAAATGTGGGCATCCAACACGTGAACTTATTACCACCGATGCCGGGAAACGATGCGGGGAAATCAAACGGAGTGACCTCTTGGTCCATGGTGGTGGGAATGATGGTGGTCGAGCCCGATTCCGCCTTTGCGGCCGGCGCGGTGACAACGGCCATGGGGGAGGAGAGCGTGTAGGTTTTGCCCTGATAGTCGAGGACAAAGCGCAGCTTGCACCCTTCTTCCAGAAGGCCCGATGCCGCATCGAGGAACTTATCTTCGAGCGTGAACGTTGCCAGATTATTCGCACCCGATGCACTGGCCTTGATCTGGCCGATCTGCGTGACGGTTTCGGGTGAGCTGCCCGCGGCAGGCGTCACTTTGTTAATGCACAGCGTTGCCTGCCCATCCTGCGGCAGATGAGCCTGTACAGTGAAGGTGTGCGTGTCGGGCTGCTCGTTTGCCGTGTCGTCCTTCGGCAGTGCCATGAACGTGGCTTCAGCGTACTGGATGTCCCATTCGTCAAACGTGAGCTGGCGAAAGTACGGCTCGCCATCGGAGAGCGGACGTGTGGGTGCGGTAATGGCGGTGCCGCCCTGGATACGCGCGAGGGGAATCTCGACATCACGGTAGCCCGCCATGCTAATGGAGATGCCGCCGTTAAAGTCGTACGCGTCAAGGAGCGTTGCCTCGTCCACGTAGCCTTCCGAAAGCGGCGCGACCTCAAAGATGGCCGTGCCCTCGTCATCGGTCGTGGCGGTGAGCTGCTTGTCTGCGGCATAGCGCGATGCGAGCGTGACCTGGGCACCTGCGATGGGCGTATTCTTGTTGGCGACGTCGACCACGACCACACCAAACATGGTGCGCGAGAGAACGAGCACCCTGAAGGGATCTTTTTCGTCGGCATAGGCTGCGGTGGGCGCGAACGGCAATATGAAGGCGTTTGCGCTTCCCGGCACGCGCGGCAACATAATGCTCGCCAGCGAGGACGCTCCGGCAACAAGTAACGAACGGCGATCAAGCATCTTTGGCTCCCATCCCGCAAACATCGGAGGAAATAATCCAATTTTGCGAGAAGGTGCCCCGTGGCGGTAGTGCCGTTCGATGGCCAAAATGTCCAATTTGAGCGCGCGAAAGCGCCAGGCCCCGGAGCGCGTTCGATGCGCTTGGCAGCCCGGTCGCTAACGCAACATATGCGCGACCAGTTCGGCGCGTGTGCCGATGCCAAGCTTTGCGTATACGCCGGATAGTCGGTTTTTGACGGTGCCCGGCGACACACCCATATGACGAGCGATTTCGGCATTGGTCCACCCGCGGCAGGCGAGCATGGCCATGGTGAACTCCGTGGTCGTTAGATCGTCGGCCACATCCTCGCCCGAATCGGGGTTGTGGATGCGCCGCCAGCCGTAGCTGAAGCGGTACGTGATCTCGATGATGCGCGCGAAGTCGTCAGGGTATTGCGTTTTTAGGCATGCCTCGATAAGCCCCTGCAAAAGGCCGTGGTGCTCGCCGATGAGCTCGATAAGGCCGTCGGGGCGCGCAATGTCCCAAGCGGCTCCGAAGTGCGTTTTTGCGGCGTCGATGTCTTTGAGACTCATACAGGCCATCGAGGCCGACAAGTGCAGGAATAGCTCCGAGATGGGGTAGCTTCCCTGTTTCATAATCAGGGCGTTTTCCGCCATGCCCAGGCTGCGGCCGTATTCGCCGCGCAGATACAACGCGTGCGCCATCACGTAGCTGGCGAACAGGCGCAGGCCTTCGGGCAGATGCGCCGCAAGTGGATAAAACTCTTCGGCAGAATACGGGGAAGGCAAGTGCAACAGGACGCTCGCGGCGGAGGCGAACAGGATATGCGTGGCGTGGACGGCGGACGATTCCTCGTCAGTTGGCGTATCGAGGATGCCCGCAAGGCAACGACGGGCATCGGTGATACGGTTGAGCGACAGACTGGCATATCCGCAGATAAGGCATGCGGAATAGCGCAGTGCGGGGTCGGTGGCGTCAAGATAGGGGCGTGCTGTCTCGGCGGCGAGTGTGGCCTGTCCGCGAAAGTACAGCGCTTCTGCCGTGGCGATGGTGCGTGAATCGGGGTCGGAAATGCCTGCAACCGCAGCGTCAATCTGCCCCGGCACAAAGGCAGTGCACATCAACGGCATGGGAATGCGCGGGTAGCCATCGCAGTCCATCTTCCATCTCCCAACAGCTGGCAACAATAGCAGCAATTGTACTCCTGTTGCTCGGGACTGGAATTTGTTGGTATCGTCTACGATTATGCCGAACGTATAAAGGAAGAGTCTATTGGCGATGCTCCCAAGGTGGCTACCGAAGCCTAGCTGACCTCGACATTAGGAAAAATTGCCACCCCTGCAAAAAGCTCCGTCGCAGCGATGGGAAACGAACCTCGCTCTGCATATAATGAGGTCATATGACGGTGCGTTTGCATACGTGTAGCGCATTCCCATCGAACCGAAAAGGAGCTTTGCATGGATCCCAACAAGCGTCCCGACGACATGGTGCGCATCACCACTCCCGAACTTGCCCAGGCGTTCATCGAAGAGCAGGTTGCTGCAATCCGTGAGCAGATCGGCAACAAGAAGGTCCTGCTGGCCCTTTCTGGCGGCGTTGACAGCTCGGTCGTCGCGGCGCTGCTGATCAAGGCCATCGGCAAGCAGCTCATCTGCGTGCATGTGAACCACGGCCTGATGCGCAAGGGCGAGAGCGAGCAGGTCGTCGACGTGTTCCAGAACCAGATGGACGCCAACCTGGTTTACGTGGACGCCACTGACCGCTTCCTCGATAAGCTCGTCGACGTCGACGAGCCCGAGACCAAGCGCAAGATTATCGGCGCCGAGTTTATCCGCGTGTTCGAGGAAGAGGCCCGCAAGGTTGGCGACGAGGTCAGCTTCCTCGCCCAAGGCACCATCTACCCCGACATTCTGGAGTCGCAGGACGGCGTGAAGGCTCACCATAACGTTGGCGGTCTGCCCGAGGATCTGCAATTTGAGCTCTGCGAGCCCGTTAAGCTGCTGTACAAGGACGAGGTGCGCGTCGTGGGCCGCGAGCTCGGCCTGCCCGAGAACATGGTTGAGCGTCAGCCGTTCCCCGGTCCTGGCCTGGGCGTCCGCTGCCTTGGCGCCATCACCCGTGACCGTCTCGAGGCGCTGCGCGAGGCCGATGCCATCGTGCGCGAAGAGATCGACAAGGCCGGCCTGACCATCTGGCAGTACTTTGCCGTAGTGCCCGATTTCCGCGCTACCGGTGTGCGCGAGGGCAAGCGCGCCTACGACTGGCCCTGCATTATTCGCTGCATCAACACCGTCGACGTCATGACCGCCGAGGTGCCTGAGCTCGACTGGGCGCTGCTCAAGCGCATTACCGCTCGCGTGACCGCCGAGGTCCCCGGTATTTGCCGCGTTTGCTACGACCTCACGCCGAAGCCCGTTGGCACGGTCGAGTGGGAGTAAGCTAACTCAGCTGGTAGGCGACGAGAACTAGCAGATGTGACAAAGGGACAGTCCCTTTGTCACATCCTCGATATTATGTGCGGGATGG
This sequence comes from uncultured Collinsella sp., assembly GCA_900542945.1. Taxonomy (GTDB): domain Bacteria; phylum Actinomycetota; class Coriobacteriia; order Coriobacteriales; family Coriobacteriaceae; genus Collinsella. Next base: position 15,704 of record UQPI01000016.1, read on the forward strand.
TACGCCACGCGGCGTGCCATCCCGTTCGTTATTTTAATGAGCCGAGTGCGCGAGTGGGAAGAGTCACGAGCATGGTCGTTCCGCGCTCCGAGCTCTCTTCGACCTCGATGGAGCCGCCGTGGAGCGCGGCAATCTCCCAGACCAGCGCAAGTCCCAGCCCCACGCCGCCATATGCCCTGCTGCGCGATTTGTCGACGCGAAAGAAGGGCTGAAAGATGCTCGTCTGGTATTGCTCGGGAATGCCCGGCCCCTGGTCGCGCACGCGTAGCAGCACGCGGTCGCCTTCGGCGCAGGCGTTGATTTGCACGGTCGAGTTGGGCGCGCTGTAACGTATGGCGTTTTCGGCCAAGTTGAACAGCAGCCGATAGATTAGCGTATCGCTGCCGATCGTTTGCGCGTCGCCCTCACTTGTAAGCGTGATGTCTTTTTGCTCGGCAAGGGGCGCCAGGTCCGTGAGTACTTCTTCGATCATCGGCGCCAGGTCAATCGCATCGTTGCAAGGGACACTGCGCAGCTCGCTCATCTCGAGCAGGGTCTTTGTCATGTGCGTCATTCTCTCGGTCTGCTCCTGCAGCAGCCCGAGCAGGCTCGCTGTATCGGCGTCGACGTCGGGGTGCTCGGCGCAAAACAGCTCAACCTGGGCCTGCATGAGCGCAAGCGGCGTGCGCAGTTCGTGCGCCGCATTGCCCGTAAACTGTCTTTGTGCGGAAAATCCCTCGTCAAGGCGGGCAATCATGTCGTTAAACGACGCGCTGCAGCGCCTGAGTTCAGAGGGCACGTCCTCGCTGATTTTTGTGTCGGCGAGGTTGTCGGGCCGCACGCTCTCGACTTGCGTCGCAAAGAGGCGCAACGGCCGCAGCGCATGTCCGCTCACAAAGTAGGCCAGCACGCCGCCGAGCAGCGTCACCGCTGCAGTTATATACCAGCTCGTCGCGCCAAACGATTCTTGGGCGTCGTTCACGACGATGGTCAGCGCGTCGTCGAGCTCTTTGTTTGTCGGGTCAAATGAGCTGGGCGAGGCCGCCTCCACCTTGCTGTGCGCCGATAGTTCATTGCCGATCGAGTCCATGTAGCGCATGCCGGAGTAGCCAACCAGGCAATTCATAAGTACGCAGGTTGAACATATCAGCAGTGCCGTCATCAACGTGATGCGCCACTGCAGAGACAGCCGCTTCATTTGCCGTCCTCCATAACGTAGCCTTCGCCGATTCGGTTGCGGATGGGGTCGTGCCCCAACGCGCCGCGCAGCTTTTTGCGCAGCGACGAGATGTGCACGCGGGTCGCGTTGCTAAAGCTGTTGACGCTGCTGTCCCATACGTGGTCGATAAGCTCTTCCTGGCTCACCGGCCGCCCCTGGTTAAGCATCAGGTATTCCAAGATGCCGGTCTCCTTGCGCGTGAGGGATAGGGTCTCGCCGCCCACGGAGGCGAGGCGCGCCTTGGTGTCAAAGCTCAACAATCCACAGGCTAGAACAACGTCGTTTTGCGTAAAGCGCCTGAGCGTGAGACTGCGTATGCGTGCCGCCAGCTCGTCAAGATGGAACGGCTTGGTGAGGTAGTCGTTGGCGCCCGCATCGAGCCCCGCCACCTTGTCGGAGACTTCGCCGCGTGCCGAGAGCACGAGCACCTTGGTCTCGCAATCAGTTGTTCTGAGTTGCCTGAGCACGGTCATGCCGTCGACATGGGGGAGATTGAGGTCGAGCACGACAAGATCAAAGGTCTCGACATCGAGTAGATCGAGGGCCTGCTGCCCGTCGTAGCAGCAGTCGACGCTATAGGCCAAGTTGCGCAGGCTGCGTGCGATCGCATCGCACAGCGCCCGCTCGTCCTCGACGACCAAGATGCGCATAACGTTCTCCTTGCATAGTCATTCACGCTTAACACGGATTTTATAGTCGGTATGGTCCAATGGGTCGCGAAACGAAAGGAGTGGTCAGATTGTTCAAAGCGATTAAGCCTGTGGCGCAGGTGGCTTTGCTGATCGTTGGGGTAGCCATGGTGTGCTTTGGCGTTATGCGCGGCGAGGCAGATGCCGTGCTGGCCAAGGCAATCAGGCTGTGCTTGGAGTGTATCGGAATTGGATAAAAGAAAAAACACTGCATCGCATCTTTTGGCGAGATTCCGCGGATTGATTCAGGCGGCGGCGACGCTTGCGACCAATATTCACCTGCCTAACTTTGCCAAGGGAGGCATCTACCAGGGGGCGGGCAAAGCCGTCTGCGTGCCGGGGCTCAACTGCTACTCGTGTCCGGCGGCCTCGGGTGCGTGCCCTATCGGGTCGTTTCAGTCGGTGGTGGGCTCGTCTAAGTTCAGCTTTTCGTATTACGTCACCGGAACGCTCATTTTGATCGGCGTGCTGCTGGGGCGTTTTGTATGCGGCTTTTTGTGCCCGTTTGGATGGCTGCAAGAGCTTTTGCATAAGATTCCCAGCAAGAAGCTCTCCACGAAAAAGCTCAAGCCGCTCACGTACATCAAGTATGCCGTGCTGCTGTTTGCCGTGGTGCTGCTGCCCGTCTTGGTGGTTAACGATGTGGGTATGGGCGACCCGTTCTTTTGCAAGTACATCTGCCCGCAGGGTGTGCTCGAGGGCGCGATTCCGCTGTCCATCATGAATACGGGAATCCGCTCCGCGCTGGGAAAGCTCTTTACCTGGAAGCTCGCGATCCTCATTGTGGTTGCGGTGCTGAGCGTGCTGTTCTACCGCCCCTTCTGTAAATGGATTTGCCCCCTCGGCGCATTTTATGCACTCATGAACAAGGTGTCGTTGCTGGGGATTCAGGTCGATCATTGTAAATGCGTCTCGTGCGGCAAGTGCGCCAAGGTGTGCCAGATGGACGTGGACGTTACGCGTACGCCCGACCATGCCGAGTGCATTCGTTGCGGCAAATGCGTGGGCGCGTGCCCCGTCGATGCTATTAGCTTTCGCTATGGGCTGGGTGTGACGGGCGACAAACCCGCGCAGTCCACGCAAGCCTGCGAAAACAAATAGGTACCTATATAAGTTTCGATATAAACGGAGGAACCATGAAACTGTCAAAAATTGCGGCCTTGTTGATGCTGCCCGTGCTGGCGCTGACTCTCGCGGCGTGCTCTGCCCCCAAGGGCGACGCGAAGGATGCCACGAGCGGCGATGCGCAGATTGCCGAGCTTGTGGCACAAAAGCCGTCGAGCGCCGAGGAGGCGGCCAAGCTGTACCAGCAGCTGCTGCAAAAGGAAAACGAGATCTTTGCGAGCGATAACGCCCTATGGGAAAAGGTGTTCCTTGCGGCCAACAAAGACACTCCCATGATTGAGGACGGCAAGAACTACGGTGACTTCTTGCTCGATACCATCGAGGGCGCCAAGGATCAGTTTGCGGCTGACGAGCTTAAGACGCTTAAGGCCGGCGCGCAGCAGGTCAAGGAGATCGAGGACAAGCTCATGGCGCTGGAGAAGGAGTTCCCCGGATGTGGCAGCACGCCCGGCGAGGGGGAGAGCGTTGATGCCTCGACCGCGGGTATGACCAACGGCGAGAGCGGGGAGACGAAGTTCCCCAGCTTTAAGGGCAAGGACTTGGACGGCAACGATGTAAACAGCGACGAGCTGTTCTCCAAGAACAAGGTCACCGTCATGAACTTCTGGTTTACCACCTGCAAGCCGTGCGTGGGAGAGCTGGGCGATCTGGAGAAGCTCAACAAGGAGCTTGCCGAGAAGGGCGGCCAGGTCGTGGGCGTTAATTCCTTTACGCTCGATGGCAATAAAGACGAGGTGGCCGATGCTAAGGACGTGCTTTCCAAGAAGGGCGTGACGTATAAGAACATCTGGTTTAAGTCGGACAGCGAGGCCGGAAAGTTCACCTCCAACCTGTACTCGTTCCCGACCACCTACGTGATCGACCAGAACGGTAACATTGTGGGAGAGCCGATCATGGGCGGCATCAACTCCGCTGAGCAGCGCGAGGCGCTCAACAAACTGATCGATCAGGCACTCGCGAAGAGCGAACAGTAAGTCCGTGGGACAGACAACTGAAGGGGAGTCGCTGGAAACAGCGACTCTTTTTTCTGCTTCGGGGTAGCATCATGGGTATACGTCGAAAGGGCACGCAGCTTTTCGTGCATTGCCTGAGCGGTGCGCGAAGCAACCAAGCTGTGAGTTTTCTTAAGCGTTCTGGGTATGGCAGTGTCAAGAATATCGGCGGCATAAGCGGCTACACGGGAAAGGTGGTGCGTTGGCTATGAAGGTGGTTATCGTTGGAGGCGTCGCGGGCGGCGCATCGGCGGCGGCACGTTTGCGCAGACTCGACGAGCAGGCCCAAATTGTCATCTTTGAGCGCACGGGTTTTGTATCGTATGCCAACTGTGGGCTTCCGTACTACATTGGCGGCGTGATAGAAGAAGAGGGCGCATTGACGCTGCAGTCTCCCAAGGGCTTTTGGGATCGCTTTCGCATTGCGGTCAAGACGAGTCACGAGGTGTTTGCCATCCATCCCGATTCGCATACGGTCGAGGTTCGCAATATGCTGACGGGCGAGGAATTTGTCGAGACGTATGACAAGCTCATCCTGTCGCCGGGTGCAAAGCCGATTCGCCCTGCGTTGCCGGGCATCGACTCGGATAAAATCTTTAGCCTACGCACCGTTGAGGACACGCTGCGTATTCACAGCTATGTTCGAGAGCGGCGACCGAGCAGTGCCGTCGTGATCGGCGGCGGCTTCATTGGCGTCGAGACGGCGGAGAATCTGTGCGAGCTGGGGCTCCAGGTGACCCTTCTGCAGCGTCCCGTCCAACTTATGAACAACCTGGATTACGACATGGCGACCCTTTTGCATACCGAGGTGCGTGAGCACGGTATCGATCTGCGCCTCAAGGCCGATGTGACAGGTTTTGAGGAAGTTGATGGCCGCGTTGTCACCCATGTTGCGGGCGATGACCCTATCGGAGCCGATATGGTGCTGCTTGCCATTGGCGTGGCACCTGAGAGCCATCTGGCGCAAGAGGCGGGGCTCGAACTGGGCATCAAGGGGGCTATTGTGGTCAACGACCGCATGGAGACCTCTGCTGCCGACGTGTATGCCGTGGGCGATGCCGTGCAGGTCACGCATCAGGTGACCGGCGAGGACGCGGTCATTTCGCTCGCCGGCCCCGCCAACAAGCAGGGGCGTGTCGTCGCCGATGTCATAGCCGGCATGGACAGCTGCTACCTCGGATCGTTGGGCTCATCGGTTATCAAGGTATTCGACTTGACGGCGGCAAGCACGGGACTATCCGAAAAGGCAGCACACGCGGCGGGAATTGACTGCGACAGCGTGGTCCTGTCGCCCGGTTCGCATGCGGGTTATTATCCGGGTGCAACGCCCATGACCATGAAGGTTATCTTCGAGAAGCAGGGATTGCGCCTGCTGGGTGCGCAAATCGTGGGCATCGATGGTGTGGACAAGTGTATCGACGTTCTGGCGACTGCCATCCAGGCAGGCATGCGCGGCGATAGGCTTAAGGATTTGGACCTAGCATACGCGCCGCCGTACTCATCGGCGAAGGATCCCGTCAATATGGCGGGCTTTATGATCGAGAACCTCAATCGCGGCATACTGGCGCAGTGGCATTGGGAGGATGAGCCCAACTTGCCACGCGATGGCAGCGTGCAGCTGCTCGATGTTCGTACGGAAGGGGAGTATGAGCGCGGGCATATCGATGGTTTCGTAAACATTCCCGTCGATGATCTGCGCAATCGCCTGGGCGAGCTCGACCGGGCCAAGCCGGTCTACGTAATTTGCCAGAGCGGCATTCGCAGCTACATTGCTTGCCGCATTTTGGCGCAGCATGGCTTTGAGTGCTTTAACTTCTCGGGCGGCTATCGCTTCTTTGCAGCCGTGACTGAAGCTCGCCGCGGCAGCGCTAACGTTATGCCGTGCGGGCTCGAAAAGTAGCGCGCATTGGAATGTGACAAAGTGACAGCCTCTTTGTCACATCGGGGATGTTATATGCGGGATGGTGCGCCATGCGGCGTGCTGTCCCGTTCGTTTTTTGGCGCGGTTCGTTACATTCCTCACTGGTATCGGCCAAAAATGAGGATAGAGTAGGACAAGCGCGCCGAACGTGAACGGCGGGGGAGCGGGCGAGCGCGCCCGCGCGAGAGAGGTTGCCGTCCATGCTGGATCTCAGAGATATTTGCAAAAGGTACGTTACGCAGTCGTTTACGCAGGTAGCGCTCGACAGCGTAAGCCTGTCTTTTCGCGATAACGAGTTTGTAGCCATCCTGGGTCCCTCGGGTTCGGGTAAAACTACGATGCTCAACGTCATTGGTGGACTCGACCATTTCGATTCCGGCGACCTGTTGATCGATGGCATCTCGACCAAGGACTTCAGCGACCGCGATTGGGATGCCTACAGAAACAATCGCATTGGCTTTGTGTTTCAGAGCTACAACCTCATTCCGCATCAGACCATTTTGGAAAACGTGGAATTGGCGCTTACGCTCACGGGCGTGGGGCATGCCGAGCGCCGCCAGCGTGCACGCAAGGCGCTTGAGGCAGTCGGTCTGGGCGAGCACGTTAACAAGCGCCCGAGCCAGCTATCGGGCGGCCAGATGCAGCGCGTGGCTATTGCCCGCGCCCTGATCAACGATCCCGAGATTGTGCTGGCTGACGAGCCGACCGGCGCCTTAGACTCAACGACATCCGTGCAGGTCATGGATTTGCTCAAGGACGTTGCGCGCGACCGTCTGGTCATCATGGTCACGCACAATCCCGAGCTGGCGTACCAGTACGCCACGCGCATCGTCAACCTGGCAGACGGCAAGATCACCGACGATTCCGATCCCTTTGATGTTGCCAATGCCGCGCGTCGCGAGGCTAAGCCTACGCGCAAAACCTCGATGAGCTTTGTGACGGCGCTGGGGCTTTCGGCGCGAAACCTTTTGACCAAGAAGGGCCGTACGGCTATGACGGCCTTTGCTGGTTCGATCGGCATCATCGGTATCGCGGCGATTCTGGCGCTCTCCAACGGCGTAAACGGCTACATCAAAAAGGTCGAGGAGGATACGCTCTCGAGCTACCCGCTGACGATTTCCAAGCAGGATTACGACCTGTCGTCCATGATGGGCGGACAGGGGGCCACGGATGACGATACGTCCAAGAACGAGGGCTCGTCCGACGGCAGCACTGACGGCAAGGCTCGGGGAACCGATAAGATTCCTGTGGTCACGGCCGTAAAGGATATGTTTGCGAGCGTTAAGTCCAACGACATGACGAGCTTTAAGGCATGGCTCGATGCCGGTGGCGACGGCATCGATAAAGAGGTCAATGCCATCCAGTACGGCTATGGCGTGACGCCGGTTGTCTATCGTGCGGGCAAGGGCGATGAGAAGCCTGTCCGGCTGGTGCCCAACGCTATGACCGAGGCCATGAGCGGCGGCGCGAGTTCGGCGGCGACGGTGAGCATGGAATCCATGGGAACCTCGGTCTTTAACGAGATGATTGACGACCAGAGCCTGCTCGACAGCCAGTACGATGTTGTTGCCGGCCATTGGCCTACGTCAGCCAACGAGGCCGTGATGGTGCTTTCGAGCCGCGGAACGGTGGGCGACTACACGCTCTACAGCATCGGCGCGCTGGATATCGATGAACTCAACGATCTGGTAAACAGCGCCATGACGGCCGACGGCAAGGTCGAGACGCCCGAGACCGGCAGCGACTTTACCTACGACGACGCGCTGTCCACGGCGTTTAAAGTGTTGTCGCCGGCCGATGCCTATCGCAAAAACGAAGAGACCGGCATGTGGACCGACATGTCTGGCGATGCCGACTTTATGACGGCCAAGGTTGCCGACGGTATTGACGTGCGTATTGTGGGCGTGGTGCGACCGAACGAGATGGCCAACGCGAGCGCGTTGTCTCCGGGTATTGCCTATACACACGCGCTGACTCGCCAGCTTATGGAGCGCGCCGCCGATTCACAGATAGTGCAGGAGCAACTTGCCCACCCCGAGACGGATGTCTTTACGGGCAAGACCTTTGACGAGTTGCAAGGCGAGGCCAAGCAGGGCGTGGATCTGGGCAGCATGTTCAGTGTGGACGAGGCGGCGTTGAAGAGCGCGTTCTCGTTCGATGCATCTGCACTCTCGGGTGCTGCCGGTGGCATGGATCTTTCGGGCATCGATTTGTCGGGCCTGGATATTGACCTTTCGGGCGTTGGCAAGGACATCGACTTCAGCAGCATCATGGCAAAAGCACCGGCCCCAGATTTCTCGGGCATCTTTGACGGTCTGGAGCTCACGCCCGAGCAAATGCAGCAGGTGGGAACGCTTGCCAACCAACTGTTTGAGGGCTTTTTGCAGTCTGATCAGTTTAAGGCGCTGTCGCCCGAAGATCTTAAGGACGCGTCGAAGCTCGCCGCCGCGTTCTCGACGTATCTTGAGAGTGATGCGGTAGCCCAGCAAATCCTGGCCCAGCTCAAAGCGCTCGGCGGCGATGCCCTGGTAGAGCGCCTGCAGCACGCGATGACCGACTATGTGCAAAAGCAGCTGGCTCCGTATCTGCAGCAGGCTATGGACCAGGTCATGAAGACGATCAGCGAGCAGATTGCGACGACGGTATCGTCCCAGCTCAAGGCGGGCGCAGCAGGGCTTATGGATCAGATGGCGACGCAGATGTCTTCGAGTTTTACCAACCTGGCGAGCGCTATGCGTGTGGATGCGAGCGCCTTTGCTCGTGCCATCCATTTCAACATGGACGCCGAGGACCTGAGTTCGCTCATGATGAGCTATGCCAAGGCGTCGCAGCTCACCTACGATAACAATCTGACCACGTTGGGCTATGCGGATGAGGCAGATCCCATCTCGGTTAAGATTTTCCCGCGCGACTTTGAGGCCAAGGAGCGCGTACTCGATCACATCGATGCGTATAACAAGCAGGTCAAAGCCGCCGGCCACGACGAGCAGGCAATCTCGTACACCGACTACATGGGCATTATCATGGGTTCGGTAACCGACATCGTGAACACCATCAGCTTGGTGCTCATCGCATTTGTGAGCATCAGCTTGGTCGTCAGCTCCATCATGATCGGCATCATCACCTACATCAGCGTGCTGGAACGTAAAAAGGAGATTGGCATCCTGCGCGCGATCGGCGCGTCGAAGCGCAATGTGGCCAACGTGTTCAACGCCGAGACTTTCATCGAAGGCCTCATTGCTGGCGTCTTCGCCATCGTCGTCGTGGTGCTCGTGAGTTTTCCGGTCAATGCCTGGGCGCTTGCGGTCAAACAGGTCCCCAATCTGATGAGCCTGCCCGTGCAGGATGCGCTGGTGCTCATCGCGATTTCGGTGTTGCTGACGGTTGTCGCTGGCCTGCTGCCGGCCCGCAGCGCATCCAAGAAAGACCCCGTGGAGGCCCTACGTTCCGAATAATGCGACAAAGGGACAGTCCCTTTGTCGCATTGGGGGACCAATTACCGTTCGGCACGTTAAGGGTCCCCGCTCCCCGCTTAACACTTGACGAAGGATCTCCATCTTTATATACCTATCGGTAGGCATATAGGTTGCATTGCCGATAGAAACGGAGTAACCATGACTCTCATCGCACCAGCCGAAAAGGACCGCCCCCGTGAGAGCGGCGCATTTGCTTGGATTGTCGTTATTGCGCTCGGTTTAATGTCTGCGGGAACAACCGGCACCTACAGCATCATTGCCGGCTCATTCATCGCTCCTGTATGTGAAGACCTGGGCTTTGACTACACTTCTTTCTCTTTCTATTTCACCGCGATTCTTCTTGGCCTTGCGCTTGGGCTTCCGCTTTTGAGTCGTTTCATTCCAAAAGTAATCGGCAAACCATGGCATATTTGCGTTGAACTCGTCCTTATTGCCGCCGGCGCCGCAATGGCGTTCTACACCGAGGTCTGGATGTTCATCGTCTCCGCCGCAGTGATCGGCATCTGCTTTTCGTTCACAACGGGTGTCTGCATGTCCGATGTCATTGACCAATGGTTCAGTAAATCGTCTGGTCTTGCCATCGGCCTTGCGTGGGGCGTTAATTCTCTCTGCACGCTGCTATTGAGTCCTGTCATTACACTAGTCATCGAGCAGCAAGGCTGGCGTACGGGTTACATCGTACTTGCGGCCGTTTCTGCAGCCATGATATTGCCCACAAGCGCATTTATCATTCGCCTTAAGCCTTCTGATCGCAATATGCTTCCGTACGGAGAGACTACCTCCGAAACCCATGAGAGCCACAGCGCCGATGAAAAGGAAGATGTCTCTTCGGGCATGGCGCTCCGCGATGCCGCGAAAACGCCATCTTTTATTCTCTGCGCCTTTCTGCTCTGCGTGGCGCAACTCACCTGCTGCATGAACCAGCTGTTCCCGACCTATGCAAGCGAGGTCGGCTTCAATCCCATCGTGGGAAGCCTAATGGTTTCGGCGGCTTCGCTCTCCGATATTTTCCTAAATCCCTTCGTAGGCAAAACATGCGACAAGCTCGGTGCTATTAAAGCAACGGTCGCATGGACGGGAGTCAGCATTCTTTCATTCCTACTTCTCATCTTTGGCGGAAGCAACGAGACCGTTTCCATCATCGCGGCCGGCGTAAACGACGTCATGTTCGCCATCGTTGGAACTGCAATGCCGATGATTCTCCTCTCGCTCTTCGGATCACGCGATTTTGGAAGGATCTATTCGATTATTTGCTCAGCGGGCTATGTTGTCGGAGCTTTCGGAATGCCAGTCATGATGAAGGTTTACGGTATGGCAGGGTCTTTCCAAGGAGTATTCGTTTTCTGTATCATCTGCAACCTTCTGATTGCGACATTTGCTTTAGTTTCCGGTCTCCTCAATAAGACTACCGCGAAATAACCTGACCAACGAACTGCCCTTCAGCCCTGTCATTTGTCTCCGCAAGTTAAAACGAAATTGGGGCCGATTCCAACATAGCTGGAATCGGCCCCAATTTCTATTCAACAACTTTTGCAATCATCGCGAACACGGGTTTCGGACCATTCCGCGACCCCGCAAGTCGTCGCATCGCGCTTGCCAAGGTGCCTCTGTTATTACGCGCCTATTTAAACATGAGTTCGACGATTCCTGCCCAAACAGCCTTTTCATCGATGTCTTCATCTTGGGCAACGGTATTGCTCGCTCCCTCAAGTACGGTGTAAAGAATCTGCACGTACAGCATGACGTCTGTTTCATCGGAAAACGCGCCAATTTCTAGGCCATGGAGAAGGATGTCTTTAAGCGCGTCCATAGTTCGGTTGATCGCCGTTGCCTGACGTTCCTGAACTGCAGGGATTCGATTTGCCTGAATACTGACCTCGGCCAGCACGCGACGGCGCTTTTCATCACTACGATAGCCACCTATAACCGAATTGCCGAGCTCGATAAGCGCCGCCTTGAATCCGTCCCTATCGACTATTAGCGAGTAGTCGCGCTGATAGTCGATAGTCGGAAACATACTATCTAAGAGCGTGGTAAAAATATCCTCTTTAGAGGGAAAGTAGTAGTACACCGATGGCTTGGATATACCGACACGGTCGCAGATTTTTCCAATGGACGCCTTGTCGTAACCGACTTCTGCCACAAGATCATACATTGCGTCCAATATTTTTCCCTTTGTGCTCACGCTTCACTTCTCCATTGCAAATCACTTCCGCATTGCCAACATTATTAAGGATGGCAACGGAACATCAATTCGTGTCCAAACACGACCACTATAAACGGTGAACGGTAGGTATCGACAGGCGAATGGCAATTATACAAAAACACCTACCGAACGGTAGGTATAGTAGTACTATAGCTGGTGTAACCCCGCTATTGTCGCGGCCGGACAGCATTGCGGGAAACCCGACGGAAGGACCAACCATGTACGAGAACTATCGTATGCCGGGCGAGTTTGAGAAGCGCTCCAACGTCTATGTGACATGGCTTCCCGATTACATTCGCGCAGAGGGCTTCGATAATCGCCAGCCCTGCGTTGACGTAATTAAAGCTTTGCTTGAGTATGGCGACGTTACGGTCAACCTCAACTGTGGCACCCCCGGCTCCTACGAGGAAGCCTGCTCGCGCCTTAAAGAAGAAGGGGTGGATCTCGACCGTATCCAGATTACGCAGTTCGAAGACTCCAACTTCTACGTTCGCGACAACGGCCCCAGCATCATGGTCGACGACGAAGGCCATTCCTATATGGTCAACCCCGCTTGGACCTATTATGGCGTGTGGGACAAGAACTCCCCAGAGTGCCAGTCCGCACGCAGGGCAGCTGTTCACATGGCGGTTGCGCTCGGGTGCTTCGATATCGTCAATTCCGAAATGGTTTCGGAGGGCGGCGACCGCGAGTTTGACGGTCACGGCACCCTGATCGCCATCGAGGACACGGAATGCCGCAAGCGCAATCCCGAGTTCTCAAAAGAGGAAGTGGAGGCCGAGTACAAGCGCATCTACAACCTCAACAAGGTTATCTGGCTGCCGCAGCCTATGCTTGAGGACGACGACTATCGACTGGGCATCCTCGACGAGAAGGAAGATGGAACTCCTGTCTTCGGCATGAGCTTCGCCGCCCACATCGATGAGATGTGCCGCTTTATCACCCCGAACAAGATTCTTCTTGCCGAGGTATCCGATGAGGAGGCCGCCTCGAGCAAGGCGGGCGCGGAATCGCGTCGTCGCATCGACGCCGCCTACGAGATTCTACGCGCCGAGACGGACTGGGAGGGCAAGCCCTTCGAAATCGTTCGCATGCCCACTGCCGAGCCGATCGAGGTTGTCATCGCCCCCGGCGACGAGGACTACGAGCTGTATAAGGGCTTCATCGACGAAATGGGCGGCAAGTTCATGGATGGCACCCCTTGGCCCGAAGGCCCCGTTCACTTTTATGCCGCAGCAAGCTACTGCAACTTCCTCATCTGCAACGGCGTCGTTCTTGGCCAGCGTTATTACCACGAAGGCATGAGCGAAGTCGTGAAGGAGAAGGACGAGCAGGCCAAGGCGGTTCTTGAGAGCTGCTTCCCCGATCGCAAGGTCATCATGATCGACTCTCTCGCGCTTAACCTGTCCGGCGGCGGCGTGCACTGCTGGACCAAGGACGTGGCCGCCAGCTGCTAGCAAGTTCTTAAACTTGCGCTGCCTGATCCAAGCGCCACATTTACAGTCCCCGAGGGATATCCGTGTTTCCCTCGGGGGCGCATTCGACACTTACCCATCAAACAATTGAAAGGAAATAGGCATGAACAACAGCCTTCGCGGTCGCGACTACCTCAACATCCACGATCTTTCCTCTGAGGATTTCCGTTACCTCATCGATCTTGCCTGGAACCTCAAGGCCCAGAAAAAGTCCGGTGTCGACCAGCGCTACTTCCCCGGCAAGAACGTTCTCGCCAACTTTGAGTGGGGCTCGACCCGCACTCGTTGCGCCTTTGAGACCTCTTGCAACGACCTGGGCATGGGCTTCACCTATCTGACCAACTCCCACATGGGCGATTGCGAGACCATCGAGGATGCCATGCGCGTCTTCAACGGCATGTATGATCTCATTGTCTATCGTGCACAAAAGGACGAGCAGTTCCTCTATGATGTCGCCGACTTGGTCGATATTCCAGTCATCAATGCCCTCACCCTCGGCGATCACCCGACCCAGATGCTCGCTGACGCTCTCACGATGGAGGAGCAGTGGGGTGGTCTGCGCACGAGCCGTGGCAAGAAGATGGCCTTCGTTGGCAACTGCGCCGGCGCCCCCGTGTGGTATGGCCGTCTGTGCGCGATGCTCGACATGGACTTCCTCGCCATCGGCCCCGACGACCTCCGTCACCAGATGTGCAAGGAAATGATCGAGGAGGTTGAGGCCTGCTACGCCAAGTACGCGCCTAACAGGACCTTCACCATCACCTCTGACCTTGATGCTCTGGACGGTGTCGACGTAATCGTTACCGAGGAGTGGCGCTACATCAACCCCGAGTGCGGCGACGAGGTTCTGGACCCTGACGACTACAACTCTTGGCTTGGCGACGCCGAGTCCCTGTACCCCTATCGCGTCACCAGTGAGCTGTGCAAGCGCACCAACAACCCCGACATCTTCTGCATGCACGAGCTCCCCTCTGTTCACAACGCAAATCACCGCGTTGGCAAGATGTTGCTCGCCCAGTGCAAGAACGACCTGCATCGTGAAATCATCACCGAGGGCTTTGAGATTGCGGACGAGTGCTTTGAGGCCAACGCGTCGGTCATCTTCCGTGAGGCAGAGAACCGTCAGCACACCATTAAGGCCGTTATGTGCGCCCTTCTGGGTCTCTAGGAGCTGTATCAATGGAAAATGCAAAGTTAAAGAGCAGCAAGGTTTACGCATGGGTTCTCGTGATCGCGCTCGGCCTCATGTCTGCCGGTACGACCGGATCCTATAGCGTAATCGCTGGCTCCTTCGTCGCGCCCGTGTGCGAGGAGTTCGGATTTGACTACTCCATCTTCTCGTATTACTTCACTGCAACGCTCATTGGTCTTGCAGCGGCTCTTCCGTTTGTCGGAAAACTCATCCCCAAGGTTGTTGGCAAGTTTTGGCTCCCCGTCGTTGAGCTTATTCTGCTCGCCGCTGGCGCAGGCATGGCCTTCTACACCGAAGTCTGGATGTTCATCGCAGCTGGTGCTTTGATTGGCGTTTGCTTCGCCTTCACTACCGGCGTCGCCATGTCCGATGTTATTGACCAGTGGTTCAAAAAATCTGGCGGCCTGGCAATTGGTCTCGCTTGGGCAGTGAACTCGATTTACATGCTCATCATGAGTCCCGTCATCACCTCTGTCATTGAGGCTGCTGGCTGGAGGACTGGTTATCTGGTGCTCGCTGGCGTCTCCGCCGTGCTCATTCTTCCCGCTTCCATCCTGATTATCCGCTATAAGCCCCAGGACAAGGGCATGCTGCCCTATGGCTATGTCGAAGGCGAGACGGTCGCCGAGACCGAGGAGACGACCGAGGATAGTGCACGTGGCGTTAGCTACGCACGCGCTATTAAGTCGCCTGCATTCTTTTTCTGCATCGGCTTCCTCTGCCTCGTTCAGCTTACTTGCTGCATGAACCAGCTGTTCCCCACCTATGCCGCCGAGGTCGGCTTTAGCCCCATGGTGGGTGGCTTCATGGTTTCCGCCGCATCGCTGTTCGACCTGTTCCTCAACCCGATCGTCGGTACCACTTGCGATAAGTTTGGCAGCACCAAGGCCATTCTGAGCTGGCTCGCCGTCTCGATTCTCTCCTTTGTCATGCTCATGATGAGCAGCGGCAACTCGACGCTCAGCATTCTTGCTGCCGGTGTTAACGACGTCATGTACGTCATCGCCGGCACCGCTCTGACCGTTTTGGTGATGGACGTCTTTGGCTCCCGTGACTTTGGTCGCATCTTCGCGCTCATCTGCTCCGTGGGCTATATCGTCGGCGCCTTTGGCATGCCCGTCATGATGAAGGTATACGAGCTTGTCGGCTCCTTCCAGGGCGTTTTCATCTTCTGTATTGCATGCAACGTCATCATCGGTCTGTTCTTGCTGCTGGCAAAGAAGACTGGTAAGAGCCTCTCTTGGGACGAATAGTTCGATTCGTCTTAGTCATACGCTGTAGGAGTTAATCTGCAGCAGCTTTAGGGCATCGGCTAACGCCGGTGCCCTTTTTCATGGAATGTGACAAAGGGACAGTCCCTTTGTCACATTGGGCGCCTAGCTCGTTTTGCCCACCAACGTGATACGGATGCTTGGATGGGTGTACTCGTCAAATTCATCCTCGGGATCCGTGTCAAACGAATAGTACGTTTTGATGGGGTTGTCACTCGTCCTGATGGAGATTCTCTCGTAGAGCGAACCGTTCAAAAAAGCCTGCCTAAACTCTTCGGGGAGCTTTTGCGGTGCTAGGAGCTCGGGACTCACGGTCTTGACGTCTACGGTTTGGACGACAGAGGAAAGCTCGTCCAAGTCGAGCTCGATGCGGGCGAGGTTGTCCTCAAGGCTCGCGTCGGGGTCGATCTCTGCAATGTAACTCACTTCTTTGAGCGTTCCCTTGTTGTCGAAATCCAGGTACGTATAGGTCTTCTGGGTATCGGAGTCGCCTTCGTGCAGATAGCCGCGGACGTGATAGCCGTAATCTTGATATCGCTCGTAAGGGTCATCGGCGGACACGTACTCGCATGCGGGCTCTAGCGTCTTGCGGGCGATGGCGATCTGCTCGGCCGTGGCCGCGGCATTCTCCTGCATCTCGATGTTTCCCTGTGCCAGCTGCGGGATATAAGCACCGCACACGATTGCGAGGGGCAGCGCCACAAGCGCGATGATCCACTTTTTTGCACGGGGGATAGGCACGCTATAGGCCTCCGCCATGGCCTTTGCGTTGGCATAGCTTTCGGTAAGTACGTCCGCTGCGGTGGCGACGGCGCCCACGGCAGCGGCGACTTCTGCCGCGCCGCCCAAGCTGCGCGCGGTCTCGTTGTCGCTGTTCTTGAGCAGGCGCGCGGCGGCCTGCGTGCCAATAACGCCCGCGATTTGTGCCGAGCGGTCTTTCTCGGACTGCTCGACGGCGAGTCGGCGCTGCATTTCTTTCCACTGCTTGCCGCGCATGCCAAAGCGCGGCGCGAGCGCACAATAGCAGAAGATGACGAGCTCGACGGCGGTGAGCACCAGGGCGGCTATCATGCCCGTTTCTTGGAAGCCTTCGTGATGGAAGACGATGTCGTCGATCATCTCGAAGGGAATGATCGAAAATGGCAGCACGAACGCCATGGCAAGCGCCGCACCGGCAACTTTGGGGCTGATGCAGTATCGCTGGATGCGCTTCTTTTCTTGTTCGCTGAGCTGCCGCATGATCCCCTCGATTCTCGTCGCTTTCCGTCTGTGGCGCGCGTGTGCCCCCGAGTATAAATGAGTGGAGAGTGTCTGTTGTTCAGACATGACGGTCAACAGCGTGGTGTTGGCGGTCGTCGTGATCATGAACGTCGTTTTTGGAGCATGGAGCCGCTGTCATGGGGCGAATGACGCGCAAAGGGGCTGTCGTGGGACAGCCTCTCACTGTTTGTGGGCGCCAGTAAATCGAAGGTGAATGGTTTTCCGAGAAGTGAACGACCTATTCTGGACCCCTGAAGCATTCGCACTTTTGGATGCAAAAACCGCAGGATTTGAGCGACAAAACCGCAGGAAATGGCTCTCCAAAAGTGTCGATGCTTCGGGGATCCGATTTCACTCGTTCACTTCGCGGAAAAGCATTCACCTTCGTTGCGTGAGGCGACGGATGGAAGGGTGATTATCGTCAAGTAGCTACCTCTTCCTTGTGAATCATCTGAAGCACAAGGCATAATGCATGTGACAAAGGGACGGCCCCCTTGTCGCATTCGTTGATATGAGAGAAGAGTAGATGATTCTATCGCTGGCCCCTATGGAGGGGATTACCGGGCATGTGTTCCGTCGCGTGCATGCGGAGTGCTTCGGCGCGCTCGATTGTTATTACACGCCGTTTTTGCCGCCGCCGCGGGTGGGAAACCGCTTTGGCGGCAAGGCGTTTAAGGAGATCGATCCTGCCAATAACCAGGGAATTAATGTCGTTCCCCAGCTTATGTCCAAGAATGCGGACGAGTTTGTGTGGGCAGCACACGTGCTCGCCGACATGGGCTACCGCGAGGTCAATCTCAACCTTGGCTGCCCCTCGGGGACGGTTGTCGCGAAGGGCAAAGGGTCGGGCTTTCTGCGCAACCTCGATGAGCTCGAGGTGTTCCTGAGCGATGTGTGCGAGCGGTCGCCGTTGCCGGTGTCGGTAAAGACCAGGCTGGGGTTGGAGAGTGACGACGAATACGGGCGCGTGCTCGATCTGTACTGCCGCATGCCGCTGGCAGAGCTGATCGTGCACCCGCGTGTACAGAGGGATCGCTATACGGGTTCGCCGCGCAAAGCGTTTTACGGCGAGACGTTGGATCGCGCGCCATTCCCCGTGGCCTATAACGGCGACATCTTTGATCTTGAGGACATGGATGCGCTGGTGGAGGCCTATCCCGGCACGCGCCATGTAATGCTGGGACGCGGCTTGCTCGCGAACCCCGCGCTGGCTCGCATGGTTAAGGGTGGCCCTGCTGCCACGGCAGCCGAACTGCAGCGTTTCCATGACATGCTGTTTGCGGCCTATGCGGAAGAGATTGGCGGCAACGCGGTCTTTCGCATGAAGGAGTGGTGGTTCTACGCCAAATGCGCCTTCGCCGACCCCGCTACCGTTCACAAGCTCGTACGCAAGACTAAAAAGGTCGACGAATACCGCGCCGCCGTCGAGCGTGTCTTTCGCGAGCAGCCACTTGCGCCTATAGCCCGCTTCCACGGCTAGTTAGTTATCGGGGACGTTCTTTAACGACTGGTCATTTAAGAACGTCCCCGATGACTATGTGTGCCGGACCCATGCAAAAAGCTGTACGCCAGCATCCAAGGATGTCGAAAAATATCGTTTTTGGATGCTGACGTACATGTTTGGTTCGGTAGGGGACTAGGCAATCATTGCATCGAGTGTAATGAGTTCCCTGAGTCGCTCCGTGCGCGTTTGCCCATGGCGCTTTGCCTTTGCGTCAAATGCTTCAAGAACCGATTCGCCCACACGTGCCGATAAAACAACGCTTGGCTCATCAGAGATCGACGGCCTTCCCGGCTTGATGGTGCGACCCTTCGGCCATTCATCTTTTTCGTATGCCTCCGCGGCTTTCTCCAACTCTCCGGGGGCAAACCCCATCATCTTTTCAAGCTGCTTGGCGTCCATAGCGCCTCCTATCGATTGACATAATGTCGAGCGCTGGTTACCGGAATCTCTTTTTGTATACAGTTTTGTAGACAAAAATACAAGCAGTTTATCAAGCTAATTAGCGTGTATTGACTAGTTTTTTCGATAGGAAATGAGCATCGATGGCTTCGATATTTCTTCACTTGCTAGTCTGGAACATGAGCGCTCATTGAACCTGCAGAGGGGGCACTTTAACAAACTATCGAGATTCTGGCCAGGAGCTTTCACCGGTCTTCGGTGGTGAGAACAGCTCAATTCGCGACACAGTGTGTCGCGAATTGGAGTAGTCGCTGAGTGTTCTTTAACAACTAGTCATTCAAGAAGAGAGCGTCTAAGTGCCGGAATTGCCATTTTGAGTCGTTCCTAACGACTATTCTGGAGGGCTGTGTGCAAAAAAGGGCAAATATGAGTACTGTTGCCATTATGGGTGCATTTATTTTGTTCAAAAATGAGGTCCCTGATGAGATTTAATACCATTAGGCGTCTCTTTTATTGAACATATGGGGAGAAATAACGCCGTCTGTGGGCGCTTGGGGCGTTGAATGATCCCTGAAATGATTAAAATTGCTGTTACTAAACAAGTAGCAGTACTCATATTTGCCATTTTTTGAACACGGTCCTCTAAGGAGCCCTTTCCAGAGACGTCAGATGGCCTCAAACAGCCATAATCCAAAGGCTGTCTCAAACAACTAGTCATTTAAGAACGTCCCCAATGACTACCTGTGCCGGGGCCATGCAAAAAGCTGTACACCAGCATCCAAAGATGTCGAAAAATGTCGACTTTGGATGCTGGCGTACATGTTTGGGTCGTATGGGCTTGGACGTCGGGGCGAGCCGACTGCAATTGCGTACTAGAGCAGATTCTTCTGTACCCACGCGATAATGTCGCCCGACTCGTAGAGCGGTGCGCCGTCAATGAACAGGCAGGGAACCTGCCGCTTGCCGCCGATGGCGATAAGCGTCTGCTCGGCATCGGGATCGGTCGAGATGTTGCGCTCGGGGATGGTCACGCCGTTATCGGCCAGGAAACGCTTGACCTTTATGCAATACGGGCAGCCGGTCATAACGTAGAGCGCGAGCTCGTGATCAGTAGCCATAGGTCTCCAATCGGTTGAGGTTTCGATTGAAATACCCAAAGCCGCCGCGGTCTATGCACGCGTCAACGACGACTCGATTGCCTGTACCAGAAACGCTGTGGCTCCGGTGCCGCAGGGGTTGTCGTAGTAGTCAACAAAGCGCTGGTCGGCAAGATAACCATTGGCGAGGCCCAGGTATGCTTCGTCCTGGGGCTCGTGTCCCCAGTTAAGGCCAATCCATCGGCGGTGCATTGCGACAAGCTTGCGGGCTTCGTTACTCTTTGGATCGCCGTCGCCCATGGCAATCGAGAGCTGGCCCAGAATAGCGCGTTCAAGTTCCTTCATGTCGTTCCATGTCTCGGGATCCATATCCAGCAGTGCTTCGTTTGCGGCGTCGATCGCCTCGTCGCCATAGCGCGCTCGCGCCTCGGCACCGTAGCGCTCCTCGTTTTCGTGCACGGAGCGCCAGCGCTCCAGTTGCGGCAGCACGGCGCCCATGAGCGAGACGGCTTCATCGAGCGACATGCCGGTGTTTTGTGCCAGACGCGGGGCACAATCCTCAATCATCGCCTCCATGGTGGTGTCGTAGGTGTACTTGCCGCGGTCGTAGCACCACTTGCAGTAATGATCGGTCGTGGCGCCCGTGGTGTCGGTGCCGCAGTCATCGGGCGTGAGCACCATGCCGCAGCTCTGGCAATAGTGCTCGGGCATTTCGAGCAGGTGGGACAGCGGCTCTCCGGTTACGGCGGCAATGAGCTTCATCATATCGATGCCCGGGGTGACTTCGCCGCGCTCCCAGCGGCTGACGGCTTGGCGCGTGACATAGAGCTTGGCGGCAAGCTGCTCTTGGGTAAGGTTGTTGTCGCGGCGGACGGCGATGAGCTTTTCTGCAAAGGCCATAATGGCTCCTTTCTGCTGCTTGTTGGCTTAAGCATACGCGGCAGCCGATGTCCTTCCAAGCAACCGTTGGTTGCATGCAGATGACGATGAGAGAGAATCGCAGCCTGCGCCCCGCGCGCCTGTGCCGTACAATGACCGGCATGGAACCTATTGCATACATACATACCGACCTGCCGCAGAAGTTCGGCATTCCGCGCAACAGCTTTTTGGCGCCCCATCTGCAGGGGCGCATCGTCTTTGAGCCGGAATTTGCCTCCAATGCAGCGGTTGAGGGCCTAGGCTCCTTCTCTCACCTATGGCTGCTCTGGCGCTTCGAAAACGGCGCGCCCGGCGGCACGGCTAAAGATATTGCCGTCGACGCTAAAACACAGGACAGGTCCGGCACCAACGCAAAATGGTCGAAGACCGTGCGTCCGCCGCGCTTGGGTGGAGCTGAGCGCGTGGGCGTATTTGCCACGCGTAGTCCGTTTCGCCCCAATCCCATCGGTCTTACCTGCGTCAAGCTCGATCGTGTCGAGCTTACCGACGATGGCCCCATCATCCATGTGCTAGGGGCCGATCTGCGCGACGGCACGCCCATCTACGACATTAAGCCCTACATTCCGTTTGCGGATTGCCACCCGGATGCGACCGGCGGCTGGATCGAGGATGCGCCGTGGCAAGAGCTCGATGTTGACTTTCCACAAGCACTGCAGGAGACGGTCCCGCGCACAAAGCTCCCCGGCTTGGTCGAGGTCCTTTGCCAAGATCCGCGCCGCGCGGGTAGCAAACACGAGCCAAGCCGCGTTTACCATCTGGCCTACGCCGGGCTCGACATATCCTTTACGGTTGATGGAACCAGGTTGACGGTAATCGCCGTCGACGACGCGCGGGACTAGCCGGCCATTCGCCGGCGCCCGCCAAATTCAACGCCAAACCCCGTGCCAAAATCGCCCACGCTGGTGGACAATAACGCCTACCAAAACAATCCGCTTTGCACGGGAGCTCAGCATGAAATACGACTTTACTTCGCTTATCGACCGCCACGGCATGGACGCCATCGCCGTTGACTCCTGGGGCGAGGTCCCCGGCATGGCTCCGAACGCGCCCGACGAGGGCTTCGACCGCATCCCCATGTGGGTGGCGGACATGAACTTTGCCACGGTGCCCACGGTCCAGGAGCACATCATTCAGCGCGCCCAGCATCCCATGTTTGGCTATTTCGATCCTCGCCCCGAGTACTTCGACCGCATCATCGAATGGCAGAGCCGACGTAATGGCGTCGAGGGTCTGCTCCCGGAGCATATCGGCTACGAAAACGGCGTGCTGGGCGGCGTCGTATCGACCCTGCGGGCGTATGTCCAGCCGGGCGATGCGGTGCTGGTCCACAGCCCTACCTACATCGGCTTTACCAAGTCCATTGAAGCCGCGGGCTATCGCATTGTCCACAGCCCGCTTAAGCTCGACGACCAGGGCGTGTGGCGCATGGACTTTGAGGACATGGAGCACAAGCTCGTCCAAAACCACATCCACGCCGCGGTGTTCTGCTCGCCGCACAATCCTTGCGGCCGCGTATGGGAGCGCGACGAGATCGGGCGCGCCATGGACATCTATCGCCGGCACGATTGCGTGGTGATTTCGGACGAGATTTGGTCCGACATCATCTTGCCCGGCCACAAGCATATCCCGACGCAGTCGGTGAGCGAGGATGCCCGCATGCGCACGGTCGCCCTCTATGCGCCCAGCAAGACGTTTAACCTGGCGGGCCTGGTCGGCAGCTACCACATCATCTATAACGAGACGCTGCGCGACCGCGTGTGCGCCGTGTCCAATAAGACCCACTACAACGAGATGAATGTCCTTTCGATGCACGCGCTTATCGGTGCCTACCAGCCGCAGGGCTACGAGTGGCTCGATGAGCTCAACGAGGTTATCGAGGGCAACATTGACTACTTCTGCGATTACGTTGACGAGCATTTTGCGGGCGTGTCCTATTCGCGTCCGCAAGGCACCTATATGGTGTTCTTGGACTGCACCGAGTGGTGTCGCGAGCATGGCCGCGATATTCAGTGGTTGCTCGACGAGGGGACGCGCGTGGGCGTGGGGTATCAGGACGGCCGTCCGTTCCACGGACCCTGCCACATTCGCGTGAATCTGGCGCTGCCGCTTTCGCGTGTAAGGGAGGCGTGCGACCGCCTGGACCGCTACGTTTTTAATGCACAGTAAGTGAGCGCTGCATGCGGGGCCGTCTGCCAGATTGGCTGGAAGGCCCCGTATGGTAAAGCATCTGTAACCATTGAGCGCAAGCGCGGTTTTGTCTGCTAATATCTTTGCTCTTGAGTCTGTAAACAGGATCGTCTGGAGCTCGATGAAAAGACCTCGTCGCTCGGCCGCCATATCGTTGTTTGTTGCGCTTGCAGTGGTGAGTGCCTTTGTCGTGGCGATAGCTGGCTGTTCCGGGTCGAATGACGGGGCCGCGGCGTCTGCATCAGAAGGCGCGGCCGCCTCGCAGGTCAAAGACGACAACCTTAAAACGCTCAACGTCGGCAGCGACCTCTATCCGCCGTTTGTGTATAGCGACGAGTACGGCAATATCGTTGGCCTGGATGTCGAGATTTTGACCGAGGCTTTGGCCCGCATTGGTTACAAGCCAAAATACCAGCTGATCGACTGGGAAAAGAAGAAAGAACTGCTGGCGAGCGGCGAGCTCGACTGCGTCATGGGCAGCTTTAGTATGACGGGCCGCGAAAACGAATATCGCTGGGCCGGCCCGTACCTTGCGAGCCGCCAGGTGGTCGCGGTCGATCCCGAGAGCGATATCTACACGCTTGCCGATCTTGAGGATAAGGTCGTGGCCGTTCAGTCCACCACCAAGCCCGAATCGATTCTGCTCAATCGTCTGAACGAAGACGTTCCGCAGATCAAGGAACTCTACAGCTTTTCGGACCGTTCGTACCTGAACCCGGCGCTCGTCGAAGGCCTGGTCGATGCCATCGCAGCGCATGAGTCCTCGTTGCTCACCTACGAAAAAGACTATGGTGTGACGTATCGCATATTGGATGAGCCGCTGCTGGAGGTCGGTTTGGGTACCGCTTTCGATATCAACGACACGCGCGGTATTGACGTTAAGCTCACTCACGCCTACCAAGAGATGCTTGCCGATGGCACCATGGAGCGCCTGGTGTCAAAGTATTTTGATGACCCTTCGCCCTTTTTGAATATGGAGGGCCTGTCGTGATCGATGCACCCGACAACACCACAGAGAAGCGGGGCGACCGTTCGGCCCTGGCATGGCTCCTTGCCGCCCTGTTGGGGATAGCACTCTCGGCTGCTGCCGGCATGACGAGCTACGGTTACACGACGGCCCAAGCCGAGCAGCGCTTTTCCGACGTTGTCGATTACGTGGCGACACAGAGCCTTTCCTACGATGCGTTTAACAGCGCCTATGCGACTAAAAATCTGATTCGCGTTATGGAGATTGCCGGAGAGGTAGCGCGCGATATGGAGCGCGATGCCTCGGCGGATAACGCTACGTTGGAACAATATGCTGATCAGTTTAATGTGACAGCGCTGATCGTGACGGACGCATCGGGCAACTTGGTGTCCGAGTCCTCGACGGATAACGTGAGCTACGAGTCGCTCGCCGCGAATCTCAAAGAGACGCCTGTGCTGGAGGTGGCAGCCCATCCGCTTAAGTCCTATACCGCTCGCATTACGCTTGCGGATGATTCGGTCGCAGACATTGGCTGCGTGGCCCGGCGGGACGGCGAGGGCATCGTTGTCGCGGTGAGGCACCAGAGCGCCAAGGCGGTCGCAAGCAATACGCTCAAGTTGCAGAGCCTGCTTGATGGCTATGAAACCATCGATAGCGGCAATATCGTGATTGAAAGCGATGGCAAGGTCGTTGCGACCAATGCCGTTGAGCCCACCATATCGGGTGTGTTCGACTTGCCGGCGACGGACGCCATCGCTGTCGACAGTATTAAAGAGCGCTGTCTGGCTGGTAAGGTCAGGTTGGTTAACGCCAACGGCAAGTGGTATTTGGGCACATTTGGCAAAGCGCGCAATTTTTACGTGTACACCTATGCCTCGGCGCAGCGCTACTTTGAGGTCGTCGCGGCTGTTACTGCCGGCGCGCTGGTGCTCTACAGCGGTGTTATGGCCGCTGTTGTGATGGTGCGTCGTCGCGCCGATCGTCGACGTTTGACGGACTTGCTGCAGCAGGAACGCGACTATGGTGACAAGCTGGCAAAGGCAGCGCGCGAGGCCTCCTCTGCCAACTCGGCAAAGACGGAGTTCCTGCGTCGCATGAGCCACGATCTGCGCACGCCCATCAACGGCATTCGCGGCATGGTCGAGGTGGGCGATGCCAATGCGGACGATCTGCAAAAGCAGACCGAGTGCCGCTCGAAGATCTGGACGGCATCGGGACTACTGCTCGACCTTGCCAACGAGGCGCTCGATATGAGCCGCTTGGAGAGCGGGCAGGTCGACCTGAACCTCGTGCCTGCAAATTTGGTGGCCCTCACCCGTGAAGTGCGCGATATTCTGGAGCGCCAGGCCGAGGAGCGTCTGGTGACAATTATCTGCGACCAGCAGACGCTTAATCATCCCTATGCGCGGGTGAGCGTGACGCACCTCAAGCGCTTGTTGGTCAATATTGCCGGCAATGCCGTCAAGTACAACCGTCAGGGCGGCTATGTTCGCCTGACGTGCCGCGAGGTGGAGCCGGTGGACGGCGTCCCCGTCTATGAATACACGATCGCCGATAACGGTATCGGCATGAGTGAGGAGTTCCAACAGCACCTTTACGAGCCGTTTTGTCGCGAGGAACAGCAGGTGGAGGGCGCTTCATCGGGAACCGGCTTGGGCGCGCCTATCGCAAAGCAGTTGGTCGAGCTTATGGGCGGAACCATGAGCTTTACGAGCACCTTGGGGCAGGGGACGACGTTTACCATCCGCCTGCCGTTTGAGAAGTGCAAGCGCTCCGAGATTCCTCAGGATGTGCGCGTGGACGCGGGAGATGGCGATGCGCTCCAGGGCTTGCGCGTTTTGCTCGTAGAGGATAACGACCTGAATGCCGAGATTGCACAGTTTACGCTCGCCCGCGCCGGTGCCGTCGTGACGCATGCTAAGGATGGTGAGTCTGCCGTCGAGATGTTTGCCGCTAGCGCGCCGCACGAGTACGACGTGGTGTTGATGGACATCATGATGCCGGGTATCGATGGCCTTGAGGCCACACGTTGGATTCGAACACTCGATCGCGATGATGCCACGACCACACCGATTATCGCCGTGAGCGCCAACGCCTTTGCCGACGATCGCAGGCTTTCGCGTGAGGCGGGCATGAACGCGCACCTGAGTAAACCAGTGAGTTCGCAGGAGCTCGTTGAGGCGCTTGCGCACATAGCCGCCGACGCTTCATAAGTATATGGCCCGGTTCCAAGGTGGGTTGGAACCGGGCCATATTGCTATTGATGAGACCTGCTTTTGGGCTTACTTTTCGTGAATCTGCTTACCGCAGAGATGCTCAATCGTAATCTCGTAGAGTTGGACGCCCTTGATGTCTTTGGCGATTTCCTCCTCGACTTCTTCGGCAGAAGGGTAGTACTTAAGCGCGAGCTGGCGGACTTTGTCCTCGATAAACGCAGACGCCTCATCTACCAGGTGACAACGGCCAAAGACCACGGTACTCATAACGTAGGGAGCCCAGTCATCGTCCTTGTACCACTCGTTACCGTAAACGGTAAAGCAGATCTTGTCATTGCGCTTGAGTGCGTCGACCTTGTGGCCGGCTTTGGCGCCATGGAAATAAATCTTGTCGTGCTCGGTGTCGAAGAAGTAGTTGACGGGAATGGCGTACGGGTAGCCATCGTCGCCGTTAACGGCAAAGACGCCGCGCTTGCAGGTTGCCAGCAGCTCACGCGCCTCCTCGTCGGTGATGGCACGTTTCTTTCGGCGTAAAGGTCTAAACATCGTTGGCTTCCTTTCTGCTGCGTATGGTGGTTGAGCACAAACTATAGCGAAACAGCTCCGTTTTTCTTGATGCGGGCGAGCATGTTTTTGAGCTTGTTAAAGTCGATCGGTTTGGACAGATGGGCGTTCATGCCGGCATCGTGTGCCGCCTTGGCGTCCTCGGCAAAGGCATTGGCGGTGAGCGCGATGATGGGGATGTCGGCCGCATCGGCCTTCTCGCTCAGGCGAA
>UQPI01000017.1 GCA_900542945.1 uncultured Collinsella sp.
CTTCCGATCTTCGGCAGGTGCGCCGTGGGGATACGGTCGATATCGGCTCATTTTGCGCCCGCGTGATGTGGCCATTCGAGTCCGTGGATGGCGAGGGAAATGAGGATTCGCTTGTCTTGCTGCTCTCTTATGTTCAGGAAGGCAAGGGCCTGCGTATGCTCCTCACCGGTGATGCCGAGCTCGACCAAGAACGGGAATTCGTGCAGGAGGTGGGGGATATCGACGTCCTTAAACTTGGGCATCACGGCTCTAAGGTTTCAGTCGATGGTGAGTTGCTGGACGTCCTGAAGCCCGAGCTTTCCCTCGCGAGCGCGGGCGTGGGGAATCGATACGGCCATCCGTCCGATGCCTGCATCGATGCCGTTAAGGAAGCGGGCGGTGTGTTCGCGTGCACTATCGAACACGGCGACATTACCGTCACGCCGACTGCGAATGGCTTTGCGATGCGATGCCAGCGACCGTGACGACGTCGTTGGCGTGTGGTGGGCCCCTGGGCTAGAATGGCACGGAACGAATACGAAGGCCTGCGGGAGGGGAGCGCAATGTCCGAAACCGGTCTGCTGCCGGCATATCTGATCGTCGGTACCGACGGAGTCAAGCGCGATCACGCCGTCTCGCGTATGAAAGCGCGTCTGGAAAAGTCGGGTATGGTCGAGTTCAACCTCGACGAGCGCGATATGACCAAAGACCCCGATATCGAGTCGATTATCGGATCGCTCAACACCTTTCCCATGGGCAGCGAGTTTCGCCTGGTAATCCTTGATGGCTGTTCAAAGCTCGCCAAGGCGGTCTCGGAGCCGCTCGTTGAGTATCTGGCGAGTCCCAGCCCCACAACGGTCTGCCTCATCATCGCCGACTCGCTTGCCAAGAACACTCGCCTGTATAAGGCGATCGCCAAGATCGACAAGAAGGCCGTGATCGATTGCTCCGGCACCAAGCGCTGGGAGCTACCGCGCCGTGTTCAGCAGATGGCGACGCAGCGCGGTAAGTCGATTTCGACGGCGGCCGCCGAGGAGCTCGTCTCGCGTTCGGGCGAAAACACGCGCATGCTCGATAACGACTTGGCTAAGCTTGCCCAAATGGTTGAGGTGCCTCAGATTGAGCTTGCCGATGTGGAACGCTGGATCGTGCGCACGGCCGAAGTCCAGCCCTGGGACTTTCTCAATGCGGTTTCGGCCCGTGACATGCGCCGTTCGCTCGAGCTCTTCAATCTATTGCCCGCCAAGAGCTACGTGTGGACTTACACATTGCTGTGTGGCCGCATCCGCGAGCTAATCGTCGCCAAGGCGCTCGATGCGCGTGGACAGGGTCGTGAGCTGGCCGCAACGCTCAAGCTTCAGTCCTGGCAGGTCAAGAATCACCTGACCTGGGCACGTCGCTTTTCGATGGCAGAGCTCGTCGCAGCGCTCGAGGGCGCGGTCGATGTGGAGCTCGCGCTCAAGGGTTCGGCCGATTCTCAGACCGCGCTTTTGCTCTGGATTACGAACATCTTGAGAAAATCGTGATGATACCTGCCTATTTGACAAATTCGTTCTATCCCTTTGAGAAGGAGCGTGCTATAGTAGGCGCTTGCATGACCTCACCGTGTCTCAGAGGTGTCATACATTTTTTGCAAGGAACTCGAAAGGAACTCCAGAAGTGGCAAACATCAAGTCTCAGAAGAAGCGTATCCGCACCAATGAGGCAGCTCGCATGCGTAACAAGGCTGTCAAGTCCGAGCTCAAGACGCTGACCAAGCACGTCCAGTCCGCCGTCGCCGAGGGCGACGCCGAGAAGGCCCAGGCTGCCCTCAAGACCGTCACCAAGCGTCTCGACATGGCTGCCGCCAAGCATGTTATCCACAAGAACCAGGCTTCCAACCGCAAGTCCGGTCTTGCCAAGCTCGTGAACAGCATCAACGCCTAAGTTGTAAATTTCACACCACACAGATTACGCGCATAAATGGAGCCCGTTTTATGGAACAGGCTCCATTTTTTGTACCGCTCGGGTAAGATAGTCCGCATGAATACTTCAATTGACATTTCCCACATCCGCAACTTCTCGATTGTTGCGCACATCGACCATGGCAAGTCCACGATCAGTGACCGCATCCTCGAGCTCACCCATACCGTCGACGAGCGCGACATGGAGTCGCAGCTGCTCGACACCATGGATATCGAGCGCGAGCGCGGCATTACGATCAAGTCCAATGCCGTTCGCGTGTCCTATGACGCCGACGATGGCGAGACGTATCAGTTCAATCTGATCGATACGCCGGGCCACGTGGACTTTACCTACGAGGTCTCGCGCTCGCTGGCAGCCTGTGAGGGCGCGGTGCTCGTTGTCGACGCCACGCAGGGCGTCGAGGCGCAGACCGTCTCCAACGCGACGCTCGCCATGAACGCCAATCTGGACATTGTGCCGGCCATCAACAAGATCGACCTGCCCTCTGCCCATCCCGATGAGGTTAAGACCGAGATCGAGGATGACCTGGCGATTCCTGCCGATGATGCCGTGTGTGTCTCGGGCAAGACCGGCGAGGGCATCCATGATCTGCTGGAGTCCATTGTCTTTTTGATCTCTCCGCCCAAGGGCGATGCGAACGCGCCGCTCAAGGCACTCATTCTGGATTCGTACTTCGACGAGTATCGTGGCGTCGTCGCCACGGTGCGCGTCTTTGACGGCTCCATCAAAAAGGGCGATACCCTGCGCATGATGCAGGCAGAGGGCGACTTTTTGGTCGACGGCGTGGGTGTCAAGCGTCCTGCCGAGACCCCGGTTGACGCGCTGACGGTTGGCGAGGTCGGCTATGTGGTCACGGGCCTGAAGGACCCCGAGGCCGTTCGCGTGGGCGACACCCTTACCTGGGCGTCGAACCCCTGCCCCGAGCCGCTTCCGGGTTACCGCGAGGCCAAGCCCATGGTCTATACGGGCCTGTTCCCAATCGATAACAAGGACTACGAGAACCTGCGTGACGCGCTCGATAAGCTGCACGTTAACGACCCATCGTTGGTGTGGGAGCCCGAGACCTCGGTGGCGCTCGGCTTTGGCTTCCGCGTGGGCTTCTTGGGCCTGCTACACATGGAAGTCGTCAAGGAACGCCTGGAGCGCGAATTCAACCTGGACCTCATTGCCACGAGCCCCTCGGTCGACTATCACGTCTACAAGACCGACGGCGAGATGATCGATGTCCGCAGTCCGCAGGACCTTCCCGAGGCCACGCGCATCGAGCGTATCGAGGAACCCTACCTCAAGGCAAAGATCATCTGCCCGCCTGAGTACACGGGTGCCGTCATGCAGCTCGCCATCGAGCACCGCGGCGTCACGACCGACATGATCCACCTCACGAGCAAATCGGTCGAGATGCGCTTCGATATGCCGCTCGCCGAGCTCATCTTGGACTTCTTTGACCAGCTCAAGAGCCGTACCAAGGGTTATGCCTCGCTCGACTACGAGTTCAACGAGTACCGTCCATCCGAGCTCGTTAAGCTCGATATTTTGCTTTCGGGCGATGAGGTGGACGCGCTGTCGTTTATCGTCCACAAGGACAAGGCCTATGGCCTGGCCCGTGGCCTGTGCGACAAGCTTAAGGAGATCATCCCGCGTCAGCTGTTCGAGGTGCCTATCCAGGGCGCCATCGGCAACAAGATCATTGCCCGCTCCACCGTCAAGGCACGCCGCAAGGACGTTCTGGCTAAGTGCTATGGCGGCGATATCTCGCGTAAGCGCAAGCTGCTCGAGAAGCAAAAAGAGGGCAAGAAGCGTATGAAGGCCATCGGCTCGGTCGAGGTCCCGCAGGAGGCCTTTATGGCGATTCTCAAGGTGGACGAGTAGGTCCATGGCGCTTTCTGAATACAGTACGCGGCTGCTGGGTGCCTATACCGAGCAGCCGTTCCTCATGGCTCCTATGGCGGGCGTGACCGACCCTGCCTATCGCATCATGTGTCGCCGCCGCGGTGCCAATCTTGCCTATAGCGAGATGGTGAGCGTGGCGGGCCTTGCCTATGCCAGCAACAAAACGTGGCGTCTGGTGCTGCCGGCCGACGAGGAGCAGCAGATTTGCGTGCAGCTCTTTGGCTCCAAGCCCGAGCAGTTTGCGAGTGCCGTCGCCGCCGTCGAGGATCGTGTTGGCGATCGCCTGTCGCTCATCGATATCAATATGGCATGTCCCGCCCGCAAGGTCGTCACCAAGGGCGAGGGCTCGGCGCTCATGCGCACGCCCGATTTGGCCGAGAAGATCGTCGAGGCGGCGGTGGGCGCGGCGCATGTGCCCGTGACCGTGAAGATCCGCAAGGGCTTTTATGCCGAGGACCGTAATGCCGCGACATTTGCCCAGATGCTCGAAGGCGCCGGTGCCGCCGCGGTGGCGGTACATGGCCGCTGTGCCACGCAGCTCTACACCGGCCAGGCCGATTGGTCGGTCGTCGATGAGGTCGCAGATGCCGTTGAGATTCCCGTGATCGGTTCGGGTGATGTGTTCACCGCCGAGGATGCCGCGGAGCATCTGCGAAACTCGGGTGCCAGCGCGGTGTTTATCGCGCGCGGCATCTACGGGAACCCGTGGGTGTTTGGCGATGCTCGCGCCCTTGCGCTCGATGGCACACCGGTGCCGGCGCGCAGCTCTGTCGAGCGCCTGGACGCCCTGCGTGAGCACCTAACGCTGACGCATGAGCTCCTGCCGCTCATGTCGCGTGCCCGTACGTACGCAAGCTGGTACTTAAAAGGCATGCCCCATGCCGCCGCTTGGCGTGCCCATGTGGTGCGCTGCTCCACGTATGAGGAGTTTATGGCGCTGGTCGATGAGATCGAGCGTGATGTGGTGGCCTGCGAGGCTGCCCTTGCCGCCGGCGAATCGGTGCCCCCTCATCCGCTGGAGGCTTAAGGGTGGCCGTTACCGCGCTGTACGTGCACGTGCCGTTCTGTGCCCTAAAGTGCCGCTACTGCGACTTCGACTCGCGCAGCTTTGCTTCGTGTGATTTGGATGCCGCGCTCGATTCCTATTTTGAGCAGTTGTACGCGCGCCTCGATGCTTTTGGCAAGGCTGGGGCCCTCGACCAGATCCGCACCGTCTATGTTGGCGGCGGCACGCCGTCGCTGGCGGGGGAGCGCCTGGTGGAGCTGGCGCGGCGTATTCGTGCGTGGTGCGCCCCCGTTGAGTTTACCTGCGAGGCCAATCCCGAGTCGCTGACCGTCGAGCTTGCCACTGCGCTTGCCAAGGTTGGTGTCACACGCGTTTCTCTGGGCGTGCAAACGCTCGATAACACCGAACTTGCTGCCATCGGCCGCATTCACGATGCCGATCGGGCGCTCGCTGCCATCGCGACGGTCAAGGACGCTGGGCTTGACGTGTCGTGCGACCTTATGTGCGGACTTCCCGGGCAGACCGCAGCGAGTTGGAAGCGTACGCTCGAGGGCGTGCTGGCGGCGGTTCCGCATCATGTGTCGGTTTACCCGCTCACGCTCGAGGTGGGGACGCCCCTCTATCGCATGGCGTGCCGTGACGAGTCGCTCGAGCCCGACGAGGATTTTCAGGCCGCCTGCATGGACGTGGCGCGCGAGCTCCTGGGTGCCGCCGGCTATCACCCGTATGAGGTGGCGAGCTACGCGCTCGACGGCCATGAATGCGCCCATAACATTGCCTACTGGACCGGACGGGGCTACCTGGGCCTGGGCCGTTCTGCCGCCGCTATGCTTGATACTGGGGATTTCGACCGTCTTGCAGGTTTGTTCCCCGGCGTGTCTGCTCGAGGCGACGCGTACCGTGTGCGTTTGGTTCAGCGCGACGATGACGCGACGTCGTTTGAGGCCGA
Source organism: uncultured Collinsella sp. (assembly GCA_900542945.1). Lineage (GTDB taxonomy): Bacteria > Actinomycetota > Coriobacteriia > Coriobacteriales > Coriobacteriaceae > Collinsella. Next base: position 5,790 of record UQPI01000017.1, read on the forward strand.
ATACCTGTCGCAGCGAGAGGCTTCTGCCGAAGACCTGATGCTCGCCTGTCGCATGACGCGCGGTATTGCGTCCGATCTGTTGGTTCGTGCGACTTGCGTCATCCCAACGGGCGAGCTGGCAGCTGCCTGCGATCGCGCGCTCGAATTGGGTCTTGCCACTTGGGTGCCCGAGACGCTCGGGGTCCATGAGGGGCCCTTCACTTCGGCAGATGTCGTCGCGGGCCATGTTCGAGCTCGTTTAGCACCGACACACTTGGGCTGGCTCGATGGAAATGTGCTGTTCGAGCTGTTTTGGGGTCTAGCTTAGGCCGCTCGGGTAGAATTACCGCAATATAAACGCTGCTGTGAGCAGGAGGTTGCCGCGCATGGCGACGATGAACGAAAAAGATTACTACGAGATTCTGGGTGTCTCCAAGGACGCCACCTCGCGTGATATTCAAAAGGCCTTCCAGCAAAAGGCCCGCAAGCTCCATCCGGACGTCAACAAAGAGCCGGGTGCCGAGGAAAAGTTTAAAGAGGTTTCCGAGGCCTACGCCGTGCTTTCGGATGAGCAAAAACGTGCGCGCTACGACGCCATGCGTTCTGGTAATCCCTTCGCCGGTGCTCCTACGGCTTCGCCCTATGGCGGCGGCTACGCCGGCAGCGCGGGCTATGGCAATCCCTTTGAGGGCGGCTTTCCTTTTGGCGGTGCCTGGGGCCAGCAGCGTCGTGGGCAGGCTGCCTACAATCCCGAGAACGGCGCCAACGTGGTCGTCGATATCAAGCTTGACGCCAAGGAGGCCAAGGGCGGTGCCCGCAAGACCGTCCGCTATACGCGCTTCGATACCTGTGGCCACTGTGGCGGCTCGGGCTCTGTTTCGTCCGAGCATGCACATACCTGTCCGAGCTGCGGTGGTCGCGGCCACATCGACGTCGACCTGTCCTTCCTGTTTGGCGCCGGCACGTTCCAGTCGGTCTGCCCCGAGTGCGGCGGTTCCGGTAAGGTTGTCGCCGACCCCTGCCCCGATTGCGGTGGTAGCGGGCGGACCCGTGTGACCTCCGAGCAGGCGATTGAGTTTCCTGCCGGCACGCACGATGGCGATGAGGTCCGCATTGGCGGCATGGGTCATGCCGGCACCAACGGTGCCTCGGGTGGCGATCTGGTCGGCCGCGCCCATGTTGAGGCCGAGCGCTTGGAAGGCAAAGCTCGTACTGGCTTTTACCTGATGGGCATTGTGGCGCCGTTTTTGGTGCTGTCGGCCATCTCGGGCGTGTTCTCGGCCTTTGCCGTGATGTGCTTTATTCCATTTACCATGGGCCTGTTCATGGTGCTTTCGGACGGTGTGCTTCATCGCAGTCTGCTGTGGTGGAAGCGCGGTGCGATGCAGTTTGCCAATGGATTTGCCAACGGTTTTATGTTCGCGCTCGTTTCGGTTTGGTTCGCGAGCTGCTCGCAGCGGGCCGTGCTTTCGCCGTACGGAATTCAATAACATCAAACCCTCTGTTTGCGCCCGGCCCAGCTTGGGTATAGGACGCACTGTGACAATAATGAAAGTTGGAAGGATTCGGTCGTGTCGGAAAATAGGGATTACTACGAGGTACTTGGCGTTGACAAGGATGCCGACGCGCGGACGATTAAGCGCGCGTTTCTAAAGAAAGCCCGTACGGTACACCCAGATGTTTCGGACGACCCCGAGGCCGAGGCCAAGTTCAAAGAGCTCAACGAGGCCTATTCCGTTCTTTCCGACGAGCAGAAGCGTGCTAACTACGACCGTTACGGCACCGCGGACGGCCCCGGTGGCTCTGGCTATGTCGACATCAACGATATCTTTGGCGGCATGGGCATGGACGACCTGTTCTCGTCGTTCTTTGGCGGTGGCGCCGGTGGTGGCGCTCGCAGCCGTCGCGAGCGCCGTCGCGGTCGCGATATGGCCATCTCCCTTTCGGTGACGCTCGAGGAGGCGGCGCTCGGCTGCAAAAAGACGATCAGCTACGACCGTCTTGCCCCTTGCGATGACTGCAATGGTACCGGCAAGGCCGAGGGCGCGACCGAAAAGCAGTGCAGCCGCTGTCACGGCACAGGCTATGTGACGACGGTCCAGCGTTCGTTCCTGGGTCAGGTTCAGTCCTCTTCGCCCTGTCCTGACTGCCACGGCGAAGGCACGGTCATCGATCATCCCTGCGAGACCTGTGATGGCCAGGGCCGCACGCCTTCTCACGAAAAGATTGACATCGATATTCCCGCCGGTGTTTCGACCGGTCGCCAGCTGCGCGTGAGTTGTTTTGGTGAGGCCGGCCTTCGTGGCGAGCCCTCGGGCGACCTGATCGTCAACGTGCGTGTCGCCGACCACGAGCGTTTTAAGCGTAATGGCGATGACCTGTATCTGGTGAGCGATATCTCGATTGCGCAGGCCGCGCTCGGTTGCGAGATTGAGGTCGAGGGCATTATGCCTGACGAGGTCGTCAAGCTGTGCGTCCCCGCCGGCACACAGTACGGTGACACCGTGAGTGTCAACAATTACGGCATGCCGCGTATCGGCGGTGGCGGTTCGCGCGGTCGTCTGGTCGTGCAGCTGCGCGTTGTCGTCCCCACCAATCTCTCCAACAAGCAGCGCGAGCTGCTTCGCGCCTTTGCCGACGAGATGGGCGATGACGTCGCATCCGGTAAGAAGTCGGTGACCGACCGTATCAAGAGCGCCCTCGACGACATCCTCGATTAAGGAGCCCGTGTGCTCGCACCCCATATTTCCGTCGTCAACCTCGGTTGTCGTGTCAACCGGGTTGAGTCCGACCGTATCACTGCCGATCTTATGCGCCTGGGCTTTGCTATTGTGGAGCCCCAGGATGCCGATTTGATCGTCATTAACACCTGTGCCGTTACGGGCGAGGCCGAGGCCAAGACCCGTAAAGCCGTCCGTCATGCGCTGGCCCATCCAAATGAGCCCTATGTGCTCGTGACCGGTTGCGTGGTCAATTTGCATCCCGAGGAGCTGTTGGAGCTTTCGGATCGCGTGATCGCCGAGCCGTCCAAGATCGATGTCGCCGAACGTGTCTGCGAGGTGCTGGGCGTTGAGTCCGATAGCGCTCCCGCCTGCAGCGATGGCGAGGTGGTCGATGCGCTCGGTCGTTCGCGGCTGGGCGTGAAGATCCAGGATGGCTGCAACCACCGTTGCACCTATTGCATCGTGTGGAAGGCCCGCGGCCCCGAGCGTTCCGTGCCCGTCGAGTCCGTGCTTGAGCAAGTTCGCGAGGCCCAGGAGGCCGGCGTGCCCGAGGTGGTGCTGACCGGTGTGAACCTGGGTGCCTACGATGGCAAGAGCGCGACCGACGAGCATGTCGAAATCGATGAGCTGCTCGAGGCCATCATGGAGCGCACGACTATTGCGCATGTGCGCATTTCCTCGGTCGAACCCATGGATATCTCTGAGCGCCTGCTTAAGGTTATGGCGCGCTATCCGCAGCGTATTGCCCCGTTTTTGCACCTGCCCGTGCAGTCCGGCTGTACGGCAACCTTGCATCGCATGGGTCGTCCCTATAGTGCGGAGTCCTTTGAGGACACGGTGCGTATGATTCGCGCCAACTTGCCCCAGGCGTCTCTTTCGTGCGACGTCATCGTCGGTTTTCCTGGTGAGACGGACGAGGAGTTCGAGGAGTCGCTGGCGCTGTGCCGCCGTGTGGGTTTCTCACGTATGCACGTGTTCCGCTACAGCAAGCGTCCCGGTACCCTTGCTGCCGACATGCCCGACCAGGTGCCGCCCGAGGTTATGGCCGAGCGCAGCCGCCGTATGCGAGCCGCGGCGCAGGAGCTCGCTATTGCCGATGCTCGTCGTCGCGTGGGCACCGTCGAGCGTGCCGTGCTCGAGTATGGTGACAACCTGACGCTCGGCTCGTTCCATCATGCCCGTCTTGACGATACCTGTGGACTTACAGCCCCGTGTCTGCTCGATGTTGCTATCATCGGAGTCGATGATTCCGGCTTGGTCCATGCGCGCAGGGAGGTCCATGGAAGCCTCGAAGATTAGACTTACCGTTCCCGAGGCAATTGATCCCTCGCGCGTTTTGGGCGTCGGCGACGGCGTCCTTCGTGCGCTCGAGAGCTTGGTTCGCGCTCACGTGGTCGCCCGTGGCGATAGCATCGCCGTGAGCGGCGACCCGGACGAGGTCGAGCTCGTGGCTCGCTTTTTCGAACATGCTTTTCGCGAGGCGGCGGCCGGTCGTACCCTGTCTGCCGACGATGTCTCGCGTTGCCTGGCCGTCTTGCGCGACGGCGAGCATGAGGCCACATCGCTTCGCGATGACGTGCTGCTTTCATACCGCGGTCGTGTCATTCGTCCCAAGACTCTTGGGCAAAAGCGCTATGTGGATGCCATTCGCTCGCATACCATCACCTTTGGCTTGGGTCCTGCCGGTACCGGTAAGACCTATCTGGCCATGGCGCTCGCCGTTGCCGCGCTCAAGCGCCATGAGGTGGGCCGTTTGATCTTGACGCGTCCGGTTGTCGAAGCAGGGGAGAACCTGGGCTTTTTGCCCGGCACCCTCGAGGAAAAGATCGATCCGTACATGCGCCCGCTCTACGATGCCCTTTTTGACATGATGGATCGTGAGCGCACCGATGAGCTTATGGAGCGGGGCGTGATCGAGATCGCCCCGCTCGCCTACATGCGCGGTCGTACGCTGAGCGATGCTTTCGTGGTGCTCGACGAGGCGCAAAATACCACGCCCGAGCAGATGAAGATGTTCCTGACACGCCTTGGATTCAACTCCAAGTTCGTGATTACCGGCGACCTCAGCCAGCGCGACCTGGTGGGTCGTCGTGGCGGCTTGGCGGATGTCGAGAAGATTTTGGGCCGTGTCGACGATGTGGCATTTTCTCACCTCGAGCGTGCCGACGTGGTGCGTCATGCCCTGGTGGGTCGTATCGTCGAGGCATATGATGCTTATGATGACGTGCGTGAGCAGCGTTCGCGCGACCGAAAGGAGTCCCGTTGAGTGTATTGATCAGCAACGATGCCGAGCTCGATACGCTGCTCGACGCGCAAGAGGTGGAGCACATCTGCGAGGTCGTGCTTGCCGCCGAGGGCGTTGAGCGTGAAGTTGAGATTTCCCTTTCGTATGTCGACGAGGACGAGATGCACGAGCTCAACCACGAGTGGCGCGGTATCGACCGCACCACCGATGTGCTCTCGTTTGAGTGCGATTCGGCCTTTGACGATGACATTCCCGCCGATGAGACGCTCGAGCTCGGCGATATTATCTTGGCCCCGCAGGTTATTGCCCGTCAGGCCCCCGGTTTTGGCAATAGTCCCGCTGATGAGTGCCGTCTGATGCTCGTACACGGAATGCTGCACCTGCTGGGCTATGACCACATCGAGGACGACGAGGCCGAGGTCATGGAGGCCCGCGAGGACGCCATCCTGCGCGATCTGGCGCTCGAGCGCGGCGAGGACCCCAAGCTAGTCCACGTCGGCCCCATCACCAACCATGCCCACGACTAGGAGCCGTCTATGATTCCCGGATCGAACAAGGACCATCCGTCCTTTTTAAAGTCGTTTTCTTACGCCATGGAGGGCTTCGTCACCGCCGTCAAGACCGAGCGCAACATTAAGGTCATGCTCGTGGCGGGCGTGTGCACCGTCATTGCCGGCTGCATCGTGGGGCTCGACATTGCCGAGTGGGCCACGATTATCATCTGTTGTGGCCTGGTGATTCACGGCGAGCTGTGCAACACCGCTATGGAGGCTATCGTCGACCTAGCGACCCAGGAGCTCCATCCGCTGGCCAAGCGTGCGAAGGACATCGCCGCCGCCTCTGTATACGTTCTTTCCATCACCGCCGCGATTGTGGGCGTGCTGGTATTTGCCCACGCGCTCGGCTTTATTTAGAAAGGGATTCCCATGTCCGACAATATGCAGTCTACCGATGAGATTTTGGACGACGAGTCCCCGGATGCTAAGGCGACCGAGGCCTATGAGGAAGTCGAGGAGTTCGACCCGTTTGAGGGCATGAGCGACGAGGAACTCGACGCCCTGTGCGATGAGGACGACAGCCTCGCGGGCTTTGGCGACGTTGAGCCCGGTTTCCGCAGTGGCTTCGTGGCCTTGGTCGGCCGCCCCAACGCCGGTAAGTCAACGCTGCTCAACGCCTGCTATGGCAAAAAGGTCGCCATCACCTCGCCGGTGGCCCAGACGACCCGCCGCCGCATGCGCGCCGTCGTCAACCGCCCCGGCTACCAGCTGGTCTTTGTCGATACCCCGGGTATCCACAAGCCCAAGGACGGTCTAGGGTCTGAGCTCAACAAGAGCGCGCTGTTCGAGCTGAACGATGTCGATGTTGTCGCGTTTTTGATTGATGCCACCAAACCGATCGGCAGGGGAGACGCCTGGGTTGCCGAGCGTGTCAAGAATGCCCGTTCCAATAAGGTCCTGGTGCTCACCAAGGCCGATGAAGCCGACCCCGCACAGGTCATGGAGCAGCTTAAGGCCGCCCACGAGCTTATGGAATATGACGACGAGATCGTGACGTCGTCGGTCAAGAACTTTAACGTCGATGCCTTCATCGAGACCGTTGCGCACTTTTTGCCCGAGGGTCCGCGTTGGTTCCCCGAGGACATGGGTACCGACGCTTCCGATGAGACGCTCGTTGCCGAGTTTGTGCGCGAGAAGGTCTTGCGCCGCACCCGTGATGAGATCCCGCACTCCGTGGGCGTGATTTGCGATGCGCTTGAGCAGACCAAGAAGGTGCTGCGCGTGCACGCCACGATTTACGTCGAGCGCGAGGGGCAGAAGGGCATCATCATCGGCAAGGGCGGCGAGATGATTAAGCATATCGGCATCGATGCCCGTCGCGACCTTGAGCGTATCTTTGGCACGCAGGTCTTTTTGGAGCTCGACGTGAAGGTCAAGGCCGGCTGGCGCGATGACGAGGCGCAGATCCGCCGCTTTGGCTATAACGCCGAGGATTAAGCCTCGGCGTTCATGGCAGGCTCTCGCACATATCGCACAAAGGTGCTCGTCCTCGACAAGACCAAGCTCAAGGAAACCGACCTGATCTTGACGATGCTCGACGAACGGGGGCGGCAGGTGCGTGCCGTTGCTAAGGGCGCACGTAAGCCTGGCGGTCGCCTTGCGGCCCGCTGCGAGCTCTTCTGCACCGTTGATATGCTGTTGGCGCATGGTCGCTCGCTTGACGTGGTTTCTCAGGCGGAGCTTATGGAGGCGCCGCTCGGTGCCGCTCCTGACTACGAGACGACCTGTGCCGCCAGCGCGATTGCCGAGGTTGCGCGTGTGTGCTCGTTCGAGGATGCCGAGGATCCATTTACCTTTGCCATCACGCAGCGGGCGCTCACGCTTGTCGGCTGCGGGCTCGACTCGGCACATATGGACCTGCTCGTGGCGGCCTTTGTCTTTAAACTGCTGTCGCACGTTGGTTACCGACCCGATTTCTCGGCTTGCGTCTCGTGCGGCGATCCCATGCTCTCGCATTTCTCGGCCTTAGCCGGCGGGCTTCTATGCGGGTCGTGCGCCTCGAGCGTGCCTGGCGCCGAGCTGGTATCGGTCGGCGAGGTCGCATGGCTGCGCGCTCTGATGCCCATGACGTTCGATGCCCTTATGGACGAGCAGATCGATCCGCATACGGCTGCGTTTTTGCTAGGGCTTTCGCATGTTTGGGCCGCCACGCACACCGATCAGCGGCTCCGTGCGATGGAATTCATGTTGGGTCGGTGATGATGCGCAGGCGCGCGCCGCTTGTGGTAACATACCGATCTGTTGGTACCTCGACCTTGGATGCTCGCTCCACCGGCGGCTTCCCAGTCCGAGGCGAATAGAGTCGCCCACGGGCGACGCGAAACGAAAGGTGAAACAATGACTGTTTCCAAAGAGCGCAAGGCGGAGCTGACCGCCCAGTTCGGTAACTCCCCGGTCGACACCGGTAACCCCAAGGTTCAGGTCGCCATCCTGTCCGAGCGCATCAAGGAGCTGACCGAGCACATGAAGTCCCACCAGAAGGACTTCCACACCCGTCGTGGCCTGCTCATGCTCGTCGGCCGCCGCCGTCGTCTTCTCTCCTACATCAAGAAGAACGACATCGTCGAGTACCGTGAGCTCATCAAGGCTCTGGGCATCCGCGACAACATCCAGTAAGGATTTGTACATGCTAAGAGCGTCCTGCGCAGCGGGGCGCTCTTTTTGTGTAAGGGCGTGAACAATCACGCTCTGAAGCGTGGCGGGGGCAGGGGGCCCGCGTCACATGAGAAGCCCGCAGGCAAGGGGCCTGTGGGGTAAAGGAGAACAATGACACTCGTATCCAAGACCTTTGAGCTGTACGGCAAGACCTACACCTTTGAGTCCGGCGAGCTTGCCAAGCAGGCCACCGGCGCCTGTCTGGTCAAGCAGGGCGACACCACGATGCTCGACACCGTGGTCGTCTCCAAGGAGCGTAAGAACTACGACTTCTTTCCGCTGACCGTCGACTTCAACGAGAAGATGTACGCCGCCGGCCGCATCCCGGGTGGCTACCTCAAGCGTGAGGGCCGTCCCAGCGAGAAGGCCACGCTCACGGCCCGTATGATCGACCGCCCGATTCGTCCGAGCTTCCCGGACGGCTTCCGCAACGAGGTGCACATCGTCGCCACCTCGCTCGTCGCCGACCAGGTCAACCCCTTTGACGTCATCAACGTCATGGGTGCTTCCCTAGCAATGACGCTCGGCGGCGTGCCCTTCGAGGGCCCGCTTGCCTGCGTGCGCATCGGCCGTAACGTGGAGACCGGCGAGTTTATCGTCAACCCCACCTATGAGGAGCGCGAGAACTCCGACCTGGACCTGGAGCTGGGCGGCTCTGCCGACTTCATCTCGATGGTCGAGGCCGGCGCCGAGGAGATCTCCGAGGATGACATGCTCGCCGCCATGAAGTTTGGCCAGGAGGCCCTTGCCGCCTTCTGCCAGGCCCAGGACGAGTTCGTTGCCGAGTGGGAGCAGGTCAATGGCGCCATCGTCAAGAAGGAGTACCCGCTCGACCAGCCCGTCGAGGAGGTCCAGGAGCGCATCTTCGCCCACTACGACGAGATGGCAGCCGCCCTTCGCGACGCCGACAAGCTCTCCCGTATCGGTAAGGTCGAGGCTCTGAAGGAGTCCATCCGTGCCGAGTTCACCGAGGAGGAGCAGGCCGCTTGGGAGCGCGAGATCCCCGTGGCGCTCAAGAAGCTCGAGAAGAAGGCCATGCGCACCATGGTCGTCGAGACCGGCGAGCGCGTCGACGGCCGTGCCGCCGATGAGATCCGTCCCATCATGGTGAAGGACAACTATCTGCCGCTCGTTCACGGCTCCGGCCTGTTCCAGCGCGGTCAGACCCAGGTGCTCTCCGTGCTGTCGCTCGGCATGCTCAACGAGGGCCAGCGTCTGGATACCATCGAGCCCACCGAGGGCAAGCGCTATATGCATCACTACAACTTCCCGCCGTTCTGCACCGGCGAGACCGGCCGCATGGGCAGCCCCAAGCGCCGCGAGATCGGCCACGGCAACCTGGCCGAGCGCGCTCTGCTTCCGGTGCTTCCCGACGAGAACGAGTTCCCCTACGCCATCCGCGTGGTCTCCGAGGTCATGGAGTCCAACGGCTCCTCTTCGATGGCTTCGACCTGCGGCTCCACGCTCGCCCTTATGGACGGCGGCGTGCCCATTAAACGCCCGGTCTCCGGTATCGCCATGGGCCTGATCCAGGAGGAGGGCAAGACCGTGGTCCTGTCCGACATCCAGGGTCTCGAGGACTTCCTTGGCGACATGGACTTTAAGGTCACCGGCACCACCGAGGGCATTACCGCTCTGCAGATGGACAACAAGGCCACCGGCCTTACCTTCGACATCCTGGCCCGCGCCCTGCAGCAGGCCAAGGAGGGCCGCGCCTTCATCCTGCAGAAGATGCTCGATGTGATCCCCGAGCCGCGCCACACCACGCGCAGCACCGCTCCGCGTATCGTCTCCATCCAGGTTCCGACTGACAAGATTCGCGACGTCATCGGTTCCGGCGGTAAGGTCATCCGTGGCATCCAGGACGAGACCGGCGCTTCGGTCGACATCCAGGAGGACGGCACCGTCTTTGTCGGCGGCACCGGCGAGTCCGTCGATCAGGCTGTCGAGCGTATCAAGCTCATCATCAAGGTTCCCGAGCCGGGCGAGGAGTACACCGGTCGCGTTGTCTCCATCCAGCCCTTCGGCGCCTTCGTCAACCTGCTGCCTGGTAAGGACGGCCTGCTGCACATCTCCCGCGTCGCCAAGGGCCGCGTGGAGAAGGTCGAGGACGTCCTTAACGTGGGCGACGAGGTCAAGGTCGTCGTCATCGAGGTCGACGATCGCGGCAAGATCTCGCTCGATCGTCTTGACAAGCCTGAGGCTCCGGCTCGCGCCGAGGGTTCCTCCGAGGGCGACGGCGAGCACTTCCAGCGCCGTGAGCGCCCGCGTCGCGAGCGCTCCGAGCGCAGTGACCGTCCGCGCCGTCCCGGCGACAACGGAGGTCGCAAGCCCCGCCGCCACCACGACGCCGAGTAACAGCCGTACATAAGCAGCTCATGCAAGGGCGACTCCTAAGGGGTCGCCCTTTTGCTTGCGCCCGGGAGGGGCGCATATGAAGTTTCCTGCTCTACAGTCCTGCGCAAGACGGAAAGCACATTAAGTGCTTTCCTTTGCGTGCGGAACTCGCGACAAACTTAACCCGCGCCCGCCGGCCCCGGAGACCCTCCCTGCCGTCACATTGTTCGATCCGTTGTTGTTGCTCGCCGCTTCGCGGCTCGGCGGCCCCGTTCTCCGCGGCGGGGGTGTCTAAGGTTTTTGTTGAAGCTCGGCCATTGGCTCAAATGGAAACGGGGAACGCATCTTGCATCCCCCGTTTTTGTTGCGGTTAGTCTAGGTCAATAAACTTGGTGCTTATAATCTTGCCGTCTTTTACTAGCATTCTGGCCATGGTGGGGCCTCGGGTGCCTCTGGGGTAGCTGGCGCTACCCGGGTTGAGGACTAAGCAGCGGCCCACTTGGGCTTCTTTGGTTACGTGGGTGTGACCGTTGATGGCTACGTCTACGGATCCCACCGGAAGGTCTTCGCGGTAGTGGGCTACGGCGAATTTGAGGCCTTCGTAGGTAAAGAGCGCAAGACGGTCTACATCGGGGCCGTAGTCGCGGTAGTAATCGTTGTTGCCCAGTACGGCCCGCACGGGGGCGATGGTGCATAGGTGCTCGTAGTCCATCTCTGACGTGAGGTCGCCGGCGTGGATAATCAGGTCTGCGCCCTCAAGCTCGTCCAGGAGCGCAGGCGATAAATAGCCGTGGGTGTCCGAGATGATGTCGATGCGCTTGGCGCTTGCACTGTTCATGGGATCCCTTCCGCAAAAAACGATTCGGCAGATACATACAAAAAAGGCCCCACGGCTCCGCAGACGATGGGTCTACAGGGCTGCGGGGCCAGTGTGCTAGAGACTCAGGGCCTTCTTGAGCGGCACGACGCGGCGGCGCGAAACCGGCACGCGTTCGTCGACGCCCGTAATGCCCAGCTGGATGGCGCCCGAGGGCACCGTCTCCACATCCGTAACGCACGCCAAGTTGACGATATAGCGGCGGTGAACACGGAAGAAGCCAAAGTCGCAGAGCTTGGCCTCAAACTGCGCCAGCGAGGTCGTCGACAAAAAGCGATCATCGACGGTATAGATGCAGGAGTAATCGTCCTTGGCCATGATAAAGCGAATGTCGTCCACGGGAATGAGCACCTTGCGGCCGCCCTTTTCCACCGGGATACGCTCGATGGTCACCTTGCTGTCCGTAACCGGCTTGGCGCGTTGCATGACCTTCTCGATCGCGCGATCCAAGCGAGCTTCCTCGACCGGCTTCATCAGATAATCGACGGCATCCACATCGAATGCCTCGACCGCATGGTCACTATACGCAGTCACAAACACGATCGCCGGCGGATTTTTGAGCTTATGCAGCGCCTCGGCAAGTTGCAGGCCCGAGGCACCGGGCATCGAGATATCGAGAAACACGACATCCACGCGACTTTCCATAAGCATCTCGATGGCGGAGCGGACGCTCGACGCCTCCGTGATCGTGCCGATCTTGCCCGTTTGCTCGAGCAGGAAGCGAAGCTCCGAGCGAGCCGGCGCCTCATCATCCACAATCATCGCACGCAGCATAGGGATAAAACCTTTCGTCAACTAACTACGCCGGGCATCCGTCGCATGACGTTGAGCCCGTAGCCTTTTATTTTACTCTTGAATATCAAAGATGCTCTCTGACAAATCAAGATGAAGGAGCACTTTGGTGCCCTTGCCCGGCGCCGATTCAACACGCGTATAGGAGTGCGGCCCATAAAAGCGATGGATGCGCTCCGAAATATTGTGCATGGCCACACCGGCGCCGCCACCCTGGGGAGAGCTGGCGTCGGGACGGGCAGAGCGCTCGTCAAACAGTCTGGCGGCGGTACCCTCATCCATGCCCACGCCATTATCGGCCACGGCAATCAAGATTGCATCCTCGCCGTCTTGGTGAACGGTCACGTCGATCCTCAGGGCGTCGTCATCGCCCATACCATGACGTACGGCGTTCTCGACAATCGGCTGGATCACGAACGCCGGCACCAGCGTGTCTTCCACGTCCTCGGACACATCGAACGTCGCAAGCACGCGGTCCTCGCCAAAGCGGGCCTTCTCAAAGGTAAGGTAGCGCTTGGTCTGTGCGACCTCGCGCGAGACCGGAATAAGCGATCCCGAGTTGTCGAGCGTGGCACGATAGAACGATGAGAACTCACGAAGCAGTTCGCGGGCCCGCAGCGGATCGGTGCGCGTAAACGATGCAATGGTGTTCAGCGTGTTGAACAGGAAGTGCGGGTTAATCTGCGCCTGCAGCGCACGCACCTCGGCGCGCGCCGTGAGTTCCTTTTGCACCTCGAGCTCGTGGATGGCGAGCTGCGTGGACAAGATCTCGGCAAAGCCCGAGGCAAGCGCGTACTGGGTACGGTCGACGGCGCGCGGGGTCTTGTAGTAGAACTTGAGCGTGCCGACGGTACGATCGCCTACCTTGATGGGGGCGATAATGCCGGCGGGAACTTGGTTGTGCGAGCCGTCCGAGCCCACGACATCCACCATACGGTTGAACGACTGCACGATGCCATGTTCGATAACGTAGCGTGTGGCAAGCGTGTGGATGGGAGAATCTGGCAGTAGTTTTTCCTCAAACTCTCCCGCGCAGGCAAGCACGTTGCCCTCGTCGGTAATGGCCACCGTCATGGCGCGCGTCTCGGGCAAAATGCGCCGGCACACCAAACGCGCCGACTCCTGCGTCAGACCGCCCTTAATGTCCTCGAGCATGGCCGAGGCCACCGAGAGCGTCTCCTCGGTGTACTGGGAGCGCACCGAATCGGGATTGAGCGTCAAAAAGATAAAGATGCACAGAAAGATGCACAGCAGCGCGCAGGCAATCACCGTGGCGATCGGCTCGATACCGGTCACCAAGGCAAAAATAAAGTACACCAGCACGCAAATGGCGCAGGCAACGGCAATGATGCGAAAGATTGATATTGAACTATCGCGCTGGGCGCGGCGGTCGATCATTCGGCCCCCTCCAGGATACTGATCAGTTGTGCGTCACGCCAAAGCCCGTCCATGATCTTGGGCCAAAAGCTCTGGAAACGCAGGTAGCTTGCAGCGTTTTGGCGCGCATAGGCCTTTGCCTCGCCAATACCATGGCGCCAGATGCGCAGGTAGCCCTCATGCTCGCGGGTAAACACGCTGCGGACCATAGCGGTCTTGCGCACGCGGTCGTCGAGCTCGCGCGAAATCCACGGGCCCGGGTAGGGCATAAGTGATGCCGCCGTAACGGGAATGAGCTCCTTTTGATGCGCGGCGAATGTCAACTTGGCCCGTTCGTAGTACCAACGGTATACATCCTGCATAAAGCGCGGTGAGCGCTTTTCGGACTCCGGAGGCAGATGGCGCACGGTCCACTCGTTATCGAACCACACGTCGTAGCCAAACATGCGCATGTTAAAGAGGTAATCCAAGTCCTCGCCGCGGGTGATAAACGGGTCAAAGGCCACACGCGTAAAGGCGCGGGCGTGCAGGGCCATCAGGCCGCCGCACACGTAGTTAGAGCGCGAGATGCGGGTGCCCGAGAGCGCCTTTTTCATCCAACGGTTGAACTCGATGCGCTTGGTCCACCAACGATGGCAGATGCCCGCCTTGTCCGTGGGAGCCAGCGGCGAGCCGTCGCGATCGTAGAAATAGCCGCTCTTGACCAAGATCGGCAAGCCCTGACGCGTCTGCTGCCCCAACGCATAGGTCGCGCGCTTCATAAAGTCGGCGTCGATGACAGTCTCATCGTCATCCAAAAAGATAACCGCGTCATGACCCAGCACAGCGGCACAGGCTAGCCCCATGTTGCGGATGGCACCGTAGCCTCGCAGGCTCACGCACTCGCCCGAACCCTTGGGCGCGATCCGAGCAACCCGGTCTGCGATGCGCGAGGCCTGGGTGTTGGTGACAACGGTGACCTTGAGCGTGGGATGCGCGTCGACAATCTCGCGCACGCGCAGCGACACATCGGCTGTGGCAGAAACGGGACAGACCACCAAAAGGATGATGCGCGGGATGTCACGTACCTGCTCAAGCGAGGCCAGACAGCGGTCGAGTTCGGGATTGTCGGCGTTGAGTCGCGTCGAATGATCATAGGTGCCAGGGGCGTTTGCGCAAGCGTCATCGCCCGCCCAATACGTTGGAATCACGACTGTGGCGTTCATGCCTTACCCTCCCTGCAACACAAAAACGGGACGCCGCCAAACACAGGCGACGCCCCGCGACCTAGCTGATTCCATCATACCCACTTGGGCAAATCATTGCTCGCAAGTCGCAATGTTTATTGCGGATAACCCCAAAAGAGTACCGTGGACAGGCACAATAGCCGCTCGCTCCTATGCGGCCTGCTCTGCCGTCTAAGACATGCGGGACAGGCGGACCAGCAGCATAAAGCCAACGACCAGCAGCACACCAATGGAAAGGACGCCCAGCGACGGGTTGCCGGTCAGCGAGGTGACGACCGACACCAGGAAGGTGCCCATAACGCTTGCATAACGACCAAAGATGTCAAAGAAGCCGTAGTACTCGTTGGACTTTTCCTTGGGGATAATGCGGCCAAAGTAGCTACGGCTGAGCGCCTGCACGCCGCCCTGGAACAGGCCGACCAAAATGGCAAGCACCCAAAACTCAAAGGCGGTCTTGAGGAAGAACGCGGCGAACAGCACGATGCCCATATAGGCGGCGACTGCCACCAAGATCATGTTGAGCGTGCCCACGCGGCCGGCGAGCTTGCCGTAGATGATGGCGGACGGGAAGGCCACAAACTGCGTAACGAGCAGAGCCAGCACCAGTTGGGTCGAGTCGATGCCCAAAGCCGATCCGTAACTGGTGGCCATGGAAATGACCGTGTGCACACCGTCGATATAGAAGAAGAACGCGATCATGTAGACCAACACGGTCTTGTTGTGGGCGATCTCACGCATGGTGTGTCCGACCTCGGAGAACACACCGCCCACGATGTGGCCGATGGTGTCCTCGGGACCGCGCTCGCGACCGTACTTTTGCTTATAGGTGCGAATGAGCGGCAGGGTAAAGATGAGCCACCAGGCACCAGTGATGATAAACGACAGACGCGTTGCCAGCATGGTGGGGACGCCAAGAGCGGGGCCACCCATGATGAGCGCCAGGCAGATGACGAACGGCACGGTGGAACCGATGTAGCCCCAGGCATAGCCCGAGCTGGACACGGCGTCCATGCGCTCGTCGGTGGTAATGTCGGGCAGCATGGCGTCGTAGAACGTCATAGAAGAGTTAAGTCCAATGGTGCACAGCACGTACACGGTCAAAAATGCCATGGCGGACATTGGGATAGCCTGCGCCAGGCAAAGCACCAGGCCCGTGAGGAAGAAGCCCAAGAAGAACTTGATCTTGTTGCCAGCGTAGTCGGCAAGCGCGCCCAGAATGGGCATGAGCATGGCGATGACCAGCGAGGCGATCGTCTGTGCATTGCCCCAGGCGACCACCAGGTCGGCCGAGGAAGCGCCGGTATTGATGGCGTTAAAGTAAATGGGCACCACCGAGGTATTGAGCAGCACGAGGGCCGAATTGCCCACATCATACATAACCCAGTTACGCTCGAGCTTGGTGTATTTCATGGACAGGGACCCTTCGTATTCGCCCGATATGCAGTTAGTTCATCGTACCCCAATTGTCCAGAACCGCCGGTAAGGATTCGGCAAAGGGGCACTCACGGGCCCTATTCCTCGCGGTCGAACTCCTCATCGGCATTGAGCACGCGACCGCTGTAGTTGACGTGACTGGTAACGGCATCCATGTCACCGGTCTCGATAAAACGTGCGACCGTGCATTCGTAATCGACCAGCGCACGATCAAAAACCTCGGGGAAACTCTCGTTCGAAACCTCGTCGGTAAAGGGATTCTTCCATGTCAGATGGCCCAGGTTACCGGTGCGTTCGGGCAGCTCCGTCGTCACGCGATGGGCAAGGCCGTCGAGCAGCGAGTAATCGTGCACCAAGCCCTCAACCAGCGAGATCGCGCGCGTCTTTGCGGAGCCGGCCGGCTCAATCGCGCGGTAAAGTCGCTGCATATTGGCAACGGCGGCACCGTACTCCCCCGCCGGAATGTCAATGCCGTACACGCGTCCGGCAACATAGCTCATCAGCACGCCGGCCACGCGATCGATGCGATCGGTGGTGACGATCTCGCCCGCCGGCGGGTAATCGTCAACCGTAGCGCCATCGCGTTTAAGCTGCAGCATCAGTACATCCAGGTCGCTCTCGATCACGGCATGGACCTGACTGCTCGAATCCTCAAGCTCTGAATCGGACTCAACGATGCCAAACTGTTGCTCATAGACAAAGGGATGGGCGTTGCGGTCGAGCACGTAATGAGACAGCAGGCCCAACGCAAAGGCACGGCCCAAGTTGGCGTCGCGCGGCAGCAGATGCGACACGCCGTCGCGCAGGCACGCGAACTGGCGAGACATGCGCGAGCGATGCATGACCTGCGCCAGCAGCGTGCAGTCGGAAACACGCGGTGTCAGAATGTGAAAGAAGAACGGGTCGGGGCCTTGGTTGCCCATGATAAAGGCAATGCGCTCTTCATCGGACGTGATGACGCCCTGCGGAAGACGGTCGATGCTTTCCTCGCCAAACAGATGATGGGTGATAAGCGCGGGCATAATGATCCTTTCGATTTCATTCGATGCCACCCATTATGCCCACCGCGCGCCCATGCCAAACCTGCGATGGTAAACGACGACACGCAAGCCTCTTACGCAAGCCCCAGGTGCGACTTGACCTCGGCGGCACGACGACGGGACACCGGTACCGTCGAGTTCACGCGGTCGAGCCTGAGCTCCATCAACCCCGTGGAGCCAATCTCAACATTGTGTACGTCTTCCAAATTGACCAGGTAGCTGCGATGAACGCGAATAAAGCCCTCGGAATCCAAGCGACGCTCGAGCGAAGAGATCGACTCATTGATCAGGTACGTTCCCTCGGCGCAGATGGCGTTGCAAAAATCGGCGCGCGCCTCAAAGTAGCAGACGTCTGCGGCGGGAATGAACACCTTTTTGCCCCCGCGGTCCACCGTCAGACGCAAAGGCTGGCGCGGAGCGTGGATAACACGACGGACACCCAAGGCTGCCTCGATCTTGTCGAGTGCCTTTGACAAGCGTGCGTCCTCGACCGGCTTGACGACATAATCGACGGCATCGAGGTTATAGGCATCAGCCGCATACTCGGCAAATGCCGTCACAAACACCACGACCGGCGGCGTCTTTAGGTTCTGCAGCGTCTCGGCAAGCTCAATTCCCGAGCGACCGGGCATGGTAATGTCTAAAAACAACACGTCGGGCTTGTTCGACAGAATCGACTCCACGGCTTCGGTGACATTGCCCGCCTCGGCAATCTGACCCACACGCGTATCCTTTTCCAACAGATAGCGTAGCTCAGCCCTAATTGGGGGCTCGTCATCAACCACCAAGATGTTCCAGCCTTCGGACATATGTGCTTCCCCTCTTTTTCTCTCAATCCAACCGCGTGCTACGCCGTCAACGGCGCGGGCTCATGCGGCTCGCCGTTCAGCTCGACGATGACCTGCGTTCCCACGCCCTCCTGGGACTTCACGCGCATGCCGGAATCTTCTCCGTAAAAGAAATGGATGCGCTGAAGCACGTTGAAGAGCGCCAGGCCGCAACCTCGCTTGACGGAGCCGTCGGCGGTAATGCTCTCGGGCTCCTCCAGGCGATGTTGCTCAAACAGATGCGCGCAGACCTCTTCGCTCATACCGATGCCGTCGTCCTCGACGATAATCTCCAAACCGTCATCGGTCTCGAAAGCCCTAACATGAATAGAAAGCGGCTCGGTCTCGCGCTGCGCGTGCTTGATGCAGTTTTCGAGCAACGGCTGCAAGATAAACGGCGGCACCATGCAATCGCGCACCTCAAAGTCGATATCGACCGAGACGCGCAGACGGCCGTCGCCATAACGAGCCTGCATAAGATTGATATAGCGCGTGCCCTGTTCCACCTCGTGCTCGAGCGTTGTGAGGGTATCGGAATCAGAAAGCGTCTGACGGTAGTAGTTGGAGAAGTCGATCAGCAGCGACCTGGCCTTGTCCGGCTCGGTACGTACGAGCGACACGATGGTGCTGATGGTATTGAATAGAAAATGAGGATCGACCTGCGATTGCAAGGCGCGCAACTCCACGCGGGCCGTAAGCTCGTCCTGGCGCTCGAGCTCAAAGCTTGCAAGCTGCGTGGAAATGAGGTCGGCAAAGCCCGAGGCAAGCGCCGTCTGGCGCATATCGATGCTGCTCAGACGGGGATAATACAGCTCGAGCGTGCCCACGCAATGCCCGCGCACGGTAAGCGGTGCGACAATACCGGCGCGCAGGCGCGGAAAGTAGCCACCCGTCTCGGTCGAGGCATCGCGCGAGAACACGCTTTGCTCACCGCTGTTGATCACGTTGAGCGTAGTCCGCAGCACCACCGGGGTGCCCGCGGGGCATTTTGCCGAGTCCTCACCCCAGCTTGCCAACACCTGCTTGCCGTCGGTAAAGCAGATGGCAGAGGCGATAGTTTCGGACAGGATGATCTTAGAGGCGCCCAGGGCAGCTTCGGGCGTAAGGCCGCGCGACGTGTAGGCGAATATTTTTGAAGCGATGGCGAGCGTGCGGTCGGTTGCGCTCGATGTGAGGTCGTCGGGAACGACAAAGACGTACGAGAAGAAGAAGCACAGCATGACCAAGCCGGCAATGACGACAACGGCCGGAACGGGATTGGGATTATCTGTTAGATCCCAGATGAGCAGCAGGATAAGCAGCGGAACGACAATACCGAGCAAGATGGCTTGAACCACATGCTGAGCGGTACGAAAGACCTTGGTAGAGTTGTAGCTCTTGCCCAGAATCAGCCTATTGAGATCCACCGTCATCTCCTTCTTACTGACGCACCCCATAGCAATAAAGAGGGCCGCAAGCGACCCTCTCCATTGCATTATGCAATCAAATACTGTGTTTTACATCAAGCCATCGATGAACGGTAGCTTAGGCGCTGTACTTGTTTGCCTCGCCGAAGGTGCCGGCCTCGACAATCCAGCCGTCCTTCATGATGACGTCCATGTTGTCGGTGTTGAGCACGTGGATGTCGGCGGCGACGTCACCGTTGACGACCAGCAGGTCGGCGCACTTGCCGGCCTCGATGGAACCGGTCTCGTCCTCGATGTGGCACATCTTGGCACCGTTGAGGGTGGCACAGGTGATGGTCTCGACCGGGGTGAAGCCGATCTTGTCAACGAACTCGTACATCTCCTCGATGGAGCAGGTGCCGTACGGGGTGACGAAGGAGAAGGAGTCGGAGCCGATCGTCATGACGACGCCGCGCTTCTTGGCCTCGCGCAGGCAGTCGTAGTTGCGCTGCAGCTCCTTCTCGACCAGGGTGCCCTCGTACTTGTCGTGCAGCTCGGGGACGTAGACGGGCGGATAGGTGGCGTACCAGGTGGGCAGGAAGGCGATCGTCGGGGTGAAGAAGGTGCCCTGCTCGGCCATGAGGTCCATGGTGCGCTCATCGATATCGAAACCGTGAATCAGCTGCTCGCAGCCAAAGCGGACGGAATCATAGGCAGCGGCGTGGTTGTTGTAGCAGTGGCTCCACACGGGGATGCCGACCAACTTGGCCTCTTCGATCACAGCCTGGATTTCCTCGGAGCAGTAGTGCTGGTCGCGGCCGGAGTCCCAGCGCCAGATGCCGCCACCGGTAGCCCAGATCTTGATGGCATCGGGGTTCTCGCGCAGGCGACGACGGACGGCCTTACGCAGATCCCAAGGACCGTCGACCTGGTCGCCCCAGGGGTGCGATTCCTTGTTGAGCTGCTGGCTGCAGTGGTGGGAGTCGCCGTGGCCGGCAACGCGGCAGAAGCCGAGGCCGGTGGCCAGAACGCGCGGGCCCTTGAAGACGCCCTTGTCGATGCAGTCGCGGATTTGGATACCAAAGCGGCCGATCTCGCAGACGGTGGTGAGACCGTGGGTGAGGCAGTCGTAGGCCTGCTTGACGGCGACGGCCTGCTTCTCGAGGAGCGGCTGCATGACCCAGTCGGTGTCATCGTCGGTCAGGTTGCCCGAGAAATGCAGGTGGGTGTCGATCAGGCCGGGAAGGACGGTCTTGCCGGCGGCGTCGATAACCTCAACGCCCTCGGGAAGGTCCTGCATGACACCGGCGTACTCGATCTTGCCATTGTCGTCGACGAGAACGAGGGAGTTCTCGACCGGCTCGGCACCGGTACCGTCGATGAGCTTGCCGCCAACGATTGCATACTTAGTGGACATGGTTCCTCCTTATGGATCCATATAGTGGGCGAGGCCGCGTTGGGTTAAGGCCTCACAAAACTACCCAAGTGGTGCCGGGTTCGGTGCGCGGGAGAGAGGGCCCCGCGCACCCGATCCGCCCCGGCTCGGCGTTACTTTTTGCGGGAATTGGTGAAGGCCATGAGGGCCAGGCCAACAGCCAGCCAGCCGATCACGATGCTCCACTCCACCATGTTGAGGGAGGCGGGAGAGAACGGGATCACGAGCAGGCCAATGATGGTGCCGCAGGCAACGATAGCGAGGCTGATGCCAAACTTGCCGCCGGGCACCTCGTAGGGACGAGGCAGGTCGGGCTCGGTGAAGCGCATGCGCAGGCAAGCGAGGGCGACCATGCCGCAGGAGAAGATGAAGGCGAGAGCCGACACGTTGGTCAGAGGGATGAGCATGTTCTTGCCCAGGAACGGACCGACGACGGTGATGACGCCCAGAACGACGCAGGCGAGCTTGGGAGCGCCGGACTTGGGATCGACCTCGGCGAACTTCTCGGGCAGCTGGCCCTTGCGGCCCATGGCGAGCATGATGCGGCTCGTGGCGCCGTAGAAGGAGTTCATCGGGCCCATGGGTCCAAGCGTGGCGATGACGAGCATGGCCAGGTACAGGAGCATGTTGATGCCCTTGAGGCAGGCAAGCGCGGGAACCGGGCTCTTAACAAACTCATGCCAGTCGAGGATGGTGCCGAACGAGTAGATGCAGACCATGTAGAAGCCGCCGGCGGCCAGCAGAGCCAAGGAGATGATCTTGCCGAACTTGTTCCAGTTGAGGCCCTCGGCTGCTTCCTCAGCCTGCTGAGGAATGGTGTCGAAGCCGGCGTAGAAGAACGGGGTCAGAACCAGGACCGACACGATGCCGGCAAACAGGCTGGTGCCCTCGGTAGCGGGCTTGCCGCCGCCAGCACCGGTGACCTGGGAGAACACGGGCATGGCGTTGTCCGGTGAGCCGGTGAACAGCGAGACGCCCATGGCGAGCAGCATGCCGCAGAGCAGGGCCTTGGTCAGGAAGGCCTGCAGCTTGGCGGCCGAGCTGGCACCGCGGAAGTTGAGGAAGATGACGTAAGTTGCAAAGCCGAGCGCGATCAGCGTCGGGAACAGGTAAACGTCGGCGCCCAGGATGGTGTAGAGCTTGACGGCGCGCAGCCACTCAAGGCCGGGCAGGCTGCCGAACATCTCGGACACGAGGGTCGAGATGGCGATGGCCTCCCACGGGCACAGGATGCCGTTGCCCAGGGCCAGGAGCCAGCCGGTTATGTAGCTCATCGTACGGCCAAAGCTACGATCGACATACTCGACGATGCCGCCCGAAATGGGGATAGCAGCCGTGAGCTCACCGAAAACAGCTCCGACGGGCACGAGGAAGATTGCACCCAAGAGGAATGCGATCATAGCGGGAACGGGACCGCCGCCCACGACCATCCAGTCGCCGACCTGCAGAACCCAACCGGTACCGATAATGGCACCGAAACCGATGGTGAAGAAGTTCCAGAGCGAAAGCGTTTTCTTCATGCCGCCGTTGTCCTCGACTGCAACTTCTGCGTTCTTGTCCGCCATTGTTCCCCTCCTTTCCTTTTTGACGCCCCTTGGCGTCACCCCTTGCGCGGTCCGTTTTGCCGCGCGCTTTTATTCCATGGCTTTAAGATACGGCCTTGGCGCAGCAGCGCCGCTCGCAGCTCGACCGAAGGCAGAACTGCAAAACGAGCGGCGCCGTTTTTGGGACGAACGGCACGGTTTGCCGCTCATTGTTGTCGCCCGTCCGACGGGCGTACGCTCATCGGACGCATATAGAAATGTTTTTGAGGCCGTGTGTTTTGCGCCTTTCGTACCGTTTACCGAGCTTTTGACGCTCGGACCCATTTGTTGCACATCCTTTTTGTAGGATAGACAGGTTATACATGAGACAAGGCGGTACGAATGGCATACGGATACAACGACGGTGATCAACGGCGACAAAGCGTTCGCCTTGCTGGCCGCACCACGCCGACGCCCAGAAGTGCCACGAGCAGCAATCCGCAACGCCCTCAAGAGCAACCCAGGCCTTCGTCTCGGCAGCAGACAAACAGAACACGGCAGAGTGGCCGTCCGAGCACGGGCACAAGCGCACAGCAAGATAGCCGCTTGGGCGCGCGCACTCGACAGCGCCAAGCCGAGGTTCCGCAACTGCGCCGCAACGGCGCACGTCAGCCCGGCAGCCATATCAACCGCTTCTTTTCGCATCCCCAAGGCGGACGCGACGGCAAGCCCTACCGCTCGACATCGTACGTGAATGCCCCCGCTCTGCCGGCTCGTCGGCTTTGCCTCGCACTGTGCTCTATCCTCACCTGTCTGGTCTTTGTGCTTATGAGCTCCTGTATGTCCCACGGCTCGGCCGGTCTCGAGCCCACCGCCGAGGACAAGCTGCTCAAGGCCCCCGTCGCGCCCGGTTATTCTTTCGCCTTTTCGACCCCGCGCTCGCAATGGCAAGCCGGCACGATGCCGCATATCTATCAGATCGACCCTGCATGGTCGGAGCTGCCTTACGCCGGCGGTACCATCCGCCAAAATGCTTGCGGGCCTACGTGCCTCACCATGGTCTATATCTTTAAGACGGGACGCACCGATATGACTCCCGTCGATATGTGCGCGCTTTCCGAGGCAGGCAATTACGCCCCCACCGGTGCAACCGAATGGTCGTTTATGACGAGCGGTGCGTGGCAGTTGGGACTTAACGGAACGGAGCTTCATAACGATCGCGACTCGATGACTCAGGCGCTGCGTTCGGGAGCGCCCGTCATCGCCGCCGTTCGGCCGGGCACCTTTACCAACGTGGGCCACTACATTCTACTTTACGGTATTGACGACGCCGACCAGATTGAAGTCTTCGATCCCAACTCGGCCAGCCGCAGCGCCCGCCGCTGGGGCGTCGTAGAGGTCCTCAACGAAGTCGAAGCCATGTGGGCCTACTACTAGTCATTGGGGACAGACTTAAATGAGTGGTCTCTGGATGCCCGGAACTGCTGGCACGGAAAGCGCACCCCGCTTTGAAGTTCGATAGCGGGATGCGCTTTCCGTTAGCGGCCCGTTTGGGAAACTGGGGGCCATTTTTCGGGCAAATTCCGGGATGTATTTTCCGGTTGAGGGCCCCGGGGAAACTGTGTCCCATTTTGGACGCTCATTGTGGGATGCACTTTCCGCAGTTGATTGGTGCTACTCATTTAAGTCTGTCCCCAATGACTACCGATAGCAAAAGCCCCGCAGCCGGAGCGGGCTGCGGGGCTCATGAAGAGAGGCTAGTTTGTGGGCGCTTTGCCTGGCGCCCACGAGAGATGCAACAGAGTAGAGACTACTCGTGGATGCGGGTACCGGAGAGACCGGCCATGGTCTCGGCGGCCTTGTCCAGAGCGCCGATGATGCAGGTGCGGCCCTTGCGGGAACGGGCAAACTTGATGGCAGCGCGGACCTTGGGCTCCATGGAACCCTTGCCGAACTGGCCCTCGTCGGCCAGGCGCTCGGCCTCGTCGGCGGTGAGGTCCTCGAGCTCCTCCTGGTTGGGCTTGCCAAAGTTGATGGCGACATGCTCAACGGCGGTCAGCAGGAACAGGACGTCGGCGTCGCAGTCCTCGGCCAGCAGCTCGCCGCCCAGGTCCTTGTCGATAACGGCGGGAACGCCCTTGTAGCAACCCTTGTTCTCGTAGTCGCGGACGACGGGGATGCCGCCGCCACCGCAGGCGATGACGATGAACTCGTTGTCGAGCAGGTTGAGGATGGAGTCAGCCTCGACGATCTTCTTGGGATCGGGGGAGGCGACGACGCGACGCCAGCCGCGGCCGGAGTCCTCGACGAAGACCTTGGAGGGATCCTCGGCCATGAACTCCTTGGCCTGCTCCTCGGTGTAGAAGGGGCCGATCGGCTTGGTCGGGTTCTTGAACGCGGGATCATCCGGATCGCACTCGATCTGGGTGACGACGGTGGCGGCGTGCCAACGCTTATAGCGCTTGTGCATCTCGCGGCCGATGCCCTGCTGCAGGTGATAACCAATGTAGCCCTGGGACATGGCGCCGCACTCGGGCAGCGGCATCTCGGGGGTACCGATGGCATCGTGGGCAGCGGCGAAGGCGTTCTGGATCATGCCGACCTGCGGGCCGTTGCCGTGGGTGATGATGATCTCGTTGCCCTGCTCGATGAGACCGAGGAGAGCGTGGGCGGTGTTGCTCACGGCCTCGATCTGCTCGACGGGGTTGTTGCCGAGGGCGTTGCCGCCAAGGGCGACGACAATACGATCGGGCTTGCCAAGAGGCTTAGACATTGCTGGAATCCTTTCTGTAAAAGGCCTACAACCCATTAATAACCCGCGTCCGTGCAATACGCGAGTTTATTAAGGTTTATATTCTCTTTATCGCTCATTTTATTCATTTTGAAAATAGTTTAACGGTGAACGGTCGTTTTTACCCGCTCAGCGTAAAGAAGCCCAGCTCACACATGTTTACGTCATCTACGTGCGACTTTATTTAATTAGAGCAGAGATTAGGCTGGATTATGCAAACTATATCTTTGCTAAACACATAACGGACACTGCAATTATTTACTCGCACTATACGAGATTCTATGCACTTGCAAGACAAGTATGCACCCCTGCAATAACACGGGGCTTTTCATCCAACAAAAGGGATAGCCAATCGCGCTTCACCCCGCGGCAAGCGACTGTGAGTTCGCAGTATGGAACTTTACCGTCGGGTATTGCATGAACGCCGCTGACGCCCTTTCGCTCCTGCGCGCCCAGGCAACCGAGAACGTCAACGGCGGCGCCAGCCTTTTCGCAAAGTGCCGTGCTGGTTCGCTGGCTTTGAGGCCTAAGCGAGCTTTGCTATCTGCCAATTTTTGTATGATTAGAGCCAAATCTATCTGCCAATTTTTGTATGATTAGGGCAAATCTATTTGCCAATTTTTGTCATTTGGAGGTTTAATGCTACGCCGTAAGGTCACTGATAGGCTTTTGAGCTGGAAGAATAACTCCAATAAGGCATTGCTTGTTACTGGTGCGCGTCAGATTGGCAAGAGCTATGCGATTCGCGCGTTCGGAAAAAGCAACTACGCTTCGTATTTTGAGGTCAATTTACTACTCGATGTCGAGGCAAGGAATGTGCTTATTGGCGCAAAGAACTCCGTTGACTTTATCAACCGTGTAGCCCTTCTTGCGGATGCGCCGCTTGCTGAGGGGGATACGCTTGTCTTTGTCGATGAGATTCAGGAGTATCCGCAGATCGTTACGCTCATGAAGGCGTTGGTCGAGGATGGGCGCTTTAGCTATGTCTTCTCGGGGTCTATGCTTGGGACTGAGTTTAAGGGGATCTCTTCTTTTCCGGTGGGGTATGTCGAGCACATTGTTATGCGCCCGATGGATTTTGAAGAGTTTTGTTGGGCAAACAGCGTCAGCGAGAATGTGCTTGCCGGTATTCGCAGCTGCCTTGTCGAGAAGCATCCTGTCGAAAACTATATTCATGAGGCGATGCTCAAAAACTATAGAGCATATATCGTTTGCGGCGGCATGCCGGAGGTCGTTCAGAACTATATTGATTCGGGTTATTCGCTCGTGAGCACACGTGCGCTTCAAACTCAGCTGGTCGATCAGTACAAAAGCGATATCTCAAAATATGCATCGACTCGAGCGTTTAACGTTCGGTCGATTTTCGAGCAAATTCCCGTTCAGCTTGAGGCGGAGTCTCATCGCTTTGTTGTTTCGTCTCTGGGTGAGGGAGCTCGCCTTAAAAAATATGAACAGGATTTCCTGTGGCTTGTTAACGCAGGTGTTGGATTGATGGTCGCCAGGGTGACGGAGCCACGGAGTCCCCTCAAGAGGACGGAGAAAACGACAGCCTTCAAACTATACGAGTCTGATACGGGCATGCTAGCATCGCGGTACCCCGGCAGCACTGCACGCGCTGTCTATCTTGATATGAAAACTCCCAACCTTGGCGGTCTCTATGAGAACGTGGTCGCGCAGGAACTTGTTGCCCTCGGGGCGGATGCATGGTACTACCAAACGCGTGAGGTCGGTGAAGTTGACTTTGTGATCGAAGGCACCCACGGGCATATTGTCCCAATCGAGGTCAAATCGGGCAAGAAAGTTCGAGCGCATGCGGCTCTCGATCGTCTGATGAGTGTGGGCGAGTACAAAATTCCCGAGGCCGTTGTACTGAGCCACGAGAACCTCAGCAAAGAGGGCAAGGTTCTGTATGTTCCAATCTACATGACGTTTTGTCTTGATGAGTTTATGGAAAAGGATGACCCCAATAACGATTTCTCGTTCGCGCCCATATCTCTCTAGCCACTTGAATCCGCAATCCAGCCTCGTCCCCTATCCATCCCCAAAGTGGCGCGCCTTTCGCGGCAAAGCCGCGAAACAGCGACCGGGACAAGGCACCCCACCAACCACGTCCTTCATCAGCCCACACAATCCGAGGACGTAGTCGTAGCAGGATCTGAGGGCTGACCTTCGCGGACACTCCGCAGGACGAAAGAACCCCCGCCGCACGAAGTGCGCAGCGGGGGTTCTTTCATGTCCGAGGACGTCCGCGAAGGTCAGCCCTCAGATCCTGCGGTGAGAGACCTAGGCCTCGTTGTACACCGTCTTGAGCTTCAGCAGGTGCTGATAGCGGTCCATAGCGGCCTGCTCATTCTCCTTGAAGAGCTCCTCGGCGCGCTCGGGGAAGGAACGCGTCAGCGAAGCGTAGCGGGCCTCGTTCATCAGGAACTCCTGATAACCGCCCGCGGGCTCCTTGGAATCGAGCGAGAACTTCTTGCCGGCAGCAGCCTCGGGGTTGAAGCGGAAGAGGTTCCAGTAACCGCACTCGACAGCCTTCTTCATCTCGGCCTGGCAGTTCTGCATGCCACCCTTCTTGATGGAGTGCATCTCGCAGGGGCTGTAGCCGATGATGAGAGACGGGCCGTCGTAGGCCTCGGCCTCGTGAATGGCCTTGAGGGTCTGAGCCGGGTTGGCGCCCATGGCGACCTGCGCCACGTAGACGTAGCCGTAGCTCATGGCGATCTCGGCCAGGGACTTCTTCTTGGTCACCTTACCGGCAGCGGCGAACTGAGCGACCTGGCCCAGGTTCGAGGCCTTGGAGGCCTGACCGCCGGTGTTGGAGTAGACCTCGGTGTCGAAGACGAAGACGTTGACGTTGTGGCCGGAAGCCAGGACGTGGTCCAGGCCACCGAAGCCGATGTCGTAGGCCCAACCGTCGCCGCCGAAGATCCAGAAGGACTTCTTGGTGAGGTAAGCCTTGTCGGCGAGGATCGCCTTGGAAGCGTCGCAGCCGCACTTCTCGAGCTCGGCAACGTAGGCAGCGGCAGCGGTCTTGGAGGCCTCGGCGTCGTTGACGGAGTCGATCCAAGCCTGGCCGGCGGCCTTGAGCTCATCGGACGGACCATCGGCAGCGATGATGTCCTGGGTAGCGGCGATCAGCTTGTGCTGAACGGCCTCATAGCCAACGGCCATGCCCAGACCATGCTCGGCATTGTCCTCGAACAGGGAGTTGTTCCACGCCGGGCCGTGACCGTCCTTGTCCTTGCAGTAAGGAGCGGTGGCAGCGGGGTTGCCCCAAATGGAGGAGCAGCCGGTGGCGTTGGAGATGAACATGCGGTCGCCGGCAACCTGGGTCACCAGACGTGCATAGGCGGTCTCGGCGCAGCCGGCGCAGGAGCCGGAGAACTCCAGGTAGGGCTGCTTAAACTGGCTGCCCTTGACGTTGGCCGCGATGAGCTCCTTCTTCTCGGAGACGTTCTCGACCATGTAGTCCCAAACAGGCTGCTGGTCCATCTCCTGCTCGGTGGGAACCATCTCGAGGGCACCCTTGGGGCAGACCTTGACGCAGTTGGTGCAGCCCATGCAGTCGAGCGGGGACACGGCCATGGTGAACTTCATGCCCTTGGCCTTGGGGCCCATGGCGTCGAGCGTACGGGTAGCCTCGGGCGCGGCGGCAGCCTCGTCCTCGGTCATCGCGAACGGACGGATGGTGGCATGCGGGCACACGTAGGCGCACTGGTTGCACTGGATGCACTTGGTCTCGTCCCAGTGGGGAACGACCACGGCGACGCCGCGCTTCTCGTATGCGGAGGCGCCCAGCTCAAACTGGCCGTCGGCGCAACCGACGAAGGCGGAAACAGGCAGGCTGTCGCCGTCCATGCGATCGATGGGCTCGAGCAGGTTCTTGACCTGCTGGGCGATAGCGGACTTGGTCTCCTCGGAGAGCTCGACGGGGGCGGCATCCTCGGCGGTAGCCCAGTCGGCCGGAACCTCGAACTTACGGAAGGCGGTAGCGCCGGCATCGATGGCCTTGTGGTTGGCGTCGACGATAGCCTGGCCCTTCTTCATGTAGGACTTGGTAGCCGCGTCCTTCATGTACTGCAGGGCGTCCTCGGCGGGCAGGACCTTGGCCAGCGCAAAGAAGGCGGACTGGAGCACCGTGTTGGTGCGCTTGCCCATGCCGACCTTAGCGGCCAGGTCGATAGCGTCGATCAGGTAGACGTTGACGTTGTTGTTCGCGATGTAGCGCTTGGCCACGGCGGGCATGTGCTCGGCGAACTCCTCGTCGCTCCACTGGCAGTTGACCAAGAAGGTGCCGCCCGGCTTGACGTCGCGGACCATCTTGAAGCCCTTAACGATGTAGCTGGGGTTGTGGCAAGCGACAAAGTCGGCCTTGGTCACGTAGTACGGCGAACGGATCGGGGAATCACCAAAGCGCAGGTGCGAGACGGTGACGCCGCCGGTCTTCTTGGAGTCGTACTGGAAGTAGGCCTGGACGTACTTGTCGGTGTGGTCGCCGATGATCTTGATCGAGTTCTTGTTGGCGCCGACGGTACCGTCGCCACCCAGACCCCAGAACTTGCACTCGATGGTGCCGGGGGCTGCGGTATTGGGCGCATCCTCGGCCTCGGGCAGGCTCAGGTTGGTCACGTCATCGACAATGCCAATGGTGAACTCGCGCTTGGGCTCGTCCTTCTTGAGCTCCTCGAAGACAGCGAACGCGGACGCGGGAGGCGTGTCCTTGCTGCCCAGGCCATAACGGCCGCCGACGACCTTGATGCCCGTCTTGCCGGCCTCGTAGAGAGCGGAGACGACGTCCTGGTAGAGCGGCTCGCCGATGGAACCCGGCTCCTTGGTACGGTCCATGACGGCGATCTTTTTGACGGTCTCGGGGAGAACGTCGACGAAGTGCTTGATGGAGAACGGACGGAACAGACGAACCTTGACCAGGCCGACCTTCTCACCGTGAGCGTTGAGGTAGTCGATGACTTCCTCGAGCACGTCGCAGAAGGAGCCCATGCACACGACGACGCGATCGGCATCGGGAGCGCCGTAGTAGTTGAACAGGCCGTAATCGGTGCCGAGCTTCTCGTTGATCTTCTTCATGTAGCCCTCGACGACGGCGGGAAGCTCGTCGTAGACCTTGTTGCAGGCCTCACGGTTCTGGAAGAAGATATCGCCGTTCTCGTGGCTGCCGCGGGTGTGCGGGTGCTCAGGGTTGAGCGCATGGTCGCGGAAAGCCTGGACGGCGTCCATGTCGCACATCTCGGCCAGATCCTTGTAGTCCCACATGGCGACCTTCTGGATCTCGTGGCTGGTGCGGAAGCCGTCGAAGAAGTTAAGGAACGGGGTCTTTCCCTCGATGGCGGCAAGGTGAGCCACCGGCGAAAGGTCCATGACCTCCTGGACGTTGCCCTCGGCGAGCATGGCGAAGCCGGTCTGACGACAGGCCATGACGTCGGAGTGATCGCCAAAAATGTTCAGGGCGTGGGAGGCGACGCAACGCGCGGAGACGTGGAAAACGCCCGGGAGCTGCTCGCCCGCGATCTTGTACATGTTCGGGATCATCAGGAGCAGACCCTGAGAAGCCGTGTAGGTGGTGGTCAGAGCACCGGCGCCCAGCGAACCGTGAACGGTACCGGCTGCACCTGCCTCGGACTCCATCTCGACGACCTTGACTGGGGTGCCGAAGATGTTCTTGCGACCCTGGGCCGCCCACTGGTCGACATGGTCGGCCATCGGGCTGGACGGCGTAATGGGATAAATTCCCGCTACCTCGGTGTACGCATACGAAACATATGCGGCCGCCTCGTTGCCGTCCATAGACTTAAACTTACGCGCCATATACCCCTCTCCTCTCATATAGGTATACAGGCCCCGGCGATCGCCGGGATGTTGGCGTGATGGGATTTACGCTGTTGCTTCCAATCATCTGGCAGGCAGGCTCAGCAGCAGGTACGTGGCGTGGAGAGAAGACATGCCGAGGCGAGGGGCAACTGATGCGCCCCACAGACCCGACCGCCCGTCTTGCACATGACCGAGCGCCGCAAAGACCGCATGCCGGATGCTCCCGGGCACGCCCCGGCGATGGGAAGCGCCCGCAACGGAAATCCGCATGCGGGCTTATTGTACCCCGCCGTCAAGTGTAATTTCGGCAAATATAGGCGGGCGGTAAAGGTTTACCTCGGGTGACTGCCAAGGGCCAAAATGGCCTCTCCATCCCCAGGCGACCGACTCTGGCGCGCCAAGGAGTGTCCCCAGCCGGCAGAAAAGGAACGTCCCTATCTGCCGGCTAGAGAGCACCGAAGAGGATGGCGTAGGTAGTGGATTCGCCGAGCTTGAGCTCGTCGCCGGGATTGAGTTGGGCGGAACGGCCGGGCTCTACTTGAATACATACGCTCGTGGCCCCGTTTACCACCACGGTGCCGTTCGTGGATGACAGGTCCTCGACAAACCATGTGCCAGAATCGTCGCACCAGATATGGGCATGGCGGGCCGAAACATCGTCGCCGACATCGGTGATGTCGCCCTCCCCCGTTGCCAGCGCGCCGATCTCGACGCCTTCCTCACTCGGCTGGATCCAGCGCGGGGCGCTCACGACAAAACTGTTTTGCACGCGCAGCAAGCCCAAGGGGTGCGCCGGGGCGGGTTCGCGTTCGCCCGCAGTAAGCGACATGCCAAGCGAACGCGGCGTGGATGTGCCTCCGCCACAGGTCGCGTGTGCGTAGTCGATGGCATAGTTCACCGAGGACCGCACATCCGCCGAACAACCGACGGCGACAAACAGTACCAGCACGGCCTCGGCGCGCTCGGCGGGCATGAGTTCCGCCGCCTGGGACAGGCGATCGAGCGCGTTGCGATAGAGATTCGTGTCCTGGTGGCACTCTTCGAGCGCGCGTACCATCGGTTCACCTGCAGGACCGCACACCATATTGATCACAGCCGTGGAGTCCATGGGGTTGCGCTGGCGCAGGGCCAGTTGCGACATAATACGCGCAGCCGAGGTACCGTATTCGGCAAAGTAGCGCTGCTGAAGCGTGCCGACCGGCGCGCGAACGATAAAGCGGGAAACCCAAGAGCGATCGGCGGCTCGGCTCTGCGGGCTGCGGCCGTCGGCGAGCGGACGGGACGAAAGCACCAAGCCGCACAGCTCGATATGGCTCAGATGCGCCGCGCGCTTAAAGATGTCAAACATGGCCCCGCATGGGGTGAGCTCAACTTGAGATGCCATGACCTAGGCCTCCTTGGTCGTAGAAATAGAATCGGACGATACTTCGACAGGTCCGCCAAAAGTACGGGCAGCTGCGGCTCCACCGGCAAGCGGAGTCGCCATCTGGGCTTTTGTGCGTCGCGGTGCCGAAACGGGAAGTTCAAAGGCAAAGCCCATCGCAAGCAAAAACCACGTAAGCGTATAGGTTGCAACCAGAGCGGCAACAAGGCCGCCCATCGCGGCGCGTTGGGAAAATACGCTACATGCAGCCACAACCAGCACCGGAACCTCGCAGGCAGAAAGCGCAAGCACACCCTGCAGGAAGCCCGAGCGCCGATCGCGCGCAAGTGCCCCCGCGGTAACGCCGGCTATGCCTGGCAGCGCCAACGCCAGTGCGGCAATAACACCCGGTAGCGACCCAGACCACACGAGCGATCCCAAAGTCGCCGTCACGCGAGCGCCCGACGCCAGCAGCGCGGCCGAGACCACGACCACAGCCCAAACCACGCCACAGACGACCGTCGCGCCGACCATCAGCGCGCGACGAACCGCGCGGCCGGACGCATCCATGGGGCACGGCGTGAGCGGCTCGCCGCGGAGCGAACGACCGACATTTTGCGTATAGTGTCACAAAACGCCGAGAGCGCCGCCTCGACCGCCGCCGGCTCGGGACGATCTTTTTGATGGCTGGACAGACAGGCCATCACCACGTCGAACAGCTGGGCATCGACAAACGCCAGCGCATCGCGTAGCTCTTCGGAATCCGGCTCAAGCCCCAGCTGCTGGGCCTGCTCGGCCGCAGCGAGCGCCACATCGGGCTCACGACGAAGCAGCTGAGTCAAATCGCAACCGGGCGCATGGGCACCAATGGGATAGTCGGGCAGCGTGTCCATCTTGAGACGGTAGGGGCTGGCGATGTCGCGCGTCTTTTTGCGCGAACCCGAGGTGCCCGAAGTGCTCGGCGCGGCTTCGTATGGCGCGGCGCCGGCAATGAGCTCGTAAACCGTGCTTGCTGCGGCATAGACGTCGATCGCCGGCGACATACGCAAAGCGCGCAGGTCGGGAATATCGTCGGTGAGCATCTCGGGCGGGGCATAGGCAACCGTCGCGCGACGCAGCGTGGCATAGCGCTCCGTAAACGACGCCTTGCCGCCGGTACCGGCCACGGCCGACGCAGGCTCGAGCGCCAGCGACGAGCCAAAGTCGATCAGGCACAGGTCAAAGGTGCCCTCGGCAAGCTGCCGGTCAAGCGGTAGACGCGCCGTACGCACCATAATATTAGCGGGCGAGATATCGCGATGGACAAAGCCCTCCCCCACCAGGCTCATACGGCAGAGCAGATCGAACAGGTCGCGACCCAGACGCGCCGCCACAAGCGGCGACAGGCGTCCGGCATCGTCCACGGCAAGTCGCGAACGCAAGCGGGCAAGCGTCTCGCCCTCGACCCATTCCATGACAATTGCAGGCACACCGTCGACCTCGCCCCAGCCATAGAGGCGGGGAAAGCCCTTGAGGCCCGAAAGGGCGCGGTGGCATTCATATTCCTCGCGAAACGCTGCCTTGAACTTGGCGACCAGCGCCTCGTGAGCGGCATCGTCGTCGAACTCATCGCGCGCCGGCAAGATGAGCTGCTTGAGCGCCACGGCCTCGCCTTGGGCGTTGACGGCACGCGTCACGCGGCCGATACCGCCACGGCGCATGGTGGCATCGTCGGCAAACAGCATCGTAAAACGACGCAGATAGGCAGGCAGTTCGTCCTGACCGAGCGCGATGGCCGGCTCAAACCCGTCGACACGCGCCAGGCGCAGGCCGACCATGGGATCGCGACCGAGCGATTGTGGCGTGGTGGATGCAAGATCGGTCATCATAGGGCAAGCGCCGCCACGTTATTGTTGAAGTTACCGAGCGCGACGTCATCATCGCCGTAATGGCCGACCCATTGACATAGGTTGGTGTAACAGCCCCACAGATTGGCATACTGCTGATACCACTTTGACCGGGGCGAGAATGTCTGACGACCGAACTCGGCTCGAATGACAAACATCTCCCCGACCAGGCTGTCGCACGGCCTGGGATCTCCCGTAGAGTTATAGGTCGAAACCACGTCATTGGCACGAGAAACATAGCCGTCGAGCATGTTGTACTTGGTCACAAGCCAACTGTGAATGCTCTCTTCCTCAGCAGCGGAAAGGCCACCGGAGTTTGCATCGTTGTCAGTGTTGCCGCCCGTCGAGCCGCCGTTTCCAGACCCTCCGGCAGAGGAACCCGACCCAGAGCCGCCGCCCGAACTCGATGAATCCGAGCCGGAGCCAGAAGTATCCGAGCTACCGGGCTTTCCGGACTGCTGGGCGTCCTGCTCCTTCTGCTGCTCGACCTTATTCACCGTTGCCGCCACGCTATTGTTGGACAACCGATCGATGATCTTGGTGTTGGTGAGCACGATGGTTTTGCCATTGGCAAGCGTGACTTCGTTGTCCGGAGCCTCGGCGCCGTCCGCATCGTCGGTGCCAAACACAATATGCGCGACCACACTTGCCCAAGCATATCCAGTCGTGGTACCCAGATCACTTTTGACCTCATGCCCCACGCGCGGTTCGCGTGCGGCATGCGCCTGCATCATGGACGGCACGGTCATGCCATAGGCAGAAACGCCAGCTATGACCAGCACCAGCGAGCACGATAGCAGTGCGTACGCCCGCGGCGCCAAGCCCAGTCGGCGTCGCATGCGCACCGCGGCGCCGCGCTTTGTCTGAGTGCCACCGGGCCGCATGCGTTCTCCTCCAAGAAAAACACGCCGCTCAGAAGCGGCGCATTCATTCGAATCCATATTTGAGTGTATCAGCGAACCCAAAAGGTTGCGCAACGAATGGGCAAATTAAGGATGCGAGCGGAAGCATCCATGCGATAAGCGGATACGAAGCATCTTTGTTGCACAACAAACTCACAGTCGCACGGGGAAATTATGACTACCCCGTGCGTCGCGAGGAAAACATACGGCAGGAGCAGGCTCGCCACCTAAATCGCGCGACGGGCCTCGATGGCGCGGCCAAGCGTAAGCTCGTCGGCATACTCCAGGTCGCCGCCCACGGGCAGGCCGCTCGCCAGGCGCGACACCTCGACGCCCAGCGGCTTGATGGTGCGAGCAAGATAGCTCGCCGTGGTCTCGCCCTCAATATTGGGGTTGGTGGCGATGATGACCTCATGGATATCCTCGTGGCCCAGACGCGCCAGCAGCTCGCGAATGTGCAACTGCTCGGGACCAATCTTGTCCATGGGGCTGATCACGCCGCCCAGCACATGGTACAGGCCATGGTAGCTGCCCGTGCGCTCGATTGCCTGGACGTCGCGCGGCTCGCCCACCACGCAAATGCGAGTGGTATCGCGCATCGGGTCCTGGCAGATGGAGCACTCGTCGGCCGTGGCGTAGTTAAAGCAACGGCTGCAAAAGTGGACCTCCTGCTTGACCTCCAGGATGGCCTCGGCCAGGCGGCGGGCCTCCTCGGCATCGGCCTCGAGCAGGTAATAGGCGATGCGCTGGGCCGACTTGGGACCAATGCCCGGCAGACGGCCCAGCTCATCGAGCAGTTTTTGCAGACTGTGATTCGCACTCATATATATGCGTGTCTTAGAACGGCATGCCCGGGATGTTGAGGCCGCCGGTGATGGCGCCCATCTGCTTGTTGGCGAGCTCGTTGACGCCGCGGACGGCCTCGTTGACGGCAGCCATGATCATGTCCTGCAGCATATCGACGTCCTCGGGGTCGAGGGCATCGGGATCGATGGTGAGGTTGACGAGCTCCATCTCGCCGTTAACGGTCACCTTGACCATGCCGCCGCCGGCAGAGGCGTCGACGGTCTGGGACTTGAGGTTCTCCTGCGCGGCGGCAAGCTGCTCCTGCATCTTGCGAGCCTGCTTCATCATCTGCTGCATGTTCATACCGGCCATGATGGCTCCTTTACGTGCGGCCGCGCGACAAGCTGCAAGGGCAGCCGGAGCACGGCGGGACTTTCAAACTCAAAAATCGTACCACGGCGCGCGGCGAGAGAGCGGGGCGGACGTGTTACCTCAGTCGATATACATGTCCTCCAATACAAACCACGCGCAAAGATTATGCAAGGCCGAATTATGCAAGGTTGCATAATATCGCATACTCAATCTAGTAGAGCCGAATCCGGCATTTCATGTGTGCCACTAAATAGGGTTGATTTTCAATCTCAACGCAACAGCCTGAACGGACCCCGCGTTTCCGCAGCT